>NZ_JBIWFN010000001.1:754524-1025952 GCF_044763085.1 Streptomyces sp. NPDC096311
GGTTTGTTCCCCACCCGGGTGCCAACCCCTTTGGCGCCGTGTCCAAACTACGGCTGTTCGACCCGCGGCCCTACTGAAAGCGGGGGGGGGGGGGGGGGGCCCCCCCCCCCCCCCCGGGGCCCCCCCCCCTTCCCGGTACCCCCGGGACACACCCGGCAGGACAAACGTCGCTCCGAAGAGCGAGGACGAGGAGAGTGGCTCAGTCACGACGGCGGGACCGGCGGTCAGGCGGCCGCCGTGGCTGACTGACACTGGTTGGCTCCTGGCATCCATCGGATCGGGTCGTACAGGCAGGAGACGTGCGGGCAGATCGCGGACAGCCAAACCGCGCAACGAACTGCAACTGCCCTCTGCCCCTGCGAGCCGCCGGTCTCACTACTGGCACACTGACGACCCTCTACATCTACCTACATCCACATGTCGAAGGGTCAAAGGTGGGGCGGGTGCGCTCGCAGGACGTGCAGACACAGCCGGACATCGCCGTTGTCGTGGCTGCGCAGGCCGGAGACCGGCAGGCATCGGAACAGCTGATTCGGGACTGGCTGCCGCTGGTCTACAACATCGTCGGCCGGGCACTGGACGGGCACAGCGACGTCGACGACGTGGTCCAGGAGACGATGCTGCGAGTCCTGGATGGACTGCCCGGACTGGAACAACCGGATCGGTTCCGGTCCTGGCTGGTCGCCATCACCGTGCGACAGATCCGCGACCGGTGGCGCGGCGGACGGGCTCAGGCGATCACGGCGTCTCTGGATGAAGGCGCCCATGAGGCGGATCCGCAGGCCGACTTCGCCGATCTCGCTGTTCTCCGCCTGCAACTGTCGGGACAGCGACGTGAAGCGACGGAAGCGACCCGCTGGCTGGAGGACGAGGAACGCGAGGTGCTCGCGCTCTGGTGGATGGAGGCCGCCGGTGAACTGACCCGCGGCGAACTCGCGGCAGCCTGCGAGCTCACCCCGCAGCACGCCGCGGTACGCGTTCAGCGAGTCAAGGAACGGCTGGAGACAGCACGCGCCATCGTGCGCGCGATGACCGTCGCACCCCGCTGCACGGCACTGACCGCCGCGCTCACCTCCTGGGACGGACGGCCCTCCGCCCTGTGGCGCAAGCGGCTGGCACGCCATGTCCGCGAGTGCCCACAGTGTCTGTTCAACGCGTCCGACCTGGTACCGGCGGAGGCGCTGCTGGGCGGCTTCGCGCTGGTGCCCGTGCCGATCGGCCTGGTCGGGCTGGTGCTGGGCGGGGTTTCGGCCCTGGGCTCGACCGGGGGAACGACGGGTGCGGGCGCACACGCTGCGGGCGACGCGCGGCGGCTGGCTCGACTGCTCGGCAAACTGACTGCCAAGCCGGTGGCCGCGGCGACCGCCGGTACCGTTGTGCTCGCGGCTGCCGGTGTGGCCTGGTACGCGGTTACACCGGCACACGAGTCGGCTCGACGCCCCGCCGCCGCGGCCGGGCTGTCGCCCACCACGGCCCCGGCTCCAGGAATATCCGCTTCGCCGACCCTGTTGGTGTCCCCTTCGGTGACTCCAACCGCCTCGCCGCTCCGGACAACTGCGGCTGCCACGCGGCTTTCTGGGCCGCATGCCCTGCGGTCGGTCGACGAACCCGGCGACTATGTGAGCCAGTCGGGCCGCCTGGGCGTACTGGACGGGGTCGGTGCGGCCGGCTCCGAGGTTGACCGACGGGCCGCCACGTTCACGTTCGTTCCCGGCCTCGCCGACCCCGACTGCTACTCGCTCAGGGACGCTGCGGGCAGATATCTGCGGCACTACTTCTTCCGGCTCCGGCTGGACGCCAACGACGGATCCGCCGTCTTCCAGAAGGACGCCACCTTCTGCGTCCGCTCCGGCGCCGCCGACGGTTCGGTCTCCCTGGAGTCGTACAACTTCCCTGGCCGCTACCTCCGTCACCGGGCCGATCGCCAACTCTGGCTCGACCCCTCCGAGAACACGGCCGCGTATCGATCCAGCCGTTCCTTCGTCGTGGCCGCGCCGTGGGTCTGACGGGCACGCCGGGCAGCGGGGCCGTGGCCAACGGCCGACGCGCAATGACGCAGACGGGGCGAGCAGACCCGGTCCACGTTCCCCCTGTGGAACGCCAGACAGGTCGGTTCTCGCGCGTCCTTGCGACCTTGGTCGGCCCCGATCCCGCCCCGACGCCGTCGTGATCGACCGGCACGCCCACGACGTCGCCGTGGGGAAGGTGTAGGGGCAACGCGACCGCGGGTTGTCCAGCGCCGGACGCCACGCGCCGTCGGCCGACTGCTACCGCAAGGCAGTCCGCTCGCCTTCATCGCGTACGGTGACGGGCTGCGGCACCGACTGATCGATCCCGCCTGTCCTCTGACCCGTGCCACTCGCCGCGCCGGACTTCTCCTGTACGACCGTGGGGTGCTGTTGGTAGGTCCCACTCAACAGCCCGATGACCGTCTTTTTGGAGAAGGCCCGCATTATCGGCGCGGCACGGTCGAGGTCGCTTGCTGTGTTCGTCAGGGGCGATCGTGCCGCCGGTCAGGACAACAACGGACTACGTGGCGGAGTCGTCGCCACTGAGAACCAGGGCCGGTCGATGGGGCCGGTCCCGCCGCGGTCGGAGCCATCCAGGCGCCGTACGCGCGGAACGGCGTCTCGTCGTCGCAGCGCCGGGCCAGCACCAGGACGGCCGCCGGGAAGTCGATCACCAGCCCGTGCCGTGAGGTCTCGGCCAGGACGACGTTGCGGGAGACGTCCCGGTGGCCGCCATGAGAGCGGCGGCCAGTGTTTCCGCGGTCGCGTCCCGCGTGGTGGTGCGGGCGATCACGTGCTTCGTCGTCCGGCGCCCGGCTCGTGACGGTCCTTTCGCCGCCGCGGCACACGAAACGGCTCGGTGGGGCGCCAGGAGTGCCCCAGTCCGTCGAAGTGCCCGGCGTGGTCTGTGAGTTCCGGCCCGTGGATCGGCCGCACCACCCGGCGGGACGCCATCGTTTCCGCGAGTCGGCCGGTATACGCGCCGCTCCTGGAGGGCATGTGCGCCGACGGCTGTGTTGGTCCGCACAGACTCACGGCCTTACGGACTTGCTGTCTTGGGGTGGCCGAGCCCACCCGACCGGAGCCGCTGTGACGTGCCGGGGCGGCAGCGTCACTTCCAGGTGGCCAGGTATTCGTCGACCTTCTCCCGCATGAACAGGGAGGACTCCTTCGCTTGCTCCTCCCAGGCGAAGACGCAGGCGGTGAGGGTGCCGTCGAAGCCGTGTGCGCCCAGCTCGCGGAAGAGTTCGGCGAAGTCGACCTCGCCCTCACCGATGTTCAGGTGCTGGTGGATGCGAGCCGTGGTGCCGGGCGGGTTGAGGATGTAGCGGTTGCCGGAGGACGCGGTGTGGTCGAAGCAGTCCGCCAGGTGGACGTGGGTGAGCAGATCGCCGGCGTGCTCGATGATGCCGGGGGCGTCGTCGCCGATGTGGAAGGTGTGCGGGGCGCAGTACAGGAAGCTGATGTTGGGGTGGTTGATGATGAAGTCGTCCGGGTGCGGTTCGAGGGCGAGGTGGATGCCCTCGCGTTCGAACACCGGCAGCAGTTCGTCCATCGACTTCCAGAACTGGGCCTCGCTGCGGTCGGCGTCCTCCGGTCGGCCGTTGAACTCGGAGATCATGCTGGTGACTCCGAGGTCCGCGGTGATCTGGATGGCGCGCTTCCAGTACCGTACGGCGGCCTGGCGGGCGTCCTCGTCCGGGCCGGACCAGCGGAACAGCGGCAGGACGGAGGAGATGCCGACCCCGGCCGTCTCCAGGGCCTTGCGGAACTTCGCGACGGTGCCGTCGTCGACGCGCGGGTGGCGGAAGAACGGGATGAAGTCCTCGCGCGGCGAGAGCTCGATCCACTCGTAGCCCAGCTCGGCCACCACCGCAGGTAGTTCGAGCAGGGGAACGTTGCGGATCATGTACGGGTCGAGGGCGATCTTCATGATGGGTGCTCCTTGTTTTCATCGGCTCCGGCGGCGTGAGGGCCGTCGGAGCCGATCCCCTGTCCCCGGGGGGCTTGTGGGTCGGTGGGCGTGCTGGAGAGGTGGTCGATCGAGTTGCTCAGACTGGACGAGGCGTACCGCTGGAGGCGCTGGTGCCGCCGTCGACGGGGATCACGGTTCCGGTGATGTATCCGGCGTCGGGGCTTGCGAGGAAGAGCACGGTACGTGCGATGTCCTCGGGCTGGGCGACCCGGCCGAGCGCGACGCGATCGAGGAGCCGTTCGAAGAACACGGGGTCGTCGAGGCGCTCCTGGGTGAGCCGGGACGCAGTGAAGGCGGGCGCGACGGCGTTCACCCGTACTCCGTCGGGGCCGAGGTCCAGGGCGAGGCTCTGCACGAATGCGTTGACCGCTGCCTTGGTGGCGTTGTAGGCGAACTGGCCCCAATCGCCTCGCAGACCGGCGATGGAGGAGATGGCCACGAAGTTGCCGCGGGTGGTGCGCAGCAGCGGGACGGCCAGGCGGGCGAGACGGATGACCGCGTCGAGGTTCGCCGACCGCAGGCGCTCCCAGGCGGCGTCGTCGAAAGTGTCGATGTGGCTGGGCTCGCTCGTGCCGGCGTTGGCGACGACGACGTCGAGGCGGCCGAAGCGTTCGACGATCGCGGTCACCGCGGCCTCCATCGCGGCGGCATCCGTCACGTCGGCGCCGAGCACCTGCACGCGCTCAGTGTCAAAGCCGGCCACGGCCTCGTGCAGCGGCTCCGGACGGCGGCCGAGGACCGCGACGCTCGCTCCCTGTTCGAGGAACGCGCGTGCGGTCGCCCGGCCGATGCCGGTGCCGGCTCCGGTGACGAGGACGACCTGGCCCCGGTAGGGGTAGCTGGCCCAGGCGATCATGACCGCAGCGACGCGTGCAGCGCCGCGTCGGCCGCCTTCAGTACTTCGGCGGCCACGGCGACGCCCTCGACGGGACCGAGTTCGGTGTCCTCGTGCTCGATGTTGACCAGCATGTCCGGGTCGACCTCGTGGAGGGCGCGCAGGAACTCGGTCCAGTAGGCGACGTCGTGGCCCTTGCCGAGGGCGACGAAGTCCCACGCGGACTCCTTGGGCCATTCGTTGGCCCACTCGTCGCCGCCGAGGTTGGTGCGCGGCTCGTCGGGCGTGAGGCGCCGGAAGCTGTTGTCGAGGACGCCGTTGAGGGCGGCGTGCTCGGGGTTGATACGGACGTCCTTGGCGGCGGCGTGGAAGACGAGCTCGCCGAGGTGGCGGACGACCGCGACGGGGTCCATCTGCTGCCAGAACAGGTGTGAGGCGTCCAGTTCGACGCCCACGTGGGTCGCGCCGGTGAGGCCGATGAGCTTGTGTACGTCGGCGGAGTTGAACACGAGGTTCTGCGGGTGCAGTTCCAGGGCGACCTTGACGTCGTGGTCACGGGCGAGCCGGTCGGTCTCGCGCCAGAAGTCCGCGACGATCTTCCACTGGTGGTCCAGTACGTCCAGGGCCGCGGAGTTCCAGGCGTTGACGATCCAGTTGGGGCGGGAGGCGCCCTGCTCACCTCCGGGCAGGCCGGACATGGTCACGACGCGGTGCTGTCCGAGCCGTTCGGCGAGGCGGATGGAGCGGCGGACGTCTTCGGCGTGCTGCTCGCCGATGGCGGGGTTCGGGTGCAGCGGGTTGCCGTTGGCGTTCAGGCCGGCGATGGAGACGCCGGTGCCCTCGAAGAGGCCGAGGAAGTCGTCCCGGGCGGTGTTGCTGACGAGGATGTCGTCGAAGGTCGGCACATGCAGGGGCGGCAGGAAACCACCGGTGTTGATCTCGATGCCCGTCAGGCCCAGATCGGCGATGACTTTGATCGCTTCCGGCAGTGGCCGGTCGTGCAGGATCGCGTTGTAGAGTCCCAGCTTCATCTTGGGTTTCCTCAGTCCTTCTCGATGGTGAGGGTGGTGCCGCCGTCGAGGGCGGAGTGGGCGGCGCCATGGGGCAGGAGCACGTCGGGCAGCTCGCGCGGCACGGCGAGGGCCTCGGTCCGGGGCTTGTCGTGAAGGACGGCCGTGGAGGCACCGAGCTTCATGGGTGGTCGTTCCTTCTGCGGGAGAAACTGTGCGGGGAGTGGGATCCGGGTCGGGTCACCGGACGGTGACGGCCTTGCCACCGGCGTCGGCGGAGGCGACGATCGCGTCGATGACGCGCAGGTTGTGCAGTCCGTCGGCGAGGGTGGGGCAGGGCGGCAGCCGGTCCAGGCCCGCGATCTGCTCCAGGAAGGCCCGGGCCTGCCAGACGAAGAACTCGTGCTGGCCGTGGCCGACGCTGGGGAAGTCCATGGGCAGGCCGCCGGCGATGTAGGGGTGGCCGGGACCGACCACCACGCGCCGGTAGCCGTCCACAGGGTCTGCGGCCGCCGAGTCGGCGATGGTGAACTCCGCGGGACGCGACAGTTCGAAGGTCGCTGCGCCGCCCTTCGTGAACACCTCGAAGCCAAGGGAGTTGGCCAGCCCGCGGGCGATGCGCGAGACGGAGAAGGTCCCGACGGCGCCGGAGGCGAAGGCGGCGGTGAAGGTGGCGATGTCGTCGTTCTCGACGGGCTCGAGCTCCTGGCTCACCTGTACGTCGGCCGAGTGCCCCACCGCGGTGCCCAGCGGCACGGGCCGCTCGTGCACCTGGGTGGACAGGACGGCCCCCTGGACGCTCTGCACAGGACCGCAGAAGTACTCGCCGAGATCGATGAGGTGGCTGCCGATGTCGGACAGCGCCCCCGAGCCGGGACGTCCGCGGTAGCGCCAGCTGATGGGGGCGTCCGGGTTGTGCCCGTAGTCGCACCAGTAGTGCCCGTTGAAGTGCTGGACCGGCCCGAGCGAGCCGTCCTCCACCTGCTGCCGGATGGCGTTGACGGCGGGGGAGCGGCGGAAGGTGAACCCGGTCGCGGCCACCAGGCCGGTGCCTTCGGCAGCCTGCACCATGGCCTGCGCGTCGGTCACGCTCGGCGCGAGGGGCTTCTCGCACAGTACGTGCTTGTCGGCCGCCAGCAGGGCCTCGACGATCTCGCGGTGCAGGTGGTTGGCGACCACGACGCTGACCGCGTCGATGTCGTCTGCCTCGGCGATCGCCCGCCAGTCGGTCTCGGCCCGATTGAAGCCGTAGCGGCGGGCGGCGTCCAGGGCGAACGGTTCGTGCGCGTCCGCCACGGCGACCAGGTGCACGTCGGGCAGGCCGGGACCGTACAGGGTCGCGGCCTGCCGGTAGCCGTTGAGGTGCGCTCGGCCGGCCATGCCGGCCCCGATGACCGCCACCCCGATCGGCCTTGTGCTCATGGTGCTTCCTCTCCGGCGTACGGGGCGCCGTGACTAGGGGGCGTGGGACGGACCGGTCACCGCTCCCGGCCGGGAACGGGCCAACCGAGCGCTCGCGGACCCGGCCCTGGCCGGGTTGGCCAGTTGCGACGTCGATTAAAGCGCTTTAAGTGCTGGTACTATCGGCGGCGTCACGGACAGATGTCAAGGGTGTTGCCGGAAAACCACGGGAGGTCGTGTGGACGAGCTCGGCTCCGTTGCCCCCACGGGCGGCAACGGCTCCACTCCGCGTCCCCGGCTGGAGGACGTCGCCGCGCGCGTCGGCCTGTCCACCGCGTCGGTGTCGCTGGTTCTGCGCGGCGTGCCCGGTCCCAGTGAGCGCACCCGGCAGCGGGTTCTGAAGGCGGCCGCCGATCTCGGCTACCGCCCTGACCGTACGGCCAGTGCCCTGGCCAGCAGGCGCAGCCGGCTGCTCGGCGTCATGATCGACGTCCACAGCGCCTTCCAGGCCGAGCTGGTCGAGCACCTGCACACCGCCGCCGAGGAGGTCGGCTACGACCTCGTCCTGAGCACCCAGACCCGGACCCGCGACGAGAACACGGCCGTCGAGACGCTCCTGGCCTTCCGCTGTGAGGCCTTGATCCTCATCGGCCCGGTGGCCCCCGCTTCCGTCCTCGCCGACCTCGACCGCAAGGCGCCCGTCATCTCGCTGGGACGCCGGATCACCGGGGCCGACCTCGATGTCGTCCGCAGCGCCGACGACGACGGGGTCGGCCAGATCGTCGACCATCTGGCGGGTCTCGGCCATCGCGCGATCGCCTATGTCGACGGCGGCAAGGGGGTCATCGCGACCGACCGCCGCCGCGGCTACCGGGGCGCCATGCGCCGCCACGGTCTCGACGAGCAGATCAGGATCCTGCACGGGGATCTCACCGAGGAGGCCGGTGAGAAGGCAGGCCGGCACCTCCTCGACGGCGGCGACCTGCCGACCGCCGTAGTGGCGTTCAACGACCGGAGTGCGATCGGCCTGCTCACCGCTCTGCGGGGAGCCGGGGTAGATGTCCCCGGCACCGTCTCCGTCGTCGGCTACGACGACGACACCCTGTCCCGGCTGAGCTGCTTCAACCTCACCACTGTCAGCCAGAACGCCGAGGAACAGGCCCGCCAGGCCGTGGCCGCCGTCGTCGAACGCCTGGACCAGGGCCGCACGGCGCCTCGCGAGATCGTCCTCGCTCCCTCACTGGTCGTACGGGGAACGACGGCTCAGCCGCGCTGATCCGGTGGGGCCGCTCCGTGCGGAGCGGTCGTCGTGTCCCCCGCGAGCTATGACGCGCGGCCGCTCGGTCGGCAAATGAATGGCTCATGCACCTTTTTGTGGGCGGATCGCAGCGCGGCATGCATTTGTGAGCGGACTCTTGACACCTTCCCGAAACGCAAGCATGCTCTGGCCACTGCTTAAAGCGATTTAAAAGATCGCGGAACTTACTTACCGCTGAATTCGGCGTTGCTGTGATCGGTGCCGGGACACCCCCGCAACCAGCCGTTCCGGTGATCGCCGACGCCGACATACCCGCCCGGGGGAAAGCCGGTGCCACCGACGCGCTGCACTGGACCCAGCACCCCGCGCAGTTCTTCGCCGCGAATCCACAACCGCCCGCGAAAGCGCAGGCGCCACCCGATTCACGCGCCCTCCACCGTTGCACCACTTCCCCCGAGACATGCCTGGCCCCGCTCATGCCCCCGCCCGGCATCACACGAAGGAGCACCCCAGCACATGGAACGTACGCAGACCCGGCGGCCGTCCGGTCGTCGTCTCGCCAGAAGAGGCCTGACTGTGGCGAGCCTGCTCGCCATGGTGGCCACCGCGCTGACCGGGTGTGCCAGCGGCAAGGCCGGCGGCGACGCTGCGGGCCAGGCGACGGCGACGGCCGGGAGCGGATCGACGTCCGGCACGAAGAGCAACGGCAAGAACTCCATCTACATCATCGGCGGCAAGTCCGACGACCCGTTCTTCTCCGCGGTCAAGCGCGGCGTCGAGGACGCGGAGAAGCTGGTCAAGGCCGGTGGCGGCAAGGTCACCTACCTCGGCCCGGCGAACTACGACAACCTCGGCCCGGACGTCGCCAAGCTGACGCTGACCGCCATATCGCAGAACCCGTCGGCGATCCTGGTGCCGGACTGGGTGCCCGAGAACCAGGACTCCGCGATCAAGCAGGCCATCGCCAAGGGCATCCCGGTGTTCATCTACAACTCGGGTGGCTTCGACGCGGCCAAGCGGGTCGGCGCCATGAAGTACATCGGGTCGGACGACTACGAGGCGGGCAAGGCCGGCGGCGCCAAGTTCGCCGAAGAGGGCGCCAAGAACATCCTCTGCATCAACACGGTGCCCGGCTCCGCCAACCAGGAGGCCCGCTGCAAGGGCATCAAGGACGGTGCCACGAGCAAGGGTTCCTCCTCCAAGCAGCTCCCGCTGCCCTCCTCCAACTTCGGCAACCCGTCCGCCGTCACGCAGGCGATCAAGGCAGCGCTGCTGAAGGACAGCAGCATCGACGCCGTGGTGACGGTCGACACCGGGGACGCCGACAGCGCCGCCGCCGCGATCAAGCAGGCGGGCGTCGGAAGCAAGGTCAAGCTCGGCACCTTCGACCTCTCGCAGACCCAACTCGACCGGATCAAGGCCGGCAACCAGCTGTTCGCCATCGACCAACAGCCGTATCTGCAGGGCTTCTACGTCGTCTCCATCGCCAACCAGTACCTGTCCTACGGCGTGCTCCCGCCGCAGAACCCCATCCTGACCGGCCCCCTCCTGGTCACCAAGGACAACGTCGACGCGGCGATCGCCGGCACCAAGGCCGGCGTCCGCTGACCCACCCATGGGTGCCGGGCCCCGTCCGGGCCCGGCGCCCCTCCCCAGCCCGACTCGCACCACATCCGGAATCACGAAGGTGACACCACTCCGATGACAACCTCACTTCCCCACACGACGGCCGAGAAAGAGACCGCCGTCGCCCCACCGAAGCAGTCCGAGAGCCCACTGGGGCAACTGTGGCACCGCCCCGAGGCCGGCGCGCTCATCGGAACCATCAGCGTCTTCGTCTTCTTCGCGATTTTCGGCGGGGAGAAGTTCCTCGCCGCCGGGGGCGCGGCGAGCTGGCTGAACATCGCCGCCGAACTCGGCATCATCGCCATCCCCGTCGGGCTGCTGATGATCGCCGGAGAGCTGGATGTGTCCGTGGGTTCGGTGCTGGCCGGCAGCTCGATGACGCTGGCCATCGTCTCCGGGCACTGGGGTGCCCCGATGATCGTCGGTATCCTGTGCGCGCTCGGCCTCGGCGTGCTGACCGGCCTGCTCAACGGGATCATCGTCACGCGAACCAACGTCCCGTCCCTGGTCGTCACGCTGGCCACGCTGTCCGGCATGGCCGGTCTGACCCTGGGCCTGTCCCGTGTCACGACCGGCACCACGAGCGTTGCCATCAGCCCCGACCCGCTGTCCAAGGCGCTGTTCGGGAAGCTGATCGCCGGTCAGTTCGAGGTCGCGATCTTCTGGTGGCTGGGCATCGCGGTCGTGGTCACGGTGGTGTTGCAGATGATGAAGTACGGCAACTGGATCTTCGCCATCGGCGGGGACAAGGAGAGCGCCCGCGCCACCGGCATCCCCGTCAACCGCGTGAAGATCGCCCTGTATGTGGCCAGCGGATTCGGCGCCGCCCTGGTCGGCGTGATCCAGACCATCCTCTACAACGGCGCCCAGGTCGCCAACGGCCAGTCCTTCGTCTTCAACTCCATCATCGCCGTGGTCATCGGCGGCGTCCTGCTCACCGGCGGCTACGGCTCCGTCTTCGGCGTCGTCCTGGGCACGTTGACGTTCGCCATCGTCAACCAGGGCATCTACTACACCGGTTGGAACTCCGACTGGGCCAGCCTGATCCTCGGCATCCTCATCCTCACGGCGGTCCTCATGAACAACACCTTCCGCCGGCTCGCCCTGTCCTACAAGCCCCGAGCGAAGAAGGCCTGACCATGACCACACCCCTTCTCCGCCTGACCGGTGTCAGTAAGTCGTTCCTCGGCACCAACGCGCTGCAGGACATCTCCCTTGAGGTGGACGCCGGAAAGGTGCTCTGCCTGCTCGGTGACAACGGCGCCGGCAAGTCCACCCTCATCAAGATCATGTCCGGTTTCCACAAGCCGACCACCGGCACCATCGAGATCAACGGCGAACCGGTGGACTTCGAGAGCCCCCGCGACGCCAGTGACCAGGGCATCGCCACCGTGCACCAGTTCGGCGGCACCTTCCCGCTGATGGGCGTCGGGCGCTGCTTCTTCGTCGGCGCCGAACCCACCAAGGGCTGGGGCCCGTTCAAGCTGTTCGACAAGAAAGTGGCCGGTGATATCGCGGTCCGCGAGATGCAGTCCCTCGGCATCACCCGCGTCACCGACGGCGACCGCCTCGTCGGCAGCCTCTCCGGCGGCGAACGCCAGGCCCTCGCCATCGCGCGGGCCGTCTACTTCGGTGCCAACGTCCTCATCCTCGACGAACCCACCGCGGCCCTCGGCGTCAAGGAGGCCGCCCACGTCCTGCGGATC
Organism: Streptomyces sp. NPDC096311; assembly: GCF_044763085.1. NCBI lineage: Bacteria > Bacillati > Actinomycetota > Actinomycetes > Kitasatosporales > Streptomycetaceae > Streptomyces > Streptomyces sp. NPDC096311. The sequence continues at coordinate 766,345 of NZ_JBIWFN010000001.1, forward strand.
ATCATGCAGGCCCGTGCCAAGGGCGTCGCGGTCATCCTCGTCACCCACAACGTCCGCCACGCCATGATGGTCGGCGACCACTTCGCCGTCCTCATCCGCGGCCAGAAGGCCGACGACTTCCGCAAGGGCGAGCGTACCCGGGAAGAGATCACCGACCTCATGGCCGGCGGCGAAGCCATGGCCGACCTTGAGGCCGAGCTGGCACAGTTGCAGGCCGACGCCTGACCGGCGCCGCGACCTTACGTCGGAGAGCCGCCCAGGGCTGGGAGCCCTGGGCGGCTCAGTCGTGCGGAAAACCGTGTGTGCGGCACGTACGACGGTCCGGCAGCGGGGCCGGCTCGTGGCTGGAGGGACCGGACGGCAGGGCATGACCGCGGGTTTCGCAGGGCCGTTCCGCCCGTCGGCTCGGCGCCTCTGGTGCGCATCCCGGCGATCTGAACGACGAGTCGGCGGACGTGCGGCACGCGCGATGAGGTTCGGCACCGCGTGCGTGGCGTGGTGCTGCGAGCGGCCGGGCCCGCATGCGCCACCGGACCGCGAGGCGCGAGGAGGGCATCACCGAGCAGTTCCGGCTCCGCCCGAGAGCGGGAGCCCAGGTGGACGAGGATGACCCGGGCCCCGCCAACGATTTCACGACCAGGTCGGCCCCCGACCCGAGAAGCCGAAGAACGACGCACCGCCCGGCGAGCCGTACGTCCGGCGGGAGGTGTGCTGAGGCACTCCTGGGGTGGGTCCGCATCGAGCAGGCACCCGACAGGCAACCCGCCGCGAGCCGAGCATCGAGCATCGAGCCGGTTCTCGCCCGACGCCAAAACGGAATGCGCCGGCCGTCCCCTTCCGGAAGGAGACGGCCGGCGGTGTTCGTTCCTGTCAGGCGACCGTCACGCGGTGCCTCCGTAGAACGCGGGCCGGGGCTTCATGTCCGTGGTGACGATGCGGCCCGACCGGCGTGCCTCGACGGTGGCGTTGGAGATGACGGTCGCGGCGTATCCGTCCCAGGCGGACGGGCCCGTGGCCGCGTTGCCGGTGGCGATGCCCGTGATCCACTCGCGGAACTCGGTGTCGAAGGCGTCCACGAAGCGGCCCACCCAGTCCGTGAGCACCTCCGTACTGTGCTGCCCCGCCGTGCGCACGCCGACCGCGGCGGGGTCGGGCAGTCGTACGAGGCCCTCCTCGCCGACGGTCTCGCACTGGATGTCGTAGCCGTACTGACAGTTGACGAAGACCTCGAGATCGATGCGGATGCCCTTCGCGGTCTCGAACAGCATGATCTGCGGGTCCTTCAGATGGGCGAACCGCTTGCTCGTGGAGCGCGGCAGGACCACCTGGGCGGAGACTATCTCGTCGTCCAGCAGCCAGCGCAGCACGTCGATCTCGTGGACCGCCGAGTCGAGTGCGGCCATGTCGGTGTGGTACGACTCGGGCACGGTCGGGTTGCGGTGGGCGCAGTGCACGATCAGCGGTTCGCCGATCCGGCCGGAGTCGATGACCTGCTTCATCTGCCGGTATCCGGCGTCGTAGCGGCGCATGAAGCCGACCTGGACCAGGCGTCGGCCGTGGGCCCGTTCGGCGTCGACGATGCGCAGACAGTCCTCCGCGGTCGTCGCGAGGGGCTTCTCGCAGAACACCGGTTTCCCGGCCGCCACGGCATTCAGGACATGTTCGGCGTGGGTGGGTCCCCAGGAGGTGACCAGCACCGCGTCCACCACGTCCGCCGCGATCAGCTCGGCCCCGTCCGCGAACACCCGGGCGCCGACCCGGGCCGCCGCCTCCCCGGCGCGCGCGGCGTCGATGTCGGTCACCGCGGTCACCTGGGCGCCGGTCACGGTCTCGGTGAGCCGGCGAATGTGCTCCTGACCGATCCAGCCGGCCCCGATCACTCCTACGCGCACTGTCATGGTCGTTCCCAATCCTTGAGTCGGCGCCCCCGGCCCCGGCGGGACGGCGGGCAGGGGGTGTTCAGGAGAAGCGGGCCTTGAGCGCGTGCTCCAGGTCCTCGAGGGTGCGTCCGCGCGTCTCGGGCACGTACCGCTTCACGAAGGCGACCGCGAGGAGGCCCACGGCGACGAACAGGAAGAACGTGTTGGACACGCCGACCGCGTCGACCAGGACGGGGAAGACGAGGCCGATGGTGAAGTTGGTGATCCACAGGGCGAAGGCCGCGATGCCCAGGCCGAAGCCGCGCATCTTCAGCGGGAAGATCTCGGACAGCATCAGCCAGGTCACGGGGGAGATCGCGCCCTGCTGGAAGGCGAGGAAGGTGATGGTCATGGCCAGGACCGCGAAGGCGCGGCCGTCACCGGCGGGCAGGACGAGGGAGAAGACACCGATCAGCAACTGGGCTGCGATGGTGCCGAGTTGACCGATCATGAGCATCGGCCGGCGGTCGACGCGGCCGAGCAGCCAGATGCCGACGAAGGTAGCCAGCACCGAGATCACACCGTTGGCGATGTTCGCGGTGAGCGCGCTGTCGGCGGCGAAGCCGGCGTCCGTGAGGATCTGGGTGCCGTAGTACATGATCGTGTTCACGCCAGTGATCTGCATGACGATCGCGATGCCGATGCCCACCAGGACCAGCTTGCGCACCCACGGCACACGCAGGTCGTCCCAACCGCCGAGCTTGGCCTTCTCGTCCTCGACGGCCATCGCGGAGACATCGCTGAGTTCCGCCTCGGCCCGCGCTTGCGAGCGAACCTGCTTCAGGACGGCCAGCGCCTCCGCGTACCGGCCCTGGGAGGCGAGCCAGCGCGGGCTTTCCGGCATGACCAGCATGCCGAACCACAGCGCGACCGCGGGCAGCGTCGCGACGACCAGCATCCAGCGCCAGATGCCCCCCGACTCGCCGCCGCCCCTGGCGATGACCGCGTTGAAGGTGAACGCGGCCAGCTGACCGCTCACGATCATCAGCTCGTTGCGGGTGACCAGTCGGCCGCGGCGCTCGGCCGGTGAGATCTCCGCCAGGTACACCGGCACGGTCACCGAGGCACCACCGACCGCGAGGCCGAGCACGAAGCGTGCCACGACCATCAGTTCGGTGTTCGGGGCCAGGGTGCAGCCGAGCGCTCCGAAGAAGAACACCACAGCGACGAGCAGGATGTTGCGCCGCCGGCCGCGCGCGTCGGACAGCCGGCCCCCGAAGAGCGAGCCGAACGCCGCACCGAGCAGCAGCGAACTGGTCACCATGCCCTCGGTGAAGGGGGTCAGTCCCAGGTCGTCGGTCATGTACGGCAGGGCGCCGTTGATGACGCCGGTGTCGTAGCCGAAGAGGAGTCCGCCGAAAGTGGCGATGACGGTGATGATACGCAGACGCCCTTGGACGGGCAGCGGAGCATCGTCGATGAGGGGGAGTGGCCTTCGGGCCTGGGTCACGTCGTCGTCCTTGACGTCCATGGCCGCCTCCTGTCGCTTGTGGTTCGGGGAGAGGTTCCGTCCGGGCCGCAGCAGAGCAGGTGCTCGGACCTGCATACGGCGATGGGGGCGGGGGCTTTTTGGTGCGGGGCGGTCGTCTGCCGTCAGCTGGAGGTGGGGAAGTTGAAGCCGGCGGTGACCTGCTGCTTGGGCTGGGGCCAGCGGGTGGTGACGACCTTGGGGCGGGTGTAGAAGCGGACGCCCTCGGGGCCGTGGATGGGGTGGTCGCCGATGAGGGAGTCCTTCCAGCCGCCGAAGGAGTAGTAGGACATCGGGACCGGGACGGGGACGTTGATGCCGATCATGCCGACCTTGATGCGGCGCTGGAAGCGGCGGGCGGCCTCGCCGGAGGCGGTGAACAGGGCGGTGCCGTTGCCGTAGGGGTTGGCGTTGATCAGGTCGATGGCCTGGTCGAGGGACTCGGCGCGGACGATCGCGAGGACCGGGCCGAAGAGCTCTTCCTTGTAGGCGTCCATCTCGGTGGTGACGTGGTCGAGGAGGGAGGGGCCGGTGAAGAAGCCGTCCTCGTGGCCCTCGATCTTCAGGCCACGGCCGTCGACGACGACGGTCGCGCCCTGGGTGTGGGCGGTGGTGACGGCGTTCTCGACGCGTTCCTGCGCGGCCTTGGTGACCAGGGGGCCCATCTCGATGCCGGGCTGGTCGCCGGGGCCGACCTTCACCTCGTTCGCCTTGCGCTCCAGGATCCCCAACAGGGCGTCGGCCGCGTCACCGACGGCGACGGCCACGGAGACGGCCATGCAGCGCTCGCCTGCGGAGCCGTAGGCGCCGGCGGTGATGTGGTTGGCGGCGAACTCCAGGTCCGCGTCCGGGAGGACGACGGCGTGGTTCTTGGCGCCGCCGAGGGCCTGGACGCGCTTGCCGTGCGCGGTGGCCTGCTCGTGCACGTACTTCGCGATCGGGGTCGAGCCGACGAAGGAGACGGCCTCGATGCCCGGGTGGGTGAGGATCGCGTCGACCGCGTCCTTGCCGCCGTGCACGACGTTGAACACGCCGTCCGGCAGGCCGGCCTTCTTGTACAGGCCGGCGACGAAGTTGGCGGCGGAGGGGTCGCGCTCGGACGGCTTGAGGATGAACGTGTTGCCGGTGGCGATCGCGACCGGGTGCATCCACAGCGGCACCATCGCCGGGAAGTTGAACGGGGTGATGCCCGCGACGACGCCGAGGGGCTGGCGGAAGTTGTGGACGTCCACGCCGCGCGAGACCTGGTCGGAGAAGCTGCCCTTGAGGACGTCGCCGAGGCCGCAGACGTACTCGACGACCTCGCGGCCGCGGGTGATCTCGCCGCGGGCGTCGTCGACGGTCTTGCCGTGCTCGGCGGAGATGATCCGGCCCAGCTCCTCCTCGTGCTCCAGGAGGAGCTGGCGGAAGTTGAACATGACCTGGACGCGCTGGGAGAGGGAGGAGTCCTGCCACGTCTCGAACGCGGTGGCGGCGGCCTGGACCGCGGCGTCCACCTCGGGGGCGGCGCCGAGGACGAGGCGGGCCTGTTCGGCGCCGGTGGCGGGGTTGAAGACGGGGGCGGTGGTCTCGGAGGTGACCTCGGCGCCGTTGATCCAGTGCGGGATGGTGTTCACGGGGTGGGTGTCCTTAGAGGTAGTGCCGCTGGGCGCGCTTGTGGGTGGCGTAGGTGTCGTGGGCGGCCTGGGTGGTGTCGAGGGCCGCGACCTCGCTGACGGGGACGTCCCACCATGCGTGGCCGGGCGGGTTGGGGCCGTAGAGGTCGGTTTCGACGTGCACGACGGTGGTGCGGGTGGCCGTCTTCGCCTTCTCCATCGCCGAGCGGAACTCCTCGACGGAGGTGGCGTGCAGGACGTCCGCGCCGAGGGAGGAGGCGTTGGCGGCGAGGTCGACGGGCAGCACGTCGCCGTCGAGCTGGCCGGAGTCGCCGTTGCGGTAGCGGTACCTGGTGCCGAACCGCTGCGAGCCGAGGGACTCGGAGAGCGCGCCGATGGAGGCGAAGCCGTGGTTCTGCACCAGGACGATGATGACCTTCAGGCCCTCGGAGACCATGGTGACGATCTCCTGAGCCATCATCAGATACGAACCGTCGCCGACCAGGACGACGACATCGCGGGAGGGGTCGGCCATCTTCGTGCCGACACCGGCGGCGACCTCGTAGCCCATGCAGGAGTAGGCGTACTCGACGTGGTAGGCCTTGGGGTCCCTCGCCCGCCACAGCTGCTGGAGGTCACCGGGCATGGATCCGGCCGCGTTGATGACCACCGCGCGGTCGTCCAGGACGTCGTTGAGCGCGCCGAGGATCTGGGTCTGGGCGGGCAGGTCACCCCTGTTGCGGTCCGGGGCGAAGCACTCCTCCTCGATCTCCCTTGTACGGGAGATCAGTTCGCGGGTACGGCGGCGGTAGGACTGCTCGACCTCCCAGTCCGTCAGCGCTCCGGCGAGGGCTTGGATGCCGAGGCGGGCGTCGGCGACCAGGGGTTCGGCGGAGTGTTTGACGGCGTCCAGGCGGGCCACGTTGAGGTTGACGAAGGTGACGTCCGGGTTGGCGAAGACGGTGTGGCTGGCGGTGGTGAAGTCGGAATACCGGGTGCCGATACCGAGCACGACATCGGCTTCCTTCGCCAGCTCGTTCGCGGCATACGAGCCCGTCGAGCCGATGCCGCCGACCGCGTAGGGGTGGTCCCAGGGGACGGCGCCCTTGCCGGCGTGGGTGTCGGCGACGGGGATGCCGGTGGCCTCGGCGAACGCCCGCAGGGCGGTCTCCGCGCCGGAGTAGACGGCGCCGCCGCCCGCGACGATCAGCGGCTTGCGCGCGGCGCGCAGCAGGCGCGCGGCCCGCTCGACGGCGGCTGTCTCCGGCACCGGGCGGCCCACGTGCCAGACCCGGCGCCGGAAGAAGGAGAGGGGCCAGTCGTGGGCTTCGGCCTGGACGTCCTGTGGCAGGGCGAGGGTGACGGCGCCGGTCTCAACCGGGTCGGTGAGTACCCGCATGGCGGCGAGCGCGGCCGGGATGAGCTGTTCGGGGCGGGTGATGCGGTCGAAGTACTTGGATACGGCGCGGAAGGCGTCGTTGACGGTGACGTCACCGCCACGGGTGTCCTCCAGCTGCTGCAGCACCGGGTCGGCGGCGCGGGTGGCGAACATGTCCGACGGGAGCAGCAGGACAGGGAGCCGGTTCGTGGTCGCCAGCGCCGCACCCGTGATCATGTTGGTCGAGCCTGGCCCCGTGGAGGCCGTGCAGGCGAAGGCGGCCAGCCGGTCGCGCATCTTGGCGTAGGCGACCGAGGCGTGCACCATGCCCTGTTCGTTGCGGGCCAGGTAGTAGGGCAGGTCGGCCTCGCCGGTGGTGGCGGCCTGCAGCAGGGCCTGGCCGATGCCGGCGACGTTGCCGTGGCCGAAGATGCCCCACACACCGGGGATCAGGCGCTGCTCCTGGCCGTCGCGCTCGCTGTACTGGCCGGCCAGGAAGCGGACGAGGGCCTGAGCGGTGGTGAGCCGGATCGTTTCCATTACTCGCTCTCCGCGGCGCCGAACGGCAGCCGGTCATCGATGTCCTGCGCGTCCCAGGTGCCGCGCACCCAGCCGTGGGCGGGGTCGTCGCAGATCAGCCAGGCGCGGTCCTGTCCGGGACCGGCCATGACGTTGAGGTAGTAGAGGTCGTGGCCGGGTGCGGCGATCGAGGGGCCGTGCCAGCCGTGCGGGATCAGGACGGTGTCGCCGGAGCGGACCTCGGCCAGCACGTCGATGGGGCGCTCGGCAGTCCCGTACACCCGCTGGTAGCCGAAGCCGTTCTCGCCGCCGGAGACCTCGAAGTAGTAGATCTCCTCCAGCTCCGACTCGACCGGGTCGCCCGCGTCGTCCGTGCGGGCCTCGTCGTGTTTGTGCGGCGGGTAGGAGGACCAGTTCCCTCCGGGCGTGAGGACCTCGCACACCAGCAACTGCTCGGCGTCGAAGGCGCCGGGCAGGCAGTAGTTGTTGACCTGCCGGGAGCAGGCTCCTGCCCCGCGGAGTTCGACGGGGACGTCCTCCTTGCGCCCGTACCGGGCGGGGAGGCCACCTCGCTCGGTACGGGCGGAGGGCAGCGCGAACCTTCCGCCGGATGCGCTGCTGATCAGGGCCTCCGACGCGCGGGGGAGGTACGCGAAGTCGGTGGCCGAGGCGAACACGTCTGTCCGGCCTTCGAGTTCGAGGGCCTTGCCGTCCGTGGTGACGGTGCAGGAGCCCGTCAGCGGCAGGACCAGGAGCTCGGAGTCCTCGGTGGACAGGGTGTGCGCCTCACCCGGCCTCAGGGTCAGGATCCTGAGGCCGGAGTATCCCCAGCCGGCCGACTCGGGCGTGACCAGGAGGTCGTAGGGGCCGTCGGCCGAACTACCCTTGGGCAGGTGGTACTTGCTGGTGTCGCTCACAGCAGGCTCACCGCCTTGTCCACCGCGCCGGCCACGTCGCCGCCCGCGGGGTAGAGCAGGGAACGACCCACGACCAGGCCCTGTGCGGTGGGTTGCTTGAGCGCCTTGCCCCAGGCCGCGAAGGCCGCGGCGGCATCTTTGACCTCGCCGCCCAGCAGCAGCGCGGGCAGGGTGGAGGAGGCCAGGACACGCTCCATGTCATTGACGACGGGCAGTTTCAGCCAGGTGTAACTGGTGCGGCGGCCCAGCCCCGAGGCGATGGTGACCGACTTGATCACGGCGTCGGTGGACAGGTCGTTCCGGATCTTCCCGTCCTGCCACAGCGACAGGAACGGCTCGACCATGGCGATGAGTTGACGGTCGTTCAGCTCGTCGACGGCGCGGGCGGTGTTCTCCAGGGCGGCCGGGGTGGCCGGGTCGTCGAGGGCGATGCGGGTGAGCATCTTGCCGCCGTCGAAGCCCATCGCGGCGATGGTCTCGGCGTCGTAGCCGGTGAATCGGTCGTCGATCTCGAACACCGAACCCGCCAGTCCGGCCCGGTTCATGGAGCCGAAGACGGACTTGCCGTCCAGCACGCCGAGGAGGAGCAGGTCCTCCAGGATGTCCGCCGTGCCCAGGACGCCGGTCACGCCGGGCCGTTCCAGCGCGACACACAGCCGGTCCAGGAGTTCGAAGCGGTCGGCCATGGCGTTGGGGTCGCCGCCGACGCCATTGGCGCCGCGTGCGGGATGGTCGGCGGCGATGATCATCGCTTTGCCGTGCTCGCCGAGCAGCGAGGTGGCCTGCACGCGGCGTGCGGCGGCTGCGGCGACGGCGCCGGGGTCGTTGACCCGGGCGTCGACGATCCGGTTCACGTTGTCGGACAGCACGTCGTCACGCCTTTCGTTCGGTGGAGGCGAGGGATGCCTCGCGGAGTTTCGCGGTCACTTCGGCCTCGGTCGGCATGGCCTCGGAGCAGGCCAGCCGGCCCGCGACGATCGCGCCGGCGGCATTGGCGAAGGACACGGTGCGACGGGTGTCCCAGCCGGACAGCAGCCCGTGGCACAGGGCCCCGCCGAAGGCATCGCCGGCACCCAGTCCGTTGACCACGTCCACCGGCACCGGCGGGATCTCGACGGCCGAACCGTCCCGGTCCATCGCGAGCACGCCCTTCGGGCCCTGCTTCACCACGGCCAACTCCACGCCCGCGGCGAGCAGCGCCTTCGCGGCGGCGTACGGCTCGCGCTCACCGGTCGCGACCTCGCACTCGTCGAGGTTGCCGACCGCGACCGTCGTGTGTCGTAGCGCCTCGGCGTAGTACGCACGCGCCTGGGCCGGGTCGGCCCAGAACATCGGCCGCCAGTCCAGATCGAAGACCGTCGCCCCGGCCTTGGCCCGGTGCGCCAGGGCGCCGAGGGTGGCCGAGCGGCTCGGTTCCTCGCTCAGGCCGGTCCCGGTGATCCAGAAGACCGCCGCGTCCCGTACCGCGCCCAGATCCAGCTCATCCGCCCGGAGGTCCAGGTCGGGAGCCTTCGGCAGCCGGTAGAAGTACAGCGGGAAGTCGTCCGGCGGAAAGATCTCGCAGAACGTCACCGGCGTCGGCACGACGTCCGACGTCCCCACGAAGCGGCTGTCGACGCCGTAGCCCTCCAGGGCCGTGCGGATGAACTCGCCGAACGGGTCCCGGCCGGTCTTGGTGATCACGGCCGACGAGCGGCCGTACCGGGCCGCGGCCACCGCCACGTTGGTCGGGCTGCCGCCCAGGTACTTGCCGAACGAGGTGACCTCGGCCAGCCCCACGCCCGTCTGGAGCGGATACACGTCCACTCCCACACGCCCCATGGTCAGCACTTCGAACGACATCACACTGGTTTCCCTTCGCTCCGGAGACCCCGGATGGAGGCGGCGGTGCAGGCAGCGATTGATTTAGAGCGCTTTAAAAGAGCGCTCTAAGGCGAGTACGATGCCGTCAGGCAAATGTCATGTCAATAGGTTGTTGCTACGGGGTTTCCGCAACTTGGTGCTCCAGGCCCTGCCGAGGCGGCCGGTGCGGGTGCTGGACAGCCTGCGGCGCGACTGGTCACGGGAGGACGGTCACCGGTGGACACATCGAGCAGGCGGCGGGTGGGAAGCCGGACGACGGCCCGGGGCGGCGCAGCGGCTCTTGCACGGCGATGAACAAGGGCCTGGAGGAGGTGCTCGCCTCAAATCGACGAAGACGGCTGCGCCATGTGTCGCAGGGCCCCGGGTTCGGCGTCGCGTGCGACCGGGAGGTCGCGAGCGTCCCCCGCCGTCTGCCGGGAAAGCCTCGTCGAGGGATGCCCGCCTCTCGTCACTCTTCGGGTGGGAGATACCCGAGCCGAGCGGAGACGGTGCCTGCGGCCTTGCGGACCAGGGGGCCGACCGCGTCCAACTCGGGGTCCATTCGTTCGGCTACGCCGGCCACGCTGAACGCGGCGATGGGCTGTCCGGTGTGATCGCGGATGGCTGCGCCCGCGCACGAGCTGGAGATGTTGAACTCCCGGCGGTCCTCTGACCAGCCGCGCTCGCGAGTCGTCTCGAGCACATGGCGCAGGCCTGGAAGGTCGGCCGCGGTCACGGGCGACTCATGGGAAGCGGCCAGCTCGTCCAGAACCCGTTCGCACTGATCGGACGGCAGCGCGGCGAGATAGGCGCGCCCCACCGATGTGCAGTGCAGGGGCCGGGTCACACCGAGTTCGGCGGAGACACCCACCGGATGTGGCCCCTTCATGCGGTTGACGAACACCATCGTCAGTCCATTGGGCACCGCCAGGCTGACGGTCTCCTGGGTCGCGGTCAGGAGCTCTCGCAGGACGGGATCGGCGGCGTCGCGCAAGCTGGTGGAGCTGGTGGCGGCCGCGGCGAGTTGAGCCGCCGCGGGCCCCAGGCGAACCTCGCCACCGTGTGTCTCCTGAACCAGCCAGTCCTGTTGCTGCAGACGCTCGACAAGCCGGTAGGTGGTCGACTTGCTCAGCCCGAGAGCCTCGGCGATATCGGCGACTCGGGCGCTGCGGCGCCGTGCAAGGTGCATCAGGATCGCGAGCCCGCGGTCGAGCGCACCCGCTCGGGGATCCAGTGCGGCGGCTCGCCCTGGTGGAACGGACGGCTCGATGGACATGGCCCTCATTTTGTCACACCGCTCGGCCCGACAACGGGGTTGCGCTGGCGGCCGAGGGGCCCGACCTCGACCTCTACGACATCGCCCGGAGTCAGCGCGACGGGAGGGTCCTGGAAGTCCCCGCAGCCGGCCGGGGTTCCGGTCAGGATGACGTCGCCCGGTCCGAGAGTGAAGTAGCGCGAGCAGTAGCTGATGAGCTCGGCGACCCCGAAGACCATCGACGCGGTTGTGCCGTCCTGGACGAGCCTGCCGTTGTGCCACGTGCGAATGGGGACCCGCTGCGGGTCGGCGATCTCGTCGGCGGTGCAGATCCACGGTCCGAGCGGGCAGAACGTGTCCAGTCCCTTGCCCCGTACCCACTGGCCGTCCGTCGCCTGGACGTCGCGCGCGGAAATGTCGTTGGCCGCGAGATAGCCGAAGACGTGGTCCAGTGCTTCGTCGGGACCGACGTCGCGGGTCGTGCTGCCGATCACCACACCGAGTTCGCCCTCCCAGTCGGCCCGGGTCGTCACGGCGGGGTCGACGACGATCGGGTCGAAGGGCCCGGTGGCGCTCGATGAGAGCTTGGGGAACAGGTAGGGCTTGTCCGGCAGATCCCAGCCCATCTCCGCGACCGTGTCCCGGAAGTTGAGCCCGATCCCGATGATCGTCGGCGGACGGAACGGCGCGAGGACGGCCCCCGGTGTGAACGGGGCCTCGTCGCCTGCCGTGCAGCAGGAGCCCTCGACCAGTTCGAGCAGATCGCGGTCCACAGCGCGCCAGATCCCGTCGCCGCCGTCCATCACCGTCGTCGGACCGTCCTCGGTGCGAACCCGTGCCAGCCTCATCCCGACCTCCATATTCCTAGTCAGTGAGAACTTATATCATCTAGTGGGAATTCATGTTACCTCCGTGTTAGCGTCATGAGCCCCGGCAAGAAGGAGCGACCTTGTGAAGGCACCTTCGGCGGTCGTCGAGCCTCTGGACGACGACGTTTTCGAGAACCTGGCTCGTGCGAGCATCGCGACGCTGGCGACGCAGCTCTACCGGCGGGGGATCCGCCAGCCGGTGCTCGTCGGGCTCACCCCGGTGGGGGACGGCTTCGACGGCTTCGTCGGCGAGGCGTTCACGATGCGGTTCATCCCGTCGCGCGAGGACGTCGATCCCCTCGACGATCCGTACCGAACGGGCAACACGCTGCAGTGGGAGGCTGTCGAGAACGTGGGTCCGCGGCAGGTCCTGGTCGTGGACAGCCGTAGCGACGTCAGTGCCGCCTCCGCCGGCGACATGCTCGTCACCCGGGCGATGAAGCGGGGCGCGGCGGCGTTCGTGACCGACGGTGCGCTGCGCGACGGACACGAGATCGGGCAGCTGGGATTCCCCGCCTACTCGAGGGCCATCACCGCGACCACACGGCCGGCTTCGTTCCACGTCGCCGACCTACAGGTCCCCATCGGGTGCGCCGGCGTGGCCGTATACCCCGGCGATGTCCTCGTGGGCGACCGCAACGGCATCATCGTCGTCCCGCGGGCTCTGGCGCCGGAGATCGCCGGACCCGCCGCGGAGCAGGAGGAGCTCGAGGCGTATCTGCACACCCGTGTCCGGGCCGGGGAATCCTTGTGGGGCGTCTACCCGCCGAGCGCGGAGACCGTCGCGGAGTACGACGCGTGGAAGGCGGCCCGGGGCGCCGCCGACCGTGAGGAGGTGGCGTCATGACCCGGTTCGCCGATCTCGGTCCCGCCGAGCAGCGGGCTCGGATGGAGCGCACCATCCGCACCTACTTCGACGGCTGCAACGCCGCCGACGTGGAGTTGATGGCCGCGCAGTTCACCGCTGACGCCGTCCATTATTTCCCCCCTGGCCTGGACGGTCCCTGGGCCGGCAACCGGACGATCGCCGAGAACTGGCGTCAGTTGGTCCTGACGATCGGCTCGGCCTGGTCGATCGAACGGCTGATAGCCGAGCCCGAGACGCTGCAGGCCGTCATCGAGTGGACCCACTGGAAGACGCGGGCGGGCGGCTGCCTGCGGGGCGACGAGTGGTACGTCTTCGACCCGGAGACCGGGCTGATCCGCGAGATCAGGGCGTTCTACGCCGCCGCGTCGGACGGCCGACCGGAGGTCACGTTGCAGGGCTACGACTACTCGGCCAGCGCCTATCACCTGGCACCGCCGGTCGATCGGCCGCATCCCGACGCCCAGTACCGCGCTCCGGCCGGCGAGGTCTCGGCATGAGCGCGGTGGTGAGCGCCGATCCACGAAGCGGCGCGGTGGTCGAAGCCGTCGCGGAAGAGACTTCGTCGGCCGAGGTCGCGCGGCTCGTCGCGCAGGCCGCCCCGGCTCTCGACGGGCTGGGCCGCTCCGGCCGGGCGGTGCTGTTGCGCGCTGTGGCCGAGGAACTCGAGTCCCGGCGCGCACGCATCGTCGAACTCGGGGTGCGGGAGACCGCCCTCCCTGCGCCGCGCATCGAGGGCGAGCTGACTCGGACCGGCTACCAGGCGCGGCTGTTCGCCGGCCTCCCGACGGGGGTGCTCGTGTCGTGGGCCCAGCACCACGGCGGACCGTGGCCGGCCACGAACACCCTGCACACATCCGTCGGCACGACGGCGATCCGCCGCTTCCTGCGGCCGGTGACCTGGCAGGACGTGCCCGAGGCGGTTCTGCCGGAGGAACTGAGCGACGGCCCGGTGGAGGTGCCGCGACGGGTCGACGGGCGACTGGTACTGCCTGGCCCGGCAGCCGGAGCCGACCCGCCGAACACGGCGGGCCGACGACATCAAGTGAGGAGGGACCGCCGTGGCTGACGGTCCGCACAACGAGGCACCCGGCGGCGCGTCGGGCAGCGGAGAGCGGAACGCGGGGTACGGGCTGATGCGCGACCGGGTCGCACTGGTGACCGGCAGCGGCCGTAACCTCGGGCGGGCGATCGCGATCCGTCTCGCGAAGGAAGGCGCGGCCGTAGTGGTCAACGACGTCCGGTCCGCCGATGCCGAACGCACCCTCAAGGACATCGAAGTGGCGGGTGGACGGGCGATCAAAACCGTCGCGGACATGTCCGATCCGGCAGCCGTCGAAGCGGTGTTCGCGCAGGCGGAGCGAGAGTTCGGGACGGTCGACGCCTTGGTGAACAACGCCTACGCCCGCGGACCGGCGACCGCATGGGGCCCCTTTCTCTCCCTCGACGTCGAGGGCTGGTCGGGCTTCACCCGGACCAACCTCGACCTGCTCTTCCTCGCCACCCACCGCGCGGCGACGGCCATGGCCGCCGCCGGACACGGCGGCACGATCCTCAACATCAGCTCCCACGGCGCCGCTCGGGCGCACCGCAACCAGATCGCCTACGACTCGGTGAAGGGTGCGATCGAGTCGTTCACCCGGGCGACGGCGGTGGATCTCGCGCCCTGGGGGATCCGGGTCAACGCGCTGCGCCCAGGATCCGTCGACGTCACCGAGGGCACCGAGGGATCAGACACCGTCGATCCCGGGCTGGCCCGGCTCAAAGCAACGCAGATCCCGCTGGGCCGGACAGGACGACCGGAGGACGTCGCGGCCAACGTCGTAGCCCTGTCCTGTGAGCTGACGGCGTACGTCACCGGGCAGATCTACAACGTCGACGGTGGGATGGCCGTCCAGGCCCGCGCCCCCCAGGTCGAGATCGACACGGTCTGGACCCCCGAGAACATCGAAGGGTACGGCCATGATGACTGAGCAGAGGGTGCCGCTCAAGAAGCGACTGGAACTAGGCGAGAGCCCGGTCGGAATGCTGGTGCGGATGCCGGCCGAGCCTCTGATCGAGTACGCCGCGGTCGCGGGGTTCGACTTCGTCCTGCTCGACTGTGAGCACGGCCCGTCCGATCTGCTCGCCCTCCAGCAGCACATCACCCTGGCGACCGCGCGGGGCATGGCGAGTCTCGTCCGGATCGGTCGGAGCGGGACCGACGACGTGCTGCGTGTCCTGGAGAGCGAGGCCGAGGGCGTGCTCGCACCGCACATCGAGGACGCCGCCGAGGCCGCGGCGATCGTCCGGGCCGCACATTTTCCCCCTCTCGGAGGGCGGGGCTTCGCGCAGTACGGACAGGCGGGGCGGTTCGGCACCGTGCCGGCGGCCGCACAGATCCGCCGGGCTCGCGAGAACACCCTGGTGGCCGTCATGATCGAGACCGGGAAAGGAGTGGCGGACGCCGACGCCATCCTGGCCGTACCCGGCGTCGACGCCGTGATGGCCGGACCCGCGGATCTCTCGGTGTCGATGGGCCTGACCGGCGGAGTCGACGAGCCCGCCGTGCGCGACGCGGTCGCCAGGATCAACACCGTCGCCGCCGGGGCGGGCCGGCACGTCCTGACCGTCGTGGGCGATGAGGAGCGGGCCCGGGCGGCGCGGCCCGGCCTGATCGTCTACAACGTCACCAAGGTCCTCGTCGACAGGTTCCGGCAGCTCGCCGACGGTGCTCGGGACAGCAGCGATGGCGACACTTGATCCGGCGGCGGCGCGGCTGGCGCCCTTCCTGACGAACTGTCAGCCCGACCTGGGCGGGACGGTCGCCGACGCCGCCGAGGCACGCGTGATGATGGCCGGGGCGAGCCTCCCGCGCAGTACCGCCCCACAGGTGCACAGCGTGTGTGACCGTGAGGTCCCGGGACCTGGCGACGGCCCTCTGCGCCTGCGGATCTATCACCCGGCGAGCATCGCGGCGCCGCTCCCCGCAGTGGTGTATCTGCACGGCGGCGGCTGGGTGTTCGGCGATCTCGACTCGCACGACGGCGTGGCCCGGAACCTGTGTGAGGGAGCCGGATGCGTCGTGGTGTCCGTGGACTACCGATTGGCACCCGAGCACCCGTTCCCCGCCGCATTCGACGACGCCCGCACAGCCCTCGCCTGGGTGGCGGCGCACCCCGCCGAGATCGGCGTGGACCCCGCCCGCCTGGCTCTCGTGGGAGACAGCGCCGGCGCCAACATCGCGGCGGGCCTGGTGCTCGCCGGCGGTGCACCGGCGGTGGCCCTGCAAGTGCTCCTGTACCCGGTGACGGCGCACGACCCCGGCACCGAGTCCTTTCGCGACCCGACAGCGCATGTGAACCTCACACCGGCCCATCTGCGTTGGTACTGGGATCAGTACGTGCCTGATCCCGCGCAGCGGGACGACCCGCGGGTGTCGCCCCTGCGCGGCCGACCGACCGCGGCGCTGCCACCCGCACTGGTGGTGACCGCGGAGTGCGACCCACTGCGCGACGAGGGCCGCGCCTACGCCGACGCCCTCACCGCGGCCGGAGTGCCCACCAGGCACTGGGAGGCCGCGGGAACCTTTCACGGGTTCTTCCGCTACCCGGATCACCTGCCGGTGGCCGCCGAACTGATCGCTCGCACGAACGCGCTGATCGCGGACGCCCTCGACGCCGGCTGACCGGCCGGGGCCGTCTCCCGCGCATGCCTGTCGGAAGCCTTAGCCGGAACAAAACCCAATGAATCAGGAATATTTCGATTCATTGGGAAACTCTGACAACCAATGGAGGTTCCTCGATGACGACGACGTCACGAGCCGGTTCCGCGCCCGGGGCACGGATCCCGTCCACCCGCTACATCTACGCCTTCGGTGCCCTCGGGGGCTTCCTGTTCGGATTCGAGACCGGGGTGCTGGCCGGCGCCCTCCCGTTCATTCGTGACGACTACCCGTCGATCACCGCGACGGAGGTCGGCCTGATCGTCGCGGCACTGGCAGTCGGCGCGATCTTCGGTGCCGCAGCGTCCGGGCGGCTCTCGGACCGGATCGGCCGTCGCCGGGTGCTCCTGGTCCTCGGCGTCGTGTTCATCGCCGGATCGCTGGCCAGCGCGATCTCCGCGGGCACGTCGACCCTGATCCTCAGCAGGCTCGTGCTCGGCGTGGGCGTGGGCGGCGCCTCCGCGCTCGTTCCCGTATACCTTGCCGAGATGGCCCCCGCCCACGCGCGCGGCAGGCTCGGCGGGCTCAACCAGCTGATGCTCGTGACCGGAATCCTGGCCGGGTACCTGGTGAACCTCGTACTGGATCCGACCGGCAACTGGCGTGCGATGCTGGCAACCGGTGCGGTGCCCGCCCTCGCGCTCGTGCTGGGCACGATCCGCCTGCCCGAAAGCCCACGCTGGCTTGTCACCCATGGTCGCGAGGACGAAGCCCGCACTCTGCTGACGGCCACTCACGGCGCCGGTGCATGGGCTGAGTTGGACCAGATTCGTGCGATCGCGGCGGAGCCGACGGAGCGAGGCGCGCTGCGCAGCCGATGGGTGCGCCCTGCGCTCGTCGTGGGCATCGGTCTCGCGATCCTCACCCAGCTGAACGGAACCAACGCGATCTCCTACTACGCACCCACGATCCTTGAGAACGTCGGCTTCGGCTCCGGGGTCGCAATCCTCACCACGGTTGGTCTCGGCGTCGTCAAAGTCGTCTTCGTGGCCCTCGGCCTGCTGCTGATCGACCGGGTCGGCCGTAAGTTCCTGCTCGTCCTGGGGAACGTCGTGATGGGGCTCAGCCTGCTCGGCCTGGCCCTCGCGGCACGGGCCGAACACCCCAGCGGCATCCTGCTGGTGCTGTTCATGGCCCTGTTCCTGGCCGGCAACGAGGTCGGCTGGGGCCCGACCTTCTGGGTGCTGATGGGCGAGATCTTCCCGTTGCGGATACGCGGCGCCGCGATGGGCGTCGCGAGCATGGCGGTGTGGATCGCCACAGCGGGTGTCGCGTTCGCCTTCCCGGTCATGCTCGACGGAATCGGCCTCTCGGCGTCGATGTTCATCTTCGCCGCGCTGAACGCGTGCGCAGTCGTCTTCGGGATGCGATACGTCACCGAGACGAAGGGCCAGACACTCGAAGAGATCGAGCGGAACCTACAGGGGCACGGGCAGGGGAAGGGCTCGGCCCCTGCCGAACAGGAGCCCCTGATGACCAAGACGTCCGGTACGGAGGTTCAGGCATGACGGTCCCGACGGCACGAGGCGGTCGTCCCACAGTGGCCCGGATCGAGACGTTCGCGCTCGAACACCCGCTGCCCAAGGGCGGATACGGTGCGTCGAAGGTCGTGATGCAGGCCCGCGTGTGCACCGCGGTGAAGGTGACGACCTCGGATGGAGTGGTCGGCTGGGGCGAGTCGTTCGGGCCGCCCCGCCATGTCGCACCGTTCCTGGCCACATTCGCCGAGCAGCTCATCGGCACCCCGGTCGACGCGCGGGAGGGCTTCCTGCTCAGGTCGTTGGAGACGAACTATGTCCTCGGCCAGGGAGGCACGCATGTCGCGGCGCTGTCCGGACTGGACATCGCGCTGTGGGACGCGCAGGCCCGCACCTACGGCGTTCCGCTGTCTCACCTTCTCGGCGGCGCGGTGCGGGACACGGTCCAGGCCTATGCCTCGACCGGCTACGTCACACCGCACCGCGACCTCGGCGAGTTCCGTGAGCAGCTGCAGCGAGCCGTCGACGAGGGATTCACCGCCGCAAAGATCAAGGTCGGTACGTCCCCGCAGGAGGATCGCGCCCGCACGGAGATCGCCCGCGAGACGCTCGGCGCCGACGGCACGCTCATGGTCGACTACAACGGCAGCGGTACCCCGGACACTGTCAGCCGCTCCCTGCGTGCCCTGCTCGACCTCGACCCCTACTGGGTCGAGGAGCCGCTTCCGCCGGTCGACCACACCGGCTGGGGAGTGATACGCGACTGCGGTGTGCCCATCGCCGCGGGCGAGGCACTCGCCACCCGCTACGCCTTCCGGGACCCGATCGCCGAGCGCCGATACGACATCGTGCAGCCCGACCTCACCAAATGCGGCGGCTACACCGAAGCACTGGCGGTCGTCGCCAACGCCGTGGCCTGGAACGTCCGCATCTCCCCGCACTGTTGGGGCACGGGCATCGCCGAGGCAGCGGTCCTTCAGCTCTTGGCTCACCTCCCTGACCAGCCGTACGGCTCCACCGGCGGCACACCGCAGTTCCTGGAATTCGACCGAGGCCCCAACCCTCTCCGTGAGGCGGTCCTGGTCGACCCGATCCGTGCCAGGGGCGGTCGCGTGGATATCCCCGACGCCCCGGGCCTCGGCGTCGCCATCGCGGAAGACGTGATCCGGGATATCGCCCTGCCCGGCTGTTCGATCGACACCGCCTCGACGCATGGGCCACATCGAGGCCTCCGCTGAAGCCGGCACCCGCGGCGAGTCGGCGCGGCCGGTCGACCGGAGCGTCGGCCCCCCCCGTGCCGCTGCGTGATCTCCCCCTCTGTGCTGTTACTCACGGAGGTGCCGCCTCACGGAAATTACTAGGACGTCCTAGTATTTCTTGAGTCAGCGTTCCCTTGCCCCGTCCGGGAAGGCCTCCATGAGTGATCTGCACCGCCCCGCGCACCCCGTCCGTCTGGTCACCGCTTCGGCGCTGTTCGACGGGCACGACGCGTCCATCAACATCATGCGGCGGATCTTCCAGTCGCAAGGCGCCGAGGTGATCCACCTCGGGCACAACCGGTCGGTACGAGAGGTCGTGGACGCGGCGCTGGAGGAGGACGCGCACGGGGTGGCGGTCTCGTCGTACCAGGGCGGGCACGTGGAGTACTTCGAGTACCTGGTCGACTCGCTGCGCTCGCAGGGAGCGGACCACATACGCGTGGTGGGCGGCGGGGGCGGTGTGATCGTGCCCGAGGAGATCGCCAGGCTGCGCGCGAACGGGGTGACGATCTTCTCCCCGGAGGACGGGCAGCGGATGGGCCTGGCCGGCATGGTCAACTCGGTGGTGCGTGACTGCGACTTCGACCTCTGGGACGGCAAGCCGGCGGACGCCGACGCCGTCCTCGCGGGCGACCGGTTCGCGGTCGCCCGTGCCATCACCGGCGCGGAGCTGGGCAAACTGCCACCGGAGTTCCTGGCCCGGTTGCGTGCTGCGGCGGTGGCACGGGCCATGCCGGTGCTCGGCATCACTGGTACCGGCGGCTCGGGGAAGTCGTCGCTCACCGACGAGTTGGTGCGTCGGTTCCGGGTCGACCAGCAGGACAAGCTGCGGATCGCGGTGATCGCGGTGGACCCGACCCGTCGCCGTGGTGGCGGTGCGCTGCTCGGTGACCGGATCCGGATGAACTCCCTGGACGGGAACCGGGTGTTCTTCCGGAGCCTGGCCACCCGCGGCAGCCGCGAGCTGCCCGAGCACCTGTCCGACGTGATCGACGTGGTCAAGGCGGCCGGCTTCGACCTGGTGATCGTAGAGACGCCCGGCATCGGCCAGGGCGACGCGGCGATCGTGCCGTTCGTCGACACCTCGCTGTACGTGATGACGCCGGAGTTCGGCGCCGCCTCGCAGCTGGAGAAGATCGACATGCTCGACTTCGCCGACGTCGTGGCGATCAACAAGTTCGAACGGCGCGGCGCCAAGGACGCCCTGCGCGACGTCGGCCGCCAACTGGTCCGCAACCGGGAGGCGTTCGGGACGCCGCCCGAGGACATGCCGGTGTACGGCACCTCGGCGGCCACCTTCAACGACGACGGAGTCACCGCGCTCTACCAGCACCTGGCGACCGGCCTGGCCGAGCGGGGGCTGCCGCTGTCCGAGGGCTCGCTGCCGCCGGTCGATGTACGTCACTCCTCAGGCATCCGGCAGGTGGTCCCCGCCGACCGGGTGCGCTACCTGGCCGAGATCACCGACACCGTCCGCGCCTACCATGCGCAGACCGGTCGACTGGCCGAGGCGGCCCGGCGGGCGCAGCGCCTGGAGACGGTCGAGAACGAACTCCTGGACGCGGGCTCCGGCGCGGAGAACGTGCGGTCGCTGCTGGAGGACGCCCGCAGGCAAGTCCCGCACGACGTCGGTGACCAGATCGCGCAGTGGCCCGCCGTCGTCGCCTCCTACTCCGGAGACGAACAGGTCGTGAAGATCCGGGACCGGGAGATACGCACCCGACTGACCCGTGAATCCCTCTCCGGCAACCGCATACCCCGCGTCGCCCTGCCCCGTTTCACCGACCACGGGGAGCTGGTGCGGTTCTGGCGGCGGGAGAACCTGCCCGGCCACTTCCCCTTCACGGCCGGGGTGTTCCCCTTCAAACGCGACGGCGAGGACCCTGCCCGGATGTTCGCCGGCGAGGGCGACCCGTTTCGCACCAACCGCCGCTTCAAGCTGCTCTCCGAAGGACAGCCCGCCACCCGTCTCTCCACCGCCTTCGACTCGGTCACCCTCTACGGCCGCGACCCCGACGAACGCCCCGACATCTACGGCAAGGTCGGCACCTCCGGGGTCTCGATCGCCACCCTCGACGACATGAAGGCCCTCTACGACGGCTTCGACCTCGTCGCGCCCACCACCTCGGTGTCCATGACCATCAACGGTCCCGCGCCGACCATCCTGGCGTTCTTCCTCAACACCGCCGTCGACCAGCAGATCGACAGGTTCCGCGCCACCGAGGGCCGCGACCCCTCGTCCGAGGAGACGAAAGGGCTGCGGGCGCACACGCTGGCGAACGTGCGTGGCACGGTACAGGCGGACATCCTCAAGGAGGACCAGGGCCAGAACACCTGCCTGTTCTCCACGGAGTTCTCGCTGCGGATGATGGCGGACATCCAGGAGTGGTTCATCGAGAACAAGGTCCGCAACTTCTACTCGGTGTCCATCTCCGGCTACCACATCGCCGAAGCCGGCGCGAACCCCGTCAGCCAGCTCGCCTTCACCCTGGCCAACGGCTTCACCTATGTGGAGGCCTACCTCGCCCGGGGCATGCGCATCGACGACTTCGCGCCCAACCTGTCGTTCTTCTTCTCCAACGGCATGGACCCCGAGTACTCCGTCCTGGGCCGGGTCGCCCGCCGGATCTGGGCCGTCGCGATGAAGGAGAAGTACGGCGCGGGCGAGCGCAGCCAGAAGCTGAAGTACCACGTCCAGACCTCCGGACGCTCCCTGCACGCCCAGGAGATGGACTTCAACGATATCCGCACCACACTGCAGGCGCTCATCGCGATCTACGACAACTGCAACAGCCTGCACACCAATGCCTACGACGAAGCCGTCACCACCCCCACCGAGGACTCCGTCCGCCGAGCCCTGGCCATTCAGCTGATCATCAACCGGGAATGGGGCCTGGCCATGAACGAGAACCCACTCCAGGGCTCGTTCGTCATCGACGAACTCACCGACCTGGTCGAGGAGGCCGTTCTGCAGGAGTTCGAGCGGATCAGTGAACGCGGCGGAGTGCTCGGCGCCATGGAGACCGGCTACCAACGCGGCCGCATCCAGGACGAGTCGATGCTCTACGAGCAGCGCAAGCACGACGGCACCCTGCCCATCATCGGCGTCAACACCTTCCGCAACCCCCACGCCGACACCGCCGAACCCGCCGTCATCGAACTCGCCCGCGCCACCGAGCAGGAGAAGCACTCCCAGCTGGAGCGCGTCCGGGACTACCAGGTCTCGCACGGCGACCAGGCACACGCGGCACTCGGCGCGCTCAAAGAGGCGGCGGTGGACGGCCGCAACGTCTTCGCCGTCCTGATGGAGGCCGCCCGGATCTGCTCCCTTCAGCAGATCACCGACGCCTTTTTCGAGGTCGGCGGCCAGTACCGCCGCAATGTCTGACCCGGCTCACCCATCAACCGTGGCACCTCAACGGATAGGACCTCAGATGGACCCCATCACCCGTCTCGGCGTGGTCGGCTGCGGCCTCATGGGCTCCGGCATCGCCGAAGTCGCCGCCCGCCACGGCCTCGACGTCCGTGTCGCCGAGGCCACCCCCGACGCCGTCGCCGCGGGCCGCCGCCGTGTCACTGCCTCCCTCGACCGGGGCGTACGGCGCGGCAAACTCGACGAGGAGCAGCGGGACCAGGCCCTCGCCGGTCTCTCCTTCACGCACGACCTCGGTGACATGGCCGACCGTCAGTTCGTCATCGAGGCCGTCGCCGAGAACCGCGACATCAAGACCGACGTCCTCCGAGCCCTCGACAAGGCCGTGGCAGATCCCACGGCGGTCCTGGCCACCAACACCTCCTCCATCCCCGTCGTCGACCTCGCCGTCACCACCGAACGGCCCGCGCAGGTCATCGGCATGCACTTCTTCAACCCCGTGCCCGTACAGCAACTCGTCGAGCTCATCCCCGCCCTGACGACCAGTCGGGAGACCGTCAGGCGCACCCGCGACTTCGCCGGGCAGTTGGGCAAACAGGCCATCCAGGCACCCGACCGCTCCGGCTTCGTGGTCAACGCCCTGCTCGTGCCCTTCCTGCTCAGTGCCGTACGCATGGTGGAGTCCGGCGCCGCCCGCCCCGACGACATCGACCAGGGCATGGAACTCGGCTGCGCCCACCCGATGGGCCCGCTCCGTCTGCTCGACCTCATCGGGCTCGACACCGCTCAGGCGGTCGCCGAGTCGATGTACGAGGAGTTCAAGGAGCCTCTGTACGCGCCGCCCGCGCTCCTGCGCCGCATGGTCGCCGCCGGCCACCTCGGCCGCAAGAGCGGCCGCGGCTTCTACCGCTACGACGCTTGAACACGACAAGCCCCGCCGACCGTCGGCCGGTGGGGCTTGCCGCCAGCGGGGTGGGTCACTTGACGGTGCGGTAGGCATTCACCTGGTCTGGATGAGGGAGTCGCCGAGGTTGTCGACGAGGGTGGTCCTGAGGCTGACGGTGCCGGGCCAGGACGGGTGGGTGAGCGTCAGGTACCGCTTGCCGCCCGCGTCCGTGTGCACGGCCGTGTTCTTCCAGGTGTGGCCGCCGTCGTAAGACACCTTCACGGTGAGGGACTTGACGGCGCCCTTCTTCGCCGCCGGGCCCTGGAAGCCGATCGGGACGGTGAAGCGGATGCCCGCCTTCGCGGTGCTGGTCAGGCTCAGCTTCGGGGTGAAGCGGACCACGGAGAGCGGCAGTTGCGCGAGTTCGGGGTCGGGGACGTTGTCCTGTGTGAAGGTCCACACCGCCGAGACATGGTTGCCGACGGAGAAGTCCTTCGCGGGCCGGGTGGTGTCGATGCTGAGCCGGTAGGTGGCCCGGTGGCTGAGCATTCCCTGCTGCGGTTCCCCGGCGTCGCACGGGTCGCGGCGCAGGTCGGTGAGCGTGGTGTTCCCCGAGGTGAGCCGCATGTGCGTGGTCGCGTCGGTGGTGTTCTCGTGACCCGCGCCGTCGGCGAGCATCGGGACGCAGAGGATGTAGAGGGCGTCGCTGCGGGCCGCGCCGACGTCACCCGGCTGGGCGGCGGTGGCCGTGACGGGGCCGAAGACACCGGTGCCGTACGTGTCCCGGTAGCTGCGGCCGGGTTCGAAGCGGCGGGCGGAGAGGGGGGCAGGTTGGCCACGACCGGGTGCGCGTCGTCGGTGAGGAACGCGCCCAGCCTCCAGCGCAGGCCGCCCTCCGTGCTCACGTAGTGCGTGACGGATCCGTTCGGCACCTTGCGCTCGGCGCCGGAGTCGGCGCCCGTCAGCAGTCCGGGCCAGCCGGGCATGGCCCAGGCCGAGTTCGGCACCGCCGTGACGGCCTTGGCGTTGGAGCCGATGGGTGTGACGACCTTGGCCAGGCCGCGGCTGGTGAAGGTGCGGGTCAGGCCGGTGAAGAAGGACCCGTGGCGGGTGGCCACCAGGTCGTACAGGGGGCCGGTGGAGCCACGCTGCCAGGTACCGCAGACCTGTGCGACGAAGTCCGTCGCGGGGACGGAGGGGCCGACCTGGGCGAGGTAGACGGGCGTGCGGCTGCTCCCGCTCAGATTGGTGACCAGGGTGCCGTAGTAGTCGTAGGCGGGCTTGGCTCCGTGCGCGCCGTAGACGACCTGTCCCTCGGTGAGCTTGGCGCGCGCGTCCGGTGCGGTGATCCTGACCGGCTTTCCGTTGCGGGCGTCGAGGCTCAGGGTGGTGTTCTTGTCCATCATGACGCCGGGCGCCACCAGTTGTGTCGCCTCGTCCATGGTGTCCGTGGACCGGGTGAGCGCGGCGTCGACCAGATAACGGCCCCTGGGTACGCAGAGGGTGACCGTGCTGCTGCCGGACCCGAAGTCGAGGAAGTTGCGCTGCCGGCCGTCGTCAAGGCCGACGACGTCGGCGAGGTACGGCGCGGCGGGCTTGCCGTCGCGGCCGATGCACTTGAGCTTCAGGTCGTAGGACTCCACCTCACGGACGACCCCGAAGGAGGTACGGACGCTCTCACCGCCGGCCCCGCTCGCCGTGACGATGCCGGCGAACGCTCCGTCGACGGTGCCGGCCCGGGTGTCCGCGGTGACCGTGACGGCCGAGGTGCCGCCCGCCGGGAGTGTCAGCCGGGTGGCCGAGAGGGTGAACATGCCCGCGGCGGCCGGCTCGGCGTTGGGGCCGGTCGCGGTGGCGGACAGGTCGAGGGTGACCTCCTTGGTACCGGTGTTGCGGTAGGTGAGGGTGCGGGTCATCGCCTTGTCGTCGGTGTGCGGCCAGCGCTGCGGGCCGAAGTCGAGCGACGGCTCGTCGGCGACGACCGTCTGCCCGATGGCGCGGGCCACGTCGACGCGTCCCGTGCCCTGCTCGTACGGCGAGTTCGTGCCCTTCATCGGCACGGTGGAAGCCATCAGCGCGGCCTTGATCCGCTGCCCCGACCAGTCCGGGTGCTCCTGCGCGAGGATGGCCGCCGAGCCGGTGACGTGCGGGGTCGCCATGGACGTACCGCTCATGCGCACGTATCCGGGAGTGGAGACCGGGTCGCCGTCGGTGCCGTGGACGGCCTTGGCGGAGATGATGTCCACACCGGGGGCGGAGATGTCCGGCTTCAGCTCGCCGTCCGCGTTCGGGCCGCGGCTGGAGAAGCCGGCGAGCCGGTCCTGGCCGTCCGCGGCGGCCACGGTGAGCGCGGCGGCGGCCGTGCCCGGCGAGTTGAGGGTGTCGGTGTCCGGGCCGTCGTTGCCGGCGGCGATGACGAACAGGGCTCCCGTGGAGGCCGACAGGTCGTTGACGGCCTTCTCCACCGGGTCGACCCCGTCGGCGCCGGCCTGGCCGAGGCTCATGTTGACCACCTTGGCGCCCTGCCCGGTGGCCCACTGCATCGCGGAGATCAGCCACGACTCCTGTGCGCCGCCGGTGCTGAACACCCTGCCGATCAGCAGCTTCGCCCCGGGTGCGACTCCCTTGTAGCGGCCGTACCGCGCGATCTGCGGCCGATCGGGCGGGAACTGACCGGGACGTGATTGTCCACAGGTGACGGCGAGGGTCGCTGGACAACTCCGCGGCCCGTGAGGATCGGTCCGTGGCCGTCCGGCCCCTCGAAATCCCCGTCGCTTAGGGCTCTCTCGTCATGCGCAAACACCACCTCGTCCCCACCCTGCTCCTGCTCGGCTCCCTGGCTCTGACGTCCGGCTGCTCCTCCGGGGCGTCGTCGGCCGGATCCGCTGGGACGGGTTCCACCGGCACCCACGCCGCCTCGTCCCCGGCTGCCGCCACCCGGGGTGTGACCCGGCGAGGATCAAGGGCCTGGACATCGTCAGCGACAGCAGTGAGCGCACCTCCTGTCCCTACACCATCAGCTATCCGGCGGTTCCCGGCGCGGAGGCGATGACGGCCGCGATGAAGAGGGACGCCGACGGGCAACTGGCGAATTTCCGCACGACGACGTGCGAAGACGGTTCCGAGGCGCCGGACGGACAGGAGCTGAACATCAGCCACACGTTCCTGGTCGCCTCGGGGGACGTGCTGGGCGTGCGGCTCTCGACGCAGGCCTCCACCGGGGTCGGGGACGGGCTGTCGACCAAGACGTACTGGTACGACGGCAGGGACCGGGTGTACCGGATCGCCCCCGAGATCGTCGCCGACGGCTCCCAGGACGCCTTCGTCGCCGCCCTGGAGACAGAGCTGAAGGGGCGGGAGGGCGTGGACGCCGCTTTTCTCGACTCGGCCTTCGGGGGACCCGGCCGACCGAGCCACCGTACTGAACGACATGGCCTTCACCGCCGACGGCGGCCTGCGGGTCACCTTCGACCGGGACCAGGTGGGCGTCCTCGCAGCCGGCAACTACGCCGTGGCCTTCTCGCAAGCGACGGTGGTCTCCCGAACTGACGGTTTCCGACGCACCGCCGAGGTGGTCCCCTTCTTGACCGAGCCGGTGTCATTGATGATCGGCACGCCGTCCGGGCCGAGTTGTTCGGTGATGTCTGCGCGTACGTCGTCCCGGACTTCATCCGCCGGCCGACGGACGCACTCCAGCAGGATCACGCCGGCCCGCAAACCCCGCCGACCACCAGCCGTTCTTCTTCTGTACCTGCCCGCGCAGCACTACGTCACACGAGTTCGTGCCTGGGCCATGGGCGGTCCTCCACCCGCTCGATGCTCAGGTTGAACCGGGCCAGCAGGCGCGCCAGCTCAGCGGTCGCCTCTTCCGGCCAGTCCGCGAGGATCTGCGCCAGGCTGTCGAGGGTCCAGGCGCGGTGGGCCCGAACTCTCTTCAGGCCTTGGTTGGTGATGCGCAGTTTGCGCGCCAGGCCTCCCTCCGGGTCGGGGATGCGCTTGACCAGTCCGTTCCGCAGCATGGCCGCGGTCTGCCGGTTGACGGTGGAGACCTCGAGGCCAAGGGCCGCGGCGAGTTGGCCGATGGACATCGGCCCCTCTGCCTCGATCCGGCAGAGCATGATGTACGCGCTGCGGTCGAGTCTCTCCGGGGCGAGCACGCGCAGCGCGGCCGCCGCCTGATGACGTCCCAGCACCATCAGTTCACGCTCGATTCCAGCAAGTCCGTCTGGCATCTGTCCCTCGTCCTCCTTCGCGGCCTTGAAAGCAGCGGGATTTACGTCCAGGTCACATGTTCATGGTACACATATTGTGTGTCTTACACATATCTCTCCACATCCCCTGACCAGGAGCTTCGATGAGCAGTATCACCGCCACAGAGGGTCGAGCACCTCGCAGCGGCGCCATCATCGGGGTCCTCGCGAGCGCCGGCATCGTCGTCTCGGTCATGCAGACCCTGATCGTGCCGCTGATCTCCGAACTCCCGACCCTGCTCCACGCGAGTGCCTCCAACGCCTCCTGGGCGGTGACCGCGACGCTGCTGGCCGGCGCCGTGGCCACCCCGGTGATGGGGCGACTCGGCGACATGTACGGCAAACGCCGCATGCTGATGCTGAACCTCTTCCTGCTGATCGCCGGCTCGCTAGTCAGCGCCCTGAGCAGCTCGCTCACGCCGATGATCGTCGGCCGCGCCCTCCAGGGGTGCGCCATGGCGGTCATCCCGCTGGGCATCAGTGTCATGCGGGACGAACTGCCGCCCGAGCGGCTGGGCTCGGCGATGGCGCTGATGAGTTCCTCGATCGGTATCGGCGGTGCTCTGGGCCTCCCGCTCTCCGCGCTGATCGCGCAGCACGCCAACTGGCACGTGCTCTTCTGGGCCTCCGCCGGCCTCGGCGCCGTCGTGGCGCTGCTCGTCCGGATGCTGGTACCTGAGTCGCCGGTCCGCTCCGGCGGCCACTTCGACGCGGTGGGCGCCCTGGGCCTGACCGCCGGGCTGCTGAGCCTGCTGATCGCGATCTCCAAGGGCGGCGACTGGGGCTGGGTCAGTGGCACCACCCTGGGCCTGTTCGCCGCGGCGGTCGTGGTGCTCGTGGCCTGGGGCTGGTGGGAGCTGCGCACCACGGACCCGCTGGTGGACCTGCGCACCACTGCCCGGCGTCAGGTGCTCCTCACCAACATCTCGTCGGTCGTGATCGGCTTCGCCATGTACGGGATGAACCTGCTCGTCCCCCAGCTGCTGGAGCTGCCCAAGGCCACCGGCTTCGGTCTCGGTCAGTCGCTGGTCGCCGCCGGCATGATCATCGCCCCCGCGGGACTCGTGATGATGGCCGTGTCGCCGATGTCCGCGCGGCTGTCCGCCAGTAGCGGTCCCAAGGTGTCCCTGCTGACCGGCGCGCTGGTCATCGCCGTGGGGTACGGTCTCGGGCTGGGCCTGATGAGCCACGTGTGGGGCCTGCTGCTGATGGCCTGCGTGATCGGCGCCGGCATCGCCTTCTCCTACGCGGCCATGCCGGCCTTGATCATGTCCGCGGTCCCGACCTCCGAGACGGCCGCCGCCAACGGCCTCAACACCCTGATGCGCAGCATCGGTTCCTCCAGCTCGGCTGCCGTGATCGGCGTGATCCTGGCCCACCAGACCACCTCGTTCGGCCAGGCCGTCATCCCCTCGGAGCACGGCTTCCGCATCGGGTTCGTCCTCTGCGGCGTGGTGGCCCTTCTGGCCGCCGCACTCACCCTGGCGATCCCCGGCCGCAAGAAGGCCAAGCGCCCCGAAGCCGCGCAGCACGCCGTGGTCCGCACCGAGGACTCCTCTCTCGAAGCAAGCGGCACCACGGCGGTGTGATCTCCGTCGGTCCGACGCCCCCGCGCGGTTGTGTGGGCGGGACGAGCCTCTCGCCCCGCCCAAGCAGGCTGACTTCCACCCCTGCGGACGGCCGCGTCATCCCGTCCGAGGGCGGCCCGAGTTCCCGCCCGATGCGGTGAGCACGGGGCTGGATCGGGCTCCTGCCCCGACACCGAGGTCGTGTCCCGCTTCGTGGTGCAAGCGACCTTGCTCGACGCGGTCCGGTAAGCCGCGCGTCGGCCACCCCGTGGGACACGGCTCCCGGGTCGCGCAGCGGCTGACCTGCCGTCAGTACAATGCGCGGCCCCCGAGCTGCGCCGATGCGGCGATGACCTGCGGATTCCGGCGCCTTGATCGGCTGCACCACCTGGCGGGACGTCACCGACACCGACCGCCGACGCCGGCGGACCGCGCCCCCTGTGCGACCGGTGGACGGAACCACGTAGGTCGCGGAAGACCGCTGAGGTCTTGTCCGGATCAACCGAACTGCACCGAGCGCATGGAGTTTCCGTACCAGAAACCCTCGTGCGGGAAGGTCACGGAGGGCAATGTGTCCAGGGCCGAGCCGAGTCCGACAAAGAGCGGGACGAAGTGCTCCGCGCTGGGCACCGCGATACGGGCGCCGGGCGCCCGGGTCCGGTAGTCCAGCAGGGCGTCGACATCGCGGCGCTCCAGCGTGTCGGCGAGCCAGGCGTCGAACTCCGCGAGGGCCGGGTGGGGAGGGGCGTCGGGATTCGACGGATCGACGGTGGCGAAGCTGTGGGTGAGCAGTCCCGTGGAGAACACCAGGACCCCCTCGGAGCGCAAGGGTGCCAGGCTCCGTCCCAGCTCCAGCAGGGTGCGCGGGTCCAGTCCGGGCATGGACAGCTGCAGTACGGGAATGTCCGCGGCCGGGTACATCAGCAGCAGCGGGATGAACGCCCCGTGGTCCAGGCCGCGGGTCGGCTCCGCTGCCAGTGGGCCGGAGCCCTTCACCAGTTCTTCGATCCGTTTCGCGAGTGCGGGGGCGCCCGGAACGGGATAGCTCAGCTCGAAGTACTTTTGGGGCAGTCCGCCGAAGTCGTAGTAGAGCGGTACCGGAGTGCTCGTCGCACCGTATGCGAGCGGCGTCCGTTCCCAGTGTGCGGAGATCACCAGGATCGCCTTGGGACGGGGCAACGCGCGCCCCCACTCGGCCAGTTGCGCGGACCAGTAGGGATGGTCCACCAAAGGTGGCGCCCCTTGGGCCGCGAAGACGGTCGGCAGCGGCTCCCCGGGCATCTCCGGTTGCATGGTGGTGCCTCCTCTGGACGGCAATATGAGGGAACCCTCAAGTTTCTTGCAGGGTAATGCGGAACGTGCCTCGGGGTCGGCGGTGACCGGGTACCGCTCACCGTGCCTACCTCGGCCGTCGGCTCCGCAGGCGCCACGCCCAGCCGATGAGGGCCACGCCGATGAGGACCACGACCGCTCCGAGCGCTGAGTACTGGCTGTGCCCGCTCATCGCCGAACCGCTCATCGCTCCGCTGCCCTGCGCGATCCACGTACTGCCCAAGACGATCAGGACGAGGCCGATCACTCCACGGATCCACATGCTGTGCTCCACTCTGCTGGTGGTGGCCGACCTCTTGGATCGCTCGTTCGCCCGCGATCTGCGCAGGTCTTGGTCGAGTGACATTTCAACAAGATTTCTGGTGATCGGACCGTGAGTTCGCATTCCTTCCCCTGACGGCCCCACCGTTGTCGCGCACGGCTCGCATGGACGGCGGCGGGCGGTCAGGCGCGCCACGAGCCGACCGGCCCGGCCGACTCGCGCACCACCACATGAGTGCCCATGCGGAGGCGCTGTACGGGGTTCCCCGCACGGTTCAGCGCCAGCCGGATCGCGGTGCGGCCCAGCTCCTCGTGCGGGACATGAACCGTGGTGAGTTCCGGACACAGATCCAGCGCGAGCGGGATGTCGTCGTAGCCGACCACCGAGACGTCCTCCGGTACCCGCACGCCGGCTTTCCGCAGCGCCTTGAGCGCGCCGGCCGCGATCATGTCGGTGACCGCGAAGATGGCGGTGAAGTCGGCCTTGCTCGCCAGCAGTTCCCGAGTCGCCTCGTACCCGAACTCGCGGGTGAACACACCGGGGACCAGCAGTGCGGGGTCGCAGGGCAGCCCGCGGCTCGCCAGCGCGCGCCGGTAACCGACGCCCCGTTCGGCGGTGGTGGTGGCTTTCGCGTCGAAGCCCAGCATTGCGATGCGTTCGTGGCCGAGCGAGAGCAGATAGTTGGTCATGGCGAAGGCGCCGCCCTCGTTGTCGTACTCCACGACCGTCTCGGGCACGTCGGGCCCGAGCGAGGGGCGCCCGCAGAGCACCAGCCGGGACCCCTCCGCGTCCAGGGAGCGGGCGAGCTTCGCCATACGCTGGACGTACTCCGGCGTCTGTACGGCCCCGCCGACCACGACCACGGCCTCGGCCTTGCGCTCGCGCATGAGGTTGATGACCGCGAGTTCACGGGCCGGATCGTTGTGCGTGGTGCACACCAGGCACAGCCGTCCCTCGGCCGTGGCCTGCTGCTCGACGCCGTGGGCGATGTGGGCGAAGAACGGTCCGATGATGTCGTTGACGATGAACGCGACGGTGTTGCTGTTGGCCGTGCCCAGCGCGCGGGCGCTGGCGTTGACGACGTAGTCCAGTTCGCGCAGCGCGCGCTGTACCCGAATGCGGGTGGCGGCCGCGACGGGATAGGTGCCGCCGAGGACCCGGGAGACCGTCGCGGTGGACACGCCCGCCCTGGCCGCGACTTCCTTGATCCTGGCGGGTTTACCCTCTCTCGTGAGGTCCGAGGCACGCTTCGGCATCGATGGGTTCTCCAGATCGTCGTCGTTCGGCGCTCTCAGTATCGCCGTTCGGCGGGTGGCACGGACCGTGGGCCGAAGGGTGGTCGGGCCGCCCGGCGCCGGCCTTCCGCCGGCGAACGGCCGACCGTCCCCGCGCCGGCCTGTCGGCGGTCGACAGGTTCGTTCAGGCGGCCTGCGCGAGGCCGGCCCGGTGCACCTGGTACAGCGGAGGCAGACCGCCGGCGATGCGCTCCAGCTCCTCCACGACGGTGCGGCCCATGCGCTCCAGTTCGTTGCCGACCGAGCCCGCGATGTGCGGGGTCAGGAAGACGTTGGGGAGGTGGTGGAGCGGGGAGTCGGCGGGCAGGGGTTCGGGGTCGGTGACGTCGAGTACGGCGCTGATCCGTCCGGCCGCCAGCTCCTCGACCAGCGCGACCTGGTCGATCAGCCGCCCGCGCGATGTGTTGATGAGGACGCCGCCGTCCGGGATCAGGGCCAGCCGGGCACGGTCGAGCATGTGGTGGGTCTCGGCGTTGTCGGGGGCGTGCACGCTGACGATGTCGCTACCTCGCAGCAGGTCGTCGAGCGGGACCGGGCGCGCGCCGAGGCGGGCTGCCTCGGCGTCGTCCACGTACGGATCGTGGAGTGCGACCTCCAGGTCGAAGGGGCGAAGCAGTTCCAGTACCCGGCGCCCCACCCGGGAAGCGCCGATGATCCCGACGCGGCGACCGTTGTTCCCCAGACCCGCCAGCTCCGCGGTGCTCGGGTAGCGGGGGTCGACGCGATAGCGCTCGCGCAGCGTGAAGGCTCCCGTGCCGGCCAGCAGGATCGCCGAGAGCGTGTACTCGGCGACGGGCAGCGCGTTGGCGGCGACGGCGTTGCACACCACCAGCCCGCGTTCCCAGCACGCCTCGGTGAGCATGCCGCGGACACTGCCCGCGGCATGCAGCACGGTGTGCAGCCGGGGCGCGGCGGCCAGTACGTCCTCGCTCAGCGGGGGACAGCCCCAGCCGGTCACCAGGATCTCGGCCTCCGCCAGCCGGGCCGCCACCGCCGGATCGTCGAGGCCGGGGGAGACCAACGAGGCATCGATACGGGCCAGTTGGCCGAGCCGCTCCAGGAGCGGGGGCGGAAACAGGCCCGGGAAGTGTTCTGGGGCCATGGCGAACAGGGCCACCGGCAGGTGCGCGTGAGACATGGCTCTCCTGGGGTTCGGTCGAGGAGGCAGGAGGTGCGATCCGCCGGGTCGTGTGGTGCGGATCGATGGATGACAGTAACCGGATACTAGACCGCGCGCCAGATCCCGACGCCCCAGCGGGACGGCCGGTACGGAGTCTCCCCGAACGGGGCGGCGGGCCCTCAAGTAGGAGAAAAGCGCTGGTGAGTCCAGTCTTCGGCAATTCGGGGGAAAGATCGCCGAAACAAAGTGCGGCCGTACCTCTTGTCGGATATCCGAAGAGCGCCTTACCTTCCACAGCAACCGGTTACTACCGCCCGTCACCCGTTGTGCCGGGCTCTGCACTGTCACATCCCAGCGTGGGGGACCCATGAGCATGTCCCGAAAAAGAGCTTTCGTAGGAGGGGCGGTAGCCGCCGCCCTGCTGCTGGCCGGCTGTTCCGGCGGCGGTGACGGCGGCTCCGGTGATTCGGCGGCCTCCCCGGCCACGAAGGGCAAGGTGAAGCTGGAGTTCTGGAGCTGGACCGAAGGCATCGAAGGCCAGGTGAAGGTCTGGAACAAGGAACACCCCGAGACCCAGGTCTCGTTCGTCAACGCGGCTGGGGACACCGTCTACCAGAAGCTGCGGGCCGCGGTGAAGGCGGGCACGGCGCCCTGCATCTCGAAGATGGACGGCATGAACCTGGCGAGCTTCGCCTCGGACGGCCTGCTCACCGACATCACCAAGATCGCGGCCCCGTACAAGAGCAAGTACACGGCCGCCGCCTGGAACGCGGTCAGTCCCGGGGGCACCACCTTCGGCATCCCGACCGGGTCCTCCCCGCTGTTCACCGCCTACCGGGCCGACCTGTTCAAGAAGTACGGCCTCCAGGCACCGCGGACCTGGGACGACCTCATCGCGGCCGGCAAGAAGGTCCAACGGGAGAACAAGAAGATCAAGATCTTCAACATGGCGGGCGAGGACCCCAGCACCCTGGTGGACCTGTCCTGGCAGGCCGGAGCGCAGTGGTACAAGGCGGCCGGCGACCACTGGGTGATCGACTTCACCTCGCCCGAGTCTCTCAAGGCGGGAGACGTCGTCCAGCAACTGGTCGACAACAACCTCGCCTCCGGCGCCTCGTACGCCGACCCCGGCGTCTTCAAGACGTGGGACAACGGCGGCACGATCCTGATGACCACCTCCACCTGGCAGTTGCCGATCTACGACACCAACTTCCCCAAGTCCAAGGGCAAGTGGCAGCTCGCCGACGCCCCGCTGTTCGACGCGTCCACGCCCCGGACCTCCAGCAACTTCGACACCACCGCTGTGCTCAAGGGCTGCAAGTACCCCGACCGGGCGGCGCAGTTCGCGGCCTGGCTGTCCAGCAGCAAGGAGTCGCTGACCGCGCTCACCGACCCCAAGTCGAAGTCCGGGCTGTTCCCCGCGGTTCCGGACGTCACTCCGTACGTGGACAAGATCATCCCCACCGACATGTTCAACGGTGAGTCCGACAGCGCGAAGGTGATCACCACGGCGGCCTCCCGGGTCGGCGACCAGTGGCAGTACGGACCCGACTACGCGGCCATGTACGCCGAGATGCAGAAACAGTGGGGTCAGGTCATGAAGAAGCAGCTCAAGGTCAAGGACATGCTGGCCTCCCTGCAGTCATGGACCGTCAAGGACCTCAACGACAAGGGTGTCAAAGCCGTCGCCGCCGGCTGATCCCGGCACAGGAAACGGATCCGGAGACGTACATGTCCACCTTGACGCGGCCACCGGCCGCGACCGCCTCCCCGGTCCGGCGGACCTCCCCCCGCCGGGCCGGGCGGCGCGGAGCCTACAAAGGGCTGCTGTTCACGCTGCCCTTCCTC
Organism: Streptomyces sp. NPDC096311; assembly: GCF_044763085.1. Classification (NCBI taxonomy): domain Bacteria; kingdom Bacillati; phylum Actinomycetota; class Actinomycetes; order Kitasatosporales; family Streptomycetaceae; genus Streptomyces; species Streptomyces sp. NPDC096311. The sequence continues at coordinate 801,346 of NZ_JBIWFN010000001.1, forward strand.
GTCGGCTTCGTCGCCACCTATGTCATCCCGATCGGCTACGCGTTCAGCCAGAGCGTGCAGGAGAAGAAGAGCAGCGGTCTCGGCTTCGGCCCGACCAGAACCGTCTACGCCGGCTTCTCCAACTTCGCGTCGATCCTCACCGACGGCTCCTTCTGGATCAGCGTGCTGCGCTCCCTGGCCTTCGGCGCGCTGCAGATCCCGGTGATGCTCGGGATCTCCCTGCTGCTCGCCCTGCTGCTCGACGGGGTCGCGGCGCGCGCCGTGCGCTTCTTCCGGGCGGGACTGCTCATCCCGTACGTCATCCCCGGCGTCGTCTCCACGCTGATCTGGCTCTTCCTCTACAGCCCGACCGGCTCCCCGATCCATGACGTCCTGGGCCGCGCCGGGGCCGACTTCGACTTCTTCGGCGGCGTCAACACCTACCTCTCCCTGGCGAATCTGCTCACCTGGCAGGGGATCGGCTTCAACATGATCCTGATCTCCGCAGCGCTCCAGGCGCTGCCCCGCGAGCTGTACGAGGCGGCGCGCATCGACGGAGCCCGGGAGTGGCGGATCGCCTGGTCCATCAAGGTCCCCAACATCACCGGGATCCTGATCCTGACGGGCATGTTCTCGCTCATCGCCCGGCTTCAGCTGTTCGGCGAGCCGCTGATCATGCGGCAGATCGCGCCGGAGTCCATCAACACCGACTTCACGCCGATGATGGAGATCTACTTCAAGGCCTTCCAGTCCGGCAACTACCAGTACGCCGCCGCCGAGTCGCTGGTCCTGGCCGTGATCACCGGCGTCCTCGCGTTCGTCTTCTACCGTGTCACGAACAGGAGGACGGCATGAGCACCGTCTCGGCGGGCGCCTCCCGCCCCGCACGCCGGGCGGTGGTGCTGACGACCACCCTGCTGATCTTCTTCCTCCTCTACTCGCTCGGCCCGGCCTGGTTCCTGATCGTCTCCGCCACCAAGAACCAGACCGACCTCTACTCCACCTTCGGGCTGTGGTTCTCCGGCAACCATCTCGCCGACAACCTCCGCGAGATCTGGAACTACCACGACCACCTCTTCGTCCGGTGGATCGGGAACTCCATCCTCTACTCGGGGCTCGGCGCCGCCGGCTCCACGCTCATCTCCGTCGCCGCCGGATACGGCCTGGCGAAGTTCGAATTCCGCGGCCGTGGCGCCCTGTTCGGGACGATCGTCGGCGCCTCGCTGCTGCCCAGCACCCTGCTCGCCTTCCCGCTCTACCTGGTCTTCGCCGACGTCCACCTGACCAACACCATCTGGTCGGTGCTCATCCCGTACTTCGTCAACCCGTTCGGTGTCTACCTCGGCAAGGTGTACGCCGACAGCGCGGTCCCGACCGAGTTGTTGGAGGCGGCGCGCATCGACGGCGCGAGCGAGGCGCGCATCTTCCGGTCGATCTCACTGCGGCTCATGAGCACCGGGGCGATCACCATCTTCATGCTCGACTTCGTCGCCATCTGGAACAACTTCTTCCTGCCCCTGTTCATGCTCAACGGCGAACGCACCTTCCCCGTGACGCTCGGCCTGTTCGCCTGGGAGAAGCAGTCGCAGGTCGCGCGCGACATGAACACCCTCGTCCTGACCGGCTCCCTGCTGTCCATCATCCCGCTGGCTGTCTTCATGTTCGCGCTGCAGAAGTACTGGCGCAGCGGAATCCTCATGGGCAGCGTCAAGTAGAGGCCGGGCCATGACATTCATCGACCTGGGACACATCTGTCTGTTCTGCGTGACGCAGGGACCGGTCCACGCCCCCGTGCTCCTGCTGGTGCACGGCTGGGGCGGGGACGGCCGCACATGGTCGCGGCACGCGGAGGAGCTGAGCCGGGACCACCGGGTCTTGGTACCCGACCTTCGTGGCCACGGCCGGTCCGACGTACCCCGCCGGGGCAACACCCCGGCGGCCATGGCCGCGGACCTGGCCGCGCTGGTGGACCGGCTCGGGGCCGGCCCGGTGACCGCCGTGGGGCACTCGATGGGCGGCCAGGTCGTCAACCTGCTCGCCGTCCACCACTCCCGGACCGTGCGCTCGGTCGTCGTCCTGGACCCGGCGCACGGAGCACACGGCCCGGAACTCGACGAGATCCCCCGCCGCCTCGCGGACTACCAGGCGCACGGCGCCGAGGCGGCGGCCGACTTCGTGGCCGGAGCCTTCGGCCCGGAGGCACCCGCCGGGCTGCGCACGGCCCAGATCCGGACCATGCTCGGCACCCCCGGGCACGTCATCGCCCAGTCGTACGCCGGCATGTACACCGACCCCGGTGCGGTGGGCATCCGGCCGCACAGCGAGGCCTACCTGAGTCGTCGGCCGTGTCCGGCGCTCACCGTGTGGACCTCCGCCGAGGCCGCGCAGTGGGAGCGCGGCACCCTCCGGGTGCCCGGCTCACGGGTCGATCACTGGACCGGCACGGGTCACTACCTGCACGAGGAACATCCGGACCGCACGATCGCACTCATCCGGGCCTGGACCGCGTCAGACATCGGAAAGGCATCATGACCATCTCCATCACGGCCGACGGCGGCGCGCCCGGCGAGCCGCTGGTCCACTTCTGGAGCACCTGCGTCGGAGCCGGCCGTGCCGCCGAGGGGCTGCGGGCCGGCTGGCAGGAACAGCTGCAGCTCGTCGCGGACGCCGCCGGATTCGGGTACGTCAGATTCCACGGTCTGCTCCACGACGACATGTTCGTCCACCGGCGCGAGCCCGACGGCACCGACGTCCACAACTTCCAGTACGTCGACGACCTGTTCGACCGCCTGCTCGACGCCGGCGTTAGGCCCTTCGTCGAACTCGGCTTCAGCCCACCGGACATGGCCCGCGAGCAGGGCACCACCTTCTGGTGGAAGGCCAACGGCGCTCCGCCCACCGACCTGGACGGCTGGGCCGAGCTGATCCGCAGGCTCGCCGAGCACTGGATCGCCCGCTACGGCGCCGACGAAGTGCGTACCTGGTACTTCGAGGTGTGGAACGAGCCCAACCTCGGCCCCTTCTTCCGGGGTTCGAAGTCCGAGTACTTCGCCCTGTACGGGGCCACCGCCGGCGCGCTGAAGAGAGCGGACCAAGGGCTGCGCGTGGGCGGCCCCGCCACCAGCAACTTCGTACCCGACGGCCGGTTCGCGGGGGAGCACGAGGACGTCTCGCAGCACGCAATCGTCCGCGAGGCCGAGGACCTGGACGCGCTGGAGTGGCGGCCGGTCTGGTTGCAGGATTTTCTGACGTACTGTCATCAGCGCGGTCTGCCGGTCGACTTCGTCTCCTGCCACCCCTACCCGACCGACTGGGCCCTGGACGGCCACGGCGTCCACCAGCAGCACACCCGGGCCGCCGACGCCACCACCCGGGACCTGCGTACCCTGCGAGAGCTCGTGGACAACAGCCCCTACCCGGATGCCGAGATCCACCTCACCGAGTGGAACTCCAGCCCGTCCTCCCGCGACCACACGCACGACTATCCGCAGGCCGCGACCTTCGTCGTCAAGGCCAACCTGGAGTCGATCGGACTGGTCGACTCCCTCGCGTACTGGGTCTTCACGGATGTCTTCGAGGAAGCGGGCGCCGGAGACACGGCGTTCCACGGCGGCTTCGGGATGATCACCTTCCAGGGTGTGCCCAAGCCGGTCTTCCACGCGTACCGCATGCTGAACCGACTGGGCGACGAACTGCTCGCCAGGACCGACGGCGCGGTCGTCACCCGCCACAGCGCGACCGGCGGACTGGCGGCACTCGCGTACCACTATCCGCCCGAGGTCACGCAGGCACCGCCCGGCTCCTTCGGCGGCCGGGAGACCGCCGAGCGGATCCTCGCGACCGGCAGCCCCCGCCGACTGCGGGTGGAACTCGCCGGACTGCGGCCGGGAGCGTCGGTCACCATCGAGACGCTCGACGCGCGCAACGGAAACGCGCTCCCCATTTGGCAGGCCATGGGCGCCCCCGACTCGCCCTCGCGGCAACAGACCGCCCTGCTCCGGGAGGCCGGGCGATCCGTGCGCCATGTCGTCCAACAGGCCGACGAGCAGGGGAGGTTCCTGTTCGACGAGGAGGTCCGGCCGTGGAGCGTCGTCCTTGTGCACCAGCCCGTTCCCGGTCGGTCCCGCTGAGCGGAGGCGTCCTTTTGCCGTCGGTCCGGGCGAGCGGAAGCCTCTTCTCCCCGTCCCACCCCGTTGAGAGGAAACCCGGATTCCCGTCGGCCCGGGAACGTGCCGTTCCCCTTCGGTCCCGCTGAAAGGAATGCCCCCCCATGCCGAGAACAGCGTCCCAGATGCCGACACTCGCTCAGATAGCCCGATTGGCAGGGGTCTCCGTGCCCACTGCCTCCCGCGTGGCCAACGGCCGGGAGAACGTCGCCCCGGACACCCGCGTCCGGGTGGAGGAGGCCATGCGGCGCACCGGTTACGTGCCCCGGCCCCGCAACGACCTGTCCAGGACGTCTCCCCTGGTCGACGTGGTGGTGCACCGGCTCGGCAGTTCCTGGTCCGGAGAACTTCTGCGTGGGGCGGAGGAGGCGGCGGCCGAGCGGGGGCTGAGCATCGTGGTCTCCGGCCGACTCGCCGAGGGGCCGGCCGGCAGACCGATGGGCGGATGGCTGGACAGACTCCACGCCAGGGGCACCGCGGGAGTCCTGTTCAGCCTCGGCAGGCTCACGGCGACGCAGTATCTCTGGCTGGCCCGGCAGCGGGTTCCGTACGTGATGGTCGACCCCGGAGTGACGCCCCCCACGGGTGTGTCGACCGTGAGCACCACCAACGGGGCCGGAGGCCGCAGCGCGACGGAGCACCTGCTCGCCCTCGGCCATCGGCGGATCGCCGTACTGGGCGGCCGGCGCCACATGCTGTGCAGCGCTGCCCGGGTCGAGGGCTATCGAGCGGCCATGGCCGCGGCAGGCGTACAACTGCCAGGCGGCTATGTGCGTTTCGCGGATTTCGACGCGGCCTGCGCGGAGCGGCTGACGTACGAGTTGCTCGACATGCCGGAGCCGCCGACGGCCGTCTTCGCGTGTTCGGACGAGATGGCCGTGGCGGTCATCCGGGCCGCCGCCCGCCGCGGGCTGCGGGTTCCCCAGGACCTCAGCGTGGTCGGCTTCGACGACATCCCCGAGGCGGGCTGGACCATCCCCGAGCTGACCACGGTCCGGCAGCCGATCGCCGACATGGCCGCCCACGGCATGCGCACGCTCATGGACATGATGCTTGGGGAGTCCCCGGACGTCACCCACGCCGAGCTGCCCACGCGGCTGATCGTGCGCCGCAGCACGGCGGTGGCCGTGCTGGCGGCGTACTGAGGCCGTGGACGATGTGCCGGACCCCGTCTTCTCCGGGCGAGGGGGTACGTCAGCCGCGGGCCGTGGAGCGGACCACCACCTCGTGGGTCTCCGCGAGCGGGGCCGACGGCACGAAGTGGCCGAACGTGTCGTTGGCGAAGAAGCTCACGCCGTCGCAGTCCGCGCCGTACCGGCCGTAGATCTCCCGCTGGTAGTGGTACGTCCTGCGGTCGTCGAGGTGGGTGCGGTAGATGTACCAGGGGTCGACGAAGTCGACGGCGTACAGCACCTCGGGGCCGCGGCCCGGGGTGTCGCGCAGCCGTAGCCGGCTCAGCACGTTCGGCACGATCTGGGTCCGTTCGACCAGGACGGCGAAGGTGCTGCACAGCACGGCGTCGAGATGGCGGTAGTTGTCGCGGGCCATCGCCCAGCGCTCCTCCTCGACCTCGGCCGGCCAGTAGGAGTCCATCCAGTACACCAGCCGGTCGCCCATCCGCTCGCGCAGCCCGGCGAAGAACCGGGAGATGCCCGCGCGCCGCTCGGGGGTGGGCTCGGGGGCGTTGTCGGGATGCCAGAAGCCGAGGAGTCCGAACTGGTTGCCCAGGAAGATCCCGTCGAGACCGAAGTCCCGTACGAACGCGGAGGTCTGGGCGGCGACGAAGTCCCCGGTGCCGAGCCCGCTGGGAATGCCGTCGGGGAAGGCCGCGTACGGGCGGGGGTCGGCGTCCAGCACCGAGCAGACGTCGATCACCCCGGAGGCGACGGTCCCGCCGGCGTCGGCGCTGCCCGGAGCCCCCTCGGGATGCCGGTGGGTCTTCCACTCGCTGCGGCAGAACTCCGGGCCGGGCTCCAGGTACTCCAGCAGACGCAGGTCGATCCCGCGTCGCTCCGCCTCCTCGCGCAGCAACCGGTAGATGCCGGCCAGCACCTCGTACGACAGCACCTGCTCGCTGAGGATGAACGACGGCCCGGCGCAGTACGGGTTGTGGGAACGCTCGCCGCCCTCGCGGACCCGTCTCAGCCAGTCGAGGTTGTGCGCCATCGGATCGCCCTCGGCGCCGAGGTAGCAGTTGTAGCGGGCCCAGTCGAAGGTGTCCTCGACGCCTTGCGGCCCACGGTAGTTGAGCACGTGATCGCCGTTGCCCGCGCAGAAGACGACGGTCACCCGGCCCGCCGTGGACATCCAGTCGGCGTAGTGGTCGAAAAACTCCCGCACCCGGGGGAGGGGGTCCGTGAAGTCGGGAAAGATCTTGGGGGTGAGCCAGAGGCACACCTGCTGGGCGCGGGGCGAGGTCATCGAGGGAGCTCTCCATCAGGCGGCCGCTCGGATCCGGGGTGACGCCGACACGTCGGCGCGCTCGAATTCCCGGCATTCCCACGGTATTTCCACTGGTGCCGAAACGGTACACAGGGGCGGCTCGGACGCGTCAAGGCCGAGAGAAGGGAATGAAAGTTTCAATCGGCCGGGGAGAGCCGTCCCCTTCTCCCGCAGGATCGACGTAATGCGGCGAACGGAAACTTTCAGAGTTCGGCCGGATCGTGGAAGGGCCTCGCCGGTCGGTGGAATCATCCGCTGGCGCGTGCTGTGCCGAAACAAGGAAAGAGTCGGCGGATCCGAGAACCGCCGGCCGGGACGGCGCGGCTCCAAAGGCTGAGAGGGAGTCCCATGTCTCGTCATTCCATCCATGACACCGAACCCGCGGCACGGTGGGAGGACGCCTTCCTCTCCGGCAACGGCGAGTACGGGATCATGGCGTTCGGCGGGCCCGGACAGGAGCGCACCGTTTTCAACCACCACCGGTACGTGCTGCCCAACGGCACCCGCGAGCTGCGGCCCCCCGAGGTCTCCGACCGGCTTGAGGAGATACGCGACCTGATCCTGGCCGGTCGCTCCGACGAGGCCGCCCGCAGGTGGAGCCAGGGCGGCCCGCTGCTGTGGACCCAGTCGTTCCACCCCGGGCACGCCCTCGATCTGCGCGTCGCGGCCCGTGGCGCGGTCCGCGACTACCGCCGTACCACCGACTTCACCACCGGTGAGATCACCGTGCGCTGGAGCGACGACGCGGGAGACTGGCAGCGGCGCTCGTTCGTCTCCCGGGCCGATGCCGTGGTCGTGCAGGAACTGACCGGCCCCGACGCCGACCTGCGGCTGGAACTCACCGGCGACCTCCCGGGGCGCCCGCGGGAGGTCGGGTACCGCACCTGGTGGCAGGCTCCGCCCGGCGGAGCGGCCGTGCTCGGCATCCGGGGCACCTACCCCGCCGGACAGGGCGCGTACGGCTTCGAAGGCGTCACCCTCGTCCACCCGGAGGGAGTGCAACTCGTGTCTCTGGAAGACGAGTTGGTCGTGCCGCAGGCCCGGCGGACACTTCTGCTGACCAAGCTGGACCGGTACGACACACCAGGCTGGGGCACCTCGGCCCTCACGGCCGCGCTGACCGCTCTGCCCGCCGACTACGAGACCCTCCTGGCCAGGCACGCCGCCCTCCATTCGACGATGTACCACCGTGTCTCGCTCGACCTCGGGGCGGCCGAGGACGCCACTGACGCCCCTGTCGACGTACTGACCGCAGCCCAGGCCGAGTCCCGCGGAGCGCTGTACGCGCCCCTGCTGGAGCGGCTTTTCCACAGCGGGCGCCATCTGCTGATCTCCGCCGGTGGCGTCCTGCCGCCCCGGCTGACCGGACTGTGGCTCGGCGCGTGGGGGGCCGCCTGGGCGGGCGACTTCACCACCGACGCCAACCTCAATCTGGCGCTGTCCGGCGCCAACCTGGGTGCCCTGCCCGAGGTCACGGCGGCACACGCGGCCCTGGTACGCGGTCAGATCGCCGACTGGAGGGACAACGCCCGCGCCCTGTACGGGGCTCGCGGCCTGCTCGCCCCGAGCCGGACCGACGGCGAACACGGCCATCTGTTCCATCTGCACGACGAGTGGCCCTGGCCCGCCTGGCTGGCGGGCGCCGACTGGCTGCTGCATCCGCTGTACGAGCACTGGCAGGTCACCGGCGACGAGGATTTCCTGCGTACCGAACTCGCCCCCTGGCTCGCCGAGGCGGCGCTGTTCTTCGAGGACTTCCTCACCCGGAGCGACGACTCGGGCAACGTGGTCTTCGTTCCGTCGTACTCGCCGGAGAACACGCCCGCCTCGGCTGCCGGAGCAGCTGCCGTCAACGCGGTGATGGACGTCGCGGCGGGCCGACACGCCCTCGAAACGGCCGTCGAGGTGTGCTCCCTGCTGGGCGTCGAGCCCGAGGGGGTGGAGCGGTGGCGCAAGCTGCTGTCACGCATCCCGCCCTACCTGGTGGACGAGGCCGGCGCACTCGCGGAATGGGCCTGGCCCGGTCTGGGCGGCAGCCAGGACCACCGGCACATCAGTCACCTCTACCCGGTCTGGCCGCTGCGTCAGATCACCCCCGAGGACACGCCCGCCCTCGCGGACGCGGCCCGGCGGGCGCTCACGGTGCGGGGCGACGAGAACCTGTCCGCTCACGGCAGTCTCCACCGGGCGCTGGCGCACATCCGGCTGCGCGACGGTGCCGCCGCCGCGTCCGAGCTGCTCAAGATCCTCGGCAACGACATGTTCTTCCGCTCGCTGATGTCCTCCCACAACCCTGGCCTGGACATCTACAACGCCGACGCTGCCCTGGCCATCCCCGGAGTGCTGCTGGAGATGCTGGCCGACTCCGTGCCAGGCGCCCTGCGGCTGCTGCCGGCCCTGCCCGCCGAACTGGGGCGCGGCAGCGCGCGGGGGATCACCTGCCGTGGCGGAGTGACCGTCGAGGCGCTGCGCTGGGACCGGGATGCCGGAAACGGGACGGCCGCCCTGCGGTCCGCGGTCGCCCAGCAGCTCGCCGTCCACGGACCCGGATCGCGCGGAGAGCCACCCTGCCGGATCGCGTTGGCGGCAGGCCTGCGGGTAACAGTCGAATTCGCCTTCGACGGCACGGTGCGGGCGGTCCTGGACCCCGCGGCGGGTGCTTCGTCGTAGCCGCCGAGACCGGAAGACATTTCCCTTTCCGCGTCGAGGTGTGCCCGAGATCAGGCGTGCCGTTCTCCGTGGTCCACCGGGTACTGAAACTTTCACCTTCACGACGAGCTATTGCGGCGTATGGGGTTGAGGAGGATTCCTATTCAGGGCATCCCCGGCCATCCCCATGGACGAGAGGCAATTGGCATGTTCTTCGGAAACCGGCGCGCGAGATCAGGGCGCCGACTCGCAGCCGTCGGCACCGCCTGGCTGCTGGCCTCGGCGACACTCGGCGGACTGGGGCAGGCGCAGCCCGCGGCGGCGGCGGACACACCGACCACCGCCTGGCACAACGGCTCGTTCTCGGTGGACACCGAGGGTGTCGTGAGCCGTTCGGACATCGTGCTCGGCGCGCCGAACCTGGACGCGACCCAGTACATGCCGGTCGGCAACGGCAGCCTGGGCGCGGCGGTGTGGGCGGCGAGCGGTTTCACCGCGCAGCTCAACCGGGTGGACACCTTCCCCGACCGCAAGTCCCCCGGCCAGGTGGTCGTCCCCGGCCTGTCCGCTCTCACCACGGCCAACGACTACAGCGGTCACCTCGACCTGTACGACGGCACATACCGGCAGTCCGGCGGCGGAATGACGGCCACCACCTACGTACGTTCCGGCAGCGACCAGCTCGTGGTGGACGTCACCGGCGCCGACCCGGACACCGTGCAGACCGCCAAGGTCGGCCTGTGGAGCGGTCGTTCACCGCAGGCGGCGGCCTCCGACGGGATCGGCGTGCTGTCGGAGACATGGAAGGACGACACCGCGACCGGCGCCTCCGGCGACACCTTCGGTTCGCTGGCCGCCCTCACCGCCCGCGGGCGCGACGTGACCGCGAGCGTAGTGGACGACAAGACCGTGCAGGTGTCGTTCAAGCCCAAGAAGGACGGCACCTTCCGCATCGTCGTGGACACCCCGCACTGGGCCGGCGGCGACGCCCTGGCCACCGCGCGGTCCGATCTGGCGGACACCAGCGCAGGCGTCTCGAAGACCAGCGCCTGGTGGCACAAGTTCTGGACCAACACCGCCCTGATCAAGGCGACTTCGGCGGACGGCACGGCCGACTATATGGAACGGCTGCGGACGATCTACCTCTACACCGAGGCCGCGGCCATGCGTGGCTCGTACCCCGGTTCGCAGGCCGGCACCGTCGACCTGTTCGACTTCAGCAAGGACAAGATCGACTGGTACCCGGCGGGCTACTGGTTCTGGAACCTGCGCACCCAGGTCGCCTCCAACATGACCTCGGGCAACTACGCCCTCAACGAGCCGGTCTTCGCGCTCTACCGGAACAACCTGGACAACATCAAGGCGTGGACCAAGGACCACATGGGCGGTCGCGCGGGCATCTGCGTCCCGGAGACCATGCGCTTCAACGGCAACGGCTACTACGCGGGCAACGGCAACGAAGGCGCGGCCAACGCCTCCTGCGACCAGAGCCTGACCTCCTGGAACGCGGGCACCATCACCTCCGGCGCCGAGATCGGGATGTGGGTGTGGCAGCAGTACCAGCTCACCCAGGACAAGGAGTTCCTGGCCGCCAACTACCCGCTGATGTCGGAGTCCGCACGCTTCCTGCTCGCCTCCGCCACCAAGGGCGCCGACGGCAAGCTGCATGTGACGGCCAACGCCCACGAGACGCAGTGGAACGTCAAGGACCCGACCATGACGCTCGCCGCGATGAAGGCCCTCTACCCGGCCGTCACCGCCGCCGCGACCGTCCTGGGCCGGCAGAGTGCCGACGCGGACCTGCTGTCCGCCATCGACACCGCCCTGCCGCTCATCCCGGACTACCCCCGCGTCGACGCCGCCACCCAGCAGACCCTCTACGCGGACGGCGAGGGCGACGGTACCGACGTCATCGCCCCCTCGTACCAGCCCACCGCCTACCAGCACAACGTGGAGAACCTCGGCCTGGAGACCGCCTGGCCCTTCGGCCTGATCGGCGACTCCGGATCACAGACCACGCTCGCGCGGCGCACCTACACCAACCGCCCGTACGTCAACAACCCCGACTGGACCATGGACGCCGTCCAGGCCGCCCGCCTCGGGCTCTCCGGCGAGGTCGAGAAGGCCCTGATCGCGAGCACCAAGAAGTACCAGGCGTACCCCTCGGGCATGGCCAACTGGCTGGGCGGCCCGGGTGACCAGCCGTACATCGAACAGGCCGCAGCCGTCACCGCCGCCATGAACGAGGCCCTGGTCCAGTCCTACGACGGCACCGTGCGCTTCGCCCCCGCCTGGCCCGCCGACTGGGACGTCGACGGTTCCGCCCCTGTCACCGGCGGCGGCACCGCGCATGTCCAGGTCCGCGGCGGCACCGTCACCACCGCCGTCATCGAGGCCGGTACCACCGGCGACCTCAAGGTCCGCAACCCGTGGCCGGGCGAGAGCCTGTCCGTCTACGACGAGACGGGCGGCAAGACCGTCATCGGCACCTCCGACCCCACCACCTTCACCGTCAAGGCCAAGAAGAACCACGACTACGTGCTGCTGCGCACCGCCGCCCCCAGCAACGGCTTCGCCTACGCGGAGGTCACCGGCTCCGCCGCCGCCAAGGCCGCTCACCTGGGTGGTGTGTCCATCGGCCTGGACACACCTGCAAAGTACGACACGCTCGCCGACTCCTACGACAACGTCGGCGTCACCGAGGACACCGACACCGCCCCCGGCGACTTCGACGGCGGCGGCGCCAGCTACTCCAGCACCGCGTTCACCCAGGCCGGCGCCACCCCCGGCACCTCCTTCACCCACTCCGGCGTGACCTTCACGCTGCCGGCCTCCGGCGGCGGCGCCCAGGACAACGCCGTCGCCTCCGGCCAGCAGATCGGCCTGACCGGCAGCGGCAGCACCCTCGGCTTCCTGGTCTCGTCCTCGTACGGGGCCACCAGTGGCACCGGCACCGTCGTCTACACCGACGGCACCACCAAGAGCTTCACCCTCAGCACACCCGACTGGTCCACCGGCGATCCCGGCACCGCAGACGTCGCCATCGCCTCGCCGTACCAGAACCGCCAGGGCAACACCCGGTACCAGCGCACCGGTTACGTCTTCCAGGTGAACGTCGGCCTCGACGCCACCCGCACCGTCGCCAAGGTGATCCTCCCCAACGTCAGCGGCGGCGTCTCGGGAGGCACCAAGTCCCTGCACGTCTTCGCGATGGCCCTCGGCACGTCCTGACCTGTCGCACTCACCGTACGTTCCGCACGCCGTACAAGGAGCACACCCATGTCTTCAGAACCGAACCGTCGAGCCGTTCTGCGGCTCGCCACCGGTGTCGCCGTGGCGGCCACCACCGGCGGCTGGAGTCTCATCGCCGGCGCCGCGCCAGCCCTGGCACAGGACGTCCCCGCCCGCGCGAAGGGTCCACTGGACGTCCTGACCTTCGGCAACGACGCGTCGGAGACCGCCCACCGGCTCACCGGCAGCGCCAGTGAGAAGGTCACCGGCGGCCTGGGACAGAGCGCGAGACTCTTCACGCCGCTCGACACCCCGGGGGTGTGGGGCGGCTCGGCCGAGTTCACCCTCGCCTGCGATCCGAAGAAGCCCACCTACGTCACGATCAAGCTGTGGGGTTCGGACGCCGGCTGGGCGCGCGGCATGCTGATGCTCTTCGCCGAGGGCAAGCAGGTCGGCTACTACCAACTCGGCGACGTCGAACCGCTCGACATCTGCCAGGACGAGGCCCGTACCATAGGCCGCTTCTTCTACCACACCGTCCCGCTGCCACCCGCGATGACCAGGGGCAGGAAGCAGATCTCGCTGGGCATTCGCTCGATGGGCGGCATCTATGTCTACGGCGGAAAGGACAACTACTACTTCGACCTGGAGAAGAACACCCGGGGTGTCTACCGCCTCTACTCCCACACCGACCCCTTCTTCACCCTCCCCGCCGACGACGTCCAGGGCACCCGCTTCGACCCGCCCCTCAAGCGGCTGGCCCCAGGCCCGGAGGTGCTCGACCTCGCCGTACAGAAGAACAAGGACTTCATCGCCTCGCTGCTCGCCGCGAAGCCCGCCGACATCGACCTCTTCGGCCTGCTCGCGCTCGCCGAGGCGTACCGCCTCAAGGACACCCCGGCGTACGGCAACAGCGCGGCCCTCGACCAGATCGTCGCCGGACTGGACGCGCTGCGCATCGCCTTCCTCGCCGACCACGGCATAGTCGAGGAGAACGGCCCCCAACAGTGGTACGGCTTCGGCAAGTTGGGCCGGATCCTCACACTGCTCCACGACGAGCTGGCGAGCCGCCTCGCCGAGCCCCTGTCCGGCACCGACGGCACCCGCCTGGACGCGTATGTCGCCATGCTCGTCGAGAGCCGCGACTACTGGCGGCAGAACCTGCGCAAGTACACCAACCAGATGATGATGTGCGCGACCGGCATCTACCAGTGCAACCGCGCCCTGCTGACGGTCGCTCCGGACCGGGCGATCCCGGAGGCCACCGTCCGCGACTACTGCTACCAGGCGCTCGGCATGAAGCCCTGGCTCGGCCCGGAGAACGCCGACGGAACACCGACCAGGCCCGAGGGGGAGACGTACTACGTCTTCACCCACAAGGGGCAGGGCAAGGAGCTCGGTTACGTCGGCGGCTACGGTGAGATCGTCGACGGCGTCAACATCATGTGGGAGGCGGTCAACGGCCACGACGGCATCGAGGACGACGTCCTCAAGGCCAGGATGCTGAAGATCATCAAGGCTCGGTTGCCCTTCCGCTACCCCGAACTGGACAACCAGGGCAACATCTCCATGCGGTTGGAGAACGTCGTCGGCTGGCGCGACCAGCACTTCCCCGGCGACGTCACCTACGTCTCCAAGGCATCCTGGGACGGTCACGCCTTCAAGGCCGCCGCCCTCTTCCAGGACCCCCAACTGGTCAAGGTCTGCCATGAGCAGCTCGACGACAACCAGTACTGGGCGCAGTTGAAGGAAGCCCAGCTCGCCGTCGACAGCCAGCGCGCCCGGCTCAGCAACCTGCGCATCCCCGCCGACTACGCGGCCGTCATGTCCCTCACCCCCGGCAGCACCGGTCTGCCCATGCGGGCCGACCAGCCCGACTTCGTCTGGTCCGACGAACAGGACATGGTCGTCGCCCTAAAGAACGGCACCGAGATCCTGTACGCGGAGCTGTACTGGCGTGCCCGCTGGGGTATCAACAACATGGCCCGCATTCATCACATCACTCCGGGCTTCGACCATGCGGCCACCGTTTGGCAGCACACCGAGTTCGAAAAGACCGGCGACACCTATACCCAGCCCGACTACGTCAACTGGGACTACGGCGTCTACGACCCGGTCACCGACCTCCCCGCCGGCGGCTTCCCGCCCCCCGGCCCCACCCTCCACCAGGCGTACGCCGGCACCGTGTACCCGGTCGCCAAGGCACCCAAGGGCTCCTCGGCCGTCGACCCCGGCACCGAGAGCCCGTGGGCGGGCAGGGGTACCTTCTACTCCTGCTTCTTCGGCCGCTACCGCATCGACATGAACTGCCGCCCGGACCACACCAAGAAGGTCGAGGTCCCGCAGGGAGCGGGCCGGACGACCAAGAACCTGGCCAGCGGCCGCTTCTACAAACCCGGCAGCCAGTTCACGCTGGAGCCCAGGACGACGGCCGTCTGGGACCTGGAGATCGACAAGGACTACGGAGGCACCACCAACCTGCCCACGCCGGTCTCGTCCTTCCGGATCAACTCCGGCGGCGGCGACGCGGGCGACTTCGTGGCCGACACCGACGTCTTCGGCGGTACGGCCGGCGGCGGCACCACCGACACGATCGACACCAGCGCGGTCACCGACCCGGCGCCGCAGGCGGTCTACCAGACCGAGCGGTACGGCAACTTCAGCTATATCGCCCAGGGCCTGAGCGCGGGCGACACCTACACCGTCCGTCTGCACTTCGCGGAGATCTTCTGGTGGGGCGCCGGGCTGCGCACCTTCGACGTCTACGTCAACGGGGAGAAGAAGCTCGACGCCTTCGACGTGTTCGCGGCCGCGGGCGGCAAGAACAAGGCAGTGGTCAAGGAGTTGGACGTCACGCCCGGAGACAGCGGGAGCATCGTCATCCAGTTCTCCACCCTGGTGGACAACGCCAAAGTCAGCGGAGTCGAGCTGTTGAAGAAGAGCTGAGGGCGCCGGGTACGACGAACACGCGCTGGAGGCGGCGGAGCGGGCCGCGAAGGCATCCGCTGAGCCGGCATCCGGGATCTGACGGAACGGCTCTCCGGGGCTGCCGTCCGTGGCCCTTGCCGAGATGCGACGAGACGCTACTGGCGTGAAGCCTCCCGACGGGCGGCCCGGGCGTCGTACTCCAGCCTTGCGACGTCGATCGCGGCGAGGTTGCGCGTGCTCCACTCGATCAACGGTGTGGTGGCCGCGACCAGCGTCGTACCCATCGGAGTGAGCTCGTAACTGACGTGCGGCGGCATGACGTCACGGACCGTACGCGTCAGGATCCCGTCCCGCTCCAGACCGCGCAGCGTGACGGTGAGCATGCGTTGACTGATGCCGTCGATGCCGCGCTTGAGCTCGTTGAAGCGGTGAGGACCGTTGCCCAGGGCCGCCACGACGTACAGGGACCACTTATCCGCGACGATTTCGAGGATCTCCCGCGCCCGGCATCCGCCGGGCGGGGGCAGTTGCGGTCCGGGTGCGGCGGACGCGCTCATGGTTACCTCCAGAGAACCGGGTCACATCCCTGTGCCTTGCGGGACGTACTTCACGTGCTTGACCATGGTGGTCATTACAAAAGGTTAGC
Source organism: Streptomyces sp. NPDC096311 (assembly GCF_044763085.1). NCBI lineage: Bacteria > Bacillati > Actinomycetota > Actinomycetes > Kitasatosporales > Streptomycetaceae > Streptomyces > Streptomyces sp. NPDC096311. The sequence goes on from NZ_JBIWFN010000001.1 coordinate 817,387, forward strand.
GACGAACTCCGAGTAACCGCCGCTGAGGCCTTGAGACACCTTTCCATTACCGAAGGGCAGTTGTGACGTCATCAGCTGAACTGCAGATTCCCGGCTATGCGGCCGGCACCTGGACCATCGACACGGTCCACTCCCACGTGGGCTTTGTGATCAAGCACATGATGGTGAGCAAGGTGCGCGGCCGGTTCACCTCGTTCAGTGGTGAGATCCGGCTGGCGGACGACCCGTTCGCGTCGTCGGTGTCGGTGTCGATCGACGCGACGTCGATCGACACCGGCAACTCGATGCGTGACGACCACATCCGCTCGGCGGACTTCTTCCACGCGGAGGAGCATCCCACCCTCACCTTCACGTCGACGGGCGTGCGGCAGGAGGACGGCGAATTCTACGTCGACGGTGACCTGACGATCCGTGGCACGACCCGGTCGGTCACGCTGACCCTGGAAGCCCCGGAGTTCGGCCCGGGACTGGAGGGCGGGAAGAAGGCGGGCTTCTCCGCGACGACGGAGATTAACCGCACCGACTTCGGCGTGAGCTACAACGGCCCGATCCCGGGCGGCGGCGTGGCTCTCGCGGACAAGGTCCAGATCGTGCTCGATGTGGAAGCGGATCTGAGCAACAAGGAGTGACCTGGACGCCGAGACGGCGGTCATGCCTAGGACTCGGCATGACCGAGGTCCTTTGACAGGCGTCGCCCGCACACGTGCGTCCCGTGCGTCGGCCAAGTGAGCATGGCCCCTGGGCGCCTGGTTCAGCTCGGCCTCACCGATGAGGAGGGTGCAGGGCGGTCGCGTCCGGTTCGCGGTGTGGCGTGCCCCTGGCGGCCGAAAGCCTGAGCCGACGCCAGGGGAAGTGTGTGGGTGACATGGCGCGGGCCCGATTTCTCGGGCCCGCGCCGACCGTCTTGTATGAGCCCTTGCGCCGCGTATGAAGACCAGGTTCAGCGGCCACCCGTCATCGGCGTGCCGACCGTGCACATCCTGCTTGCGTCGCGGGCAGTGAGTGCACGTGTCCACGGGCCCAGAGCTGTTGTGCGGTGGCTCCGGACATGCATCCTCGATGCGGCCGTGTGTGAGGACGTCGTCCCCGCCCAGGTCCAGCCCGCGCACGCGGTCGTCGATGCTGGTGCGGATGCGGGCCCGTCGGTCCGCCGTGATGTGGCGGATGTCGCCGGCGTAGATCACTGTGCTGGGGAACGGCCCGGATTCGTCGTGCGAGAGGGGCGACGCTGCGCCAGATGGCGAGAAACCGCTTCGGTCACGGTCTGCCGCTCGCCCCGGTGGCGATGACGATGTCGAACGTCGCAGCGAGGTAGAACGACTGGCCCTCCAAGCTTCGCACCGTCAACTCCTCCGGGTCCTCGTGCCGCACGGTGGGTACGGCGAGCGAGGCCCTGGAGTTCTCGCCGGGGTCGGCCGCCAGGTACGGGTCGCCCTCGAAGTACATCTGTGTCATGAACCGGCCGTTGTCGGCGATGTCCTCGTGGCTCACTTTGAAGTGGAGGTGACGGGGGCGGAAGCGCGCCTTGCCGTTGGCATCGTAGAAGTCGAGGAGGATTTGCGGCATGTCTGGGCTCATATAGGGGACGGGCTTGATGGTGCGGAACTCGAAGCGGCCGTCCTCGTCCGCGCGGAACTTGCCGCGCAGGTTCCAGTCGGGCTGGTCGTCCATGCCGAGCATGGAGTAGACACCGGTGTCGGCGCACTGCCAGGTGTCGAGTTCCGCTCCCGCGAGAGGCTTTCCGTCCAGGGAACGCACTTGCCCTCGAACGATCAGGGGCTGACCGGGCTCGTCCGGTCGCATCGGCAGCACGTACGACGCGCCGGGGCCGATCGGCTGGAGGAGTGGTACACCGGGGACGAAGAACGGGCCCTCCGGATTGGACGACGTGCCCTCCCACTCCTCGGCGGTGGTCTGGTCGGTCATCTGGTCGAGCCAGATGTCGAAGAAGCCCTCGGTCGCCTTGAGTTCCTGGAGCGCGCGGAGGGCCTCCCGGAAACGCTCGTACTCCGCGTGAGTGATGTTCTTCTCTCGGAACACCGCCCCGACCGCTTTGACGAGCGCTTCCTTGATCTCCATCACCCGGGGGTTGAGCTTGCTCTCATCGATGTGGATCGGCGCGTCCGGGTCGGCCGGGCGCAGGACTAACGGCTGTCCGTCGGTGGCCAAGACGGTCTCCTTCTCGTACGTGGGTGTTCGGCACCTGGGCGAACGGACCCTGGTCCAGGGCCCGTTCGCTGGTGTCCGCTGGTCAGACGCTGTGCAGTTCGGTGAACTTCCGCACGTGGAACCGGGCCTGCTCGTGCGCTCCGGCCAGGGAGGCCTCATGCAGCGGGATGAGGGCAGCGAGCGCGGGATTGACCGGCGCGAGGGTCAGTTCGGGGGTGATGGTGCGCAGATCGAGGCCGAGGCAATGGGGGTCGCCCAGGATGGTCTCCAGGGCGGGAACGACAAAGTCCTTGCCATGGTTGGGAGTTCCTGGACCGTAGCCTCCGCCTCGGGCCGAGACGAGGATCGCGGGCCGACCCGCGGCGGCCGGGCCCTCGGCCCCGAAGTTCAGGGTGCGGTCGACGACCATGATCTGGTCCAGCCACGCCTTGAAGACCGAGGGCATCGTGTAGTTGTACATCGGCACTGTGAACAGGTAAGCGCCGGCGCCGAGGAATTCCTCTATCAACTCGTCCTGCACCGCGATGGCCTGGGCCTGCTCCGGCGTGTGCTGGTTCCGGTCGGTGACGCGGGCGGTGATGCCGGCGGCGCTCAGGTGCGGGACCGGGCTGGCGGCCAGGTCACGGTGGACGACGGGACCGCCCCACGCGGCGCGAGCCGTGTCGGCGACCGTGCGGGAGACGGAACCGGTGCCCAGGGAGGACGAGTCGATGTGCAACAGGTAGGACATGGGGGTGCTCTTTCTTTGCGTGCTGTACGTGTTCGCGATGTCCGAGGCGACGCGAACCCGGCGGGCCGCGAGCCTTCACGGGCTGTTGGAGGGAGAGGCAACAGGGGTCAGGCATGTGTCGCGCCGGGTACGGCGCATCGGCCGTCGGCGCAGGTGATTGCGGAAACCGGGTCCGTGCCCGAGGAAGCCGAACCTCGCGGCCCCTGATGCCAGGCACTGGCGAGGGCGGCGCCGTAGGCTTCCACCGACTGTCCGCCGTGGACGGCGTACACGCCGTCGAACAGGTAGGAGGGCACGCCTCGGATGCCGAGGTCGGCCGCACGGCGTTCGTCGTCGCGGACCGCGTCGGTGTAGGCGTCGCCGTCGATGACCTGGAGGACCTCGACGGTTTCCAGACCGCATTCCACGGCGATGGCGGCCAGGGCGGACGGATCGAAGACGGAGGATTCAGCGCTGAAGTGCGCCCGGTAGAGGGCGGCCATCAGCTCGCCCTGACGTCCACGTTCCCTGGCCAACTGCAGCAACCGGTGGGCGTCCAGGGTGTTGCCGTGCAGGCGGTCGGTGCTGAAGGGCAGACCTTCCGCGGTCGCGAGGTGGGCCATCTTGCGTTCTCCGGCCTCGGCCTGCTCGCGCGTGGCGCCGTATCGGCGCGTGAACGCCTCCAGCACGGGCATGACCTCGCCCCTGGGCTGGTCGGCGTGCAACTGCAATGAACGATGGACGACGCGCACCTCATCGCGGTGCTCGAAGGCTGCCAGCGCCTGCTCGAAGCGCGCCCTGCCCACGTAGCACCAGGGACAGCCGATGTCCCCCCACACCTCGATGAGCATGGACTGCTGGGTCATGATGACGACCTCTTCCGGGTCTCTGGAGCGCCGCGGCTCACTTTTCGGAGCAGTGCCGGCCCGACCCCGTTGTCCAGCTCTCCCGAGTGAGTCGCTGGAACGACGTCCCCACACGTCGCGCCGGAGACGATGTCTCCGTCGAGGCGTCAGAGCGTGGAGTACATCCGCTCGGCCTCGTCGCGCTTCGTGTACAGGTCCCAGTACACCTCGGCGATCGTCTCCGGCTGGGTCTCCGGTCCGCCCTTGCCGATGAAGGTCGCGATGGGTACGTGCGCCACGTACACGCCCTTGTCCTTGAGTTCGGCGTTCAGGGCGAGTGCCCAGTTGCGCAGCGCGCCGCCACCGATGCCGACGTTGCCCATCTGCGGGAAGGGCACGGCGGAGGAGGCGCCGGTGGTGAACAGCAGGGTGCCGCTGCCGCGCTCGATCATGCCGGGCAGCACCTGCTGGGCCGCCGTCACTCCGCCGTGGACGTAGTACTCGATCTCCGGCTGGATGTTCTCCGGGTCCACCTCCGCCGCGCTCACGATGCTCTTTGCCGCTTCCTGCATGCCCGGAGCGGGGGAGAACTCCAGTACATCCACGGGCCCGAACCGCTCCTCGATGCGCCGGAACGCGTTGACCAGGGTCGGCCGGTCGAGGATGTCCGCGGCGAAGCCGGCCGCTTCGATGCCCTCCTCGCTGAGCTGGGTGGCGAGCTTGCCCAGTTTCTCCTCGTTGCGGGAGACCAGCGCGACCTTGAATCCCTCGCGGCCGAAGCGGCGGGCGATGGCGAGGCCGAGGCCGGGCCCGGCCCCGACGATGGCGATGGTGGACATGAGATGACTGCCTTTCGGTGGACATGTGACGCATGGGTCGGACGGCGACGGACGGCTTGAGGCCGTCGTGCCATCTCCGACTGTACAGAATGATCCGACACAAGAACATCTTGCAAGGGAACATCTTGGTTGGGAATATCTGTTGTCGGATGAATATCCACTACCATGGGGATGTGACCGCTCTCTCGAACACGCCGGACGACCAGCCCTTCGACCTGACCTGGCTGCTCAGCAGGGCATCCCAACGCATGCGGGGTGAACTCGACGCGGTCGCGCGCGAGCACGGGCTCGCGGGCTTGCGTGACTGGGTCGTGCTGACCGCGCTGACGGCGGTCGAGGGGCGTACCCAGCTTCAGCTGGGCAAGGAGCTGGGAGTGGACAAGACGACGCTCACCTCGCTCCTGGACCGGCTGGAGAGCGAAGGGCTGGTGGTGCGCCGGTTCTCTCCCAGCGACCGGCGTGCTCGGATACCCGAGGTGACCGATGCCGGGCGAGGAATCCAGGCGAAGGTCGTGCAGTCGCGTGACGAAGCGGAGGCACGGTTGCTGGCCGGCTTCTCCGAGCGTGAACGGGAGCTGCTGCGTGCGCTGCTGTCGCGCCTGGCCGATGAGACGGAGGGCGCGGCGGGCCCTTGCCTGGGAGAGCAGTAGAAGCGCGGCCATAGGATCCGAAGCCGCTGTACGCGATCGGCCCGACTGAGGGCGGGCCGATCGATGTGTTCGGCCCGCCGGGGTGAAAGCTCGGCTGATCCTCCCGCGCAGGGCCAGGCACGGACTCCGGGCATCGCCGTCGTCCGCGCCATGGTTTCTGGCTGTCAGGCCTCCAGATCGCTGAGGAGCCGCTCGAACCTGGCTCGTACGAGCTGCTCCGAGCTGTCGCCGGAGCCTGGTGCCACATGGAGCCGGTCCGCCTCGACGGCCGCCAGGGTGAGCCGGGCGACGTCCGGGACTTCCAGGGTGCCCGGCGGCAGGTCCTTGCCTTCGGCCATGCCGGTATTGACCCAGCCGGGGCTCAGGACGGTGACGTGTACGCCTGGCGCGTGCTCGGCGAGTTCCATGCTGAGGGTCTCCGACAGGCCGACGACGGCGTGCTTCGCGGCGGTGTACGGGGCGATGTACGGCACGTTGCCGATTCCCGCGTGGGACGCGGTGTTGACGATGTGGCCGTGGCCCTGCTCGACGAAGATCGGCGTGAAGGCGCACAGGCCGTTGATCACGCCCCACAGGTTGATGTCGAGGATCCGCTCCCAGTCGGCGCTGCTGACCTCCCACAGCGGCGTCAGTTGCTGGGACGACACACCCGCGTTGTTGGCGACCAGGTCGACCCGGCCGAAGGTCTTCCTGGCCTCGGCGGCCAGGGCGGAGACCTGCGCGGCGTCGCTCACGTCCGTCCGGACACCGATCACCTTGGCGTCCGTGCCGGAGAGTCGGCCGACCGCGCCGTCGAGTGCGTCCTGGCGGACGTCGGCCAGAACCACCGAAAGTCCGCGCTGTACGAACGCCTCGGCGAGGCCGAATCCGATGCCGCTGGCACCGCCGGTGACGACGGCTACCTGCCCCGCTTCGAGTTTCATGGAGCGCTTCTTCCTTGATTTTCTTCCGGTTTCTTGTTCTCGCATTCATTGATCAGCGTTTTCCAGGCGCCGACGAGGCGCTCTGCTCAGCCGAGCGTGAACGGATCGCGTGTCTCGCCGGACAGCTCGACCCAGACGGCCTTGGTCTCGGTGTAGTCGAGAATGGCGTCGGCCCCGTTTTCGCGTCCGATGCCGGACATGCCCATGCCGCCGAACGGTACCTCCGGGGCGACCGCGCGGTAAGCGTTGACCCACACGGTTCCGGCCCGCAGGCGTGCGGCCATCCGGTGCGCCCGGTGAACGTCCTTCGTCCACACCGAACCGGCCAGGCCGAACGGGGTGTCGTTGGCCAGGCGCACGGCCTCCTCCTCGTCCGAGAAGGTGGACACCGCCAGTACGGGTCCGAAGATCTCCTCGGTGATGGCCTGCGCACCCGCGGGCAGGTCGGTGAGCACGGTCGGCCGCACGAAGTAGCCGCCCAGTTCGGGAACGGCCTCCCCGCCGCAGGCGAAGGTGGCGCCCTGCTCGCGGGCCGTTCGCAGGTGCTCCAGGACCTTGGCGAACTGGCGGTCGTTCGCCAGCGGTCCCATCTCGGTCTCGTCGGACCGGGGGTCGCCGATGACGATCTGGTTCGCCCGCTCGACCACCTTGGCCACCAGCGCTTCGGCCACCGACTCGTGCACCAGCAGCCGGGAGCCGGCCAGGCAGGTCTGCCCCGCCGCAGCGAAGACCCCGGCGATCAGCCCGTTGGCGGCGGCGTCGAGGTCGGCGTCGGGGAAGACGACCTGGGCCGACTTGCCGCCGAGTTCGAGGCTGACCCGGGTGATGTGTTCGGCCGCGGCGCGCGCGACGGCCTTGCCCGTCTCGGTGCTGCCGGTGAACGCGATCCGGTCGACGCCGGGGTGAGCGGTGAGTGCCTTCCCGGTTTCCGGACCCCAGCCGGTGACGACGTTGACCACCCCGGGCGGGAAGCCCGCCTCGGCGAACAGCGCGGCCAGCGCGACGGTCGAAGCCGGGGTGTAGTCGCTGGGCTTGATCACTACGGTGCATCCGGCCGCGAGTGCGGGCGCGAGCTTCCAGGTGAGCAGCAGCAGAGGCGAGTTCCACGGGGTGATCGCCGCGACTACGCCGACCGGCTCGTGCCGTGTGTAGACCAGGTAGTTCGGCTTGCTCGTCGGGATCGTCTCGCCCTGCAGTCTGTCCACGAGCCCGGCGTAGTAGGTGTACCAGGCGGCCAGGCCGCGCGCCTGGCCGGACATCTCGCGGAGCAGCTTGCCGCCGTCGCGTACCTCCAGCTCGGCGAGCCGGTCGGCGTCACGGGTGATCACCTCGGCGAGCCTGCGTAGCAGTTCGCCGCGCCGGGCGGGAGTCGTCGAGCCCCACGGACCGGACAGCGCCGCGCGCGCGGCGGCCACGGCCAGGTCGACGTCCTCCGCGCCACCGTCGGCGACCCGGGCCCAGGGCTTGCCCGTGTAGGGGTCCTCGGTGTCGTAGGTCCGGCCCGATGCCGCGGGCACCGCTTTGCCATCGATGAAGAGGTCGAAGTGGTCCACAGTTCCTCCTAGTCCAGGCCGCCGCGCTTGACGAGCTGCGACGCGATCACGTTGCGCTGGATCTCGTTCGTGCCCTCGCCGACGATCATCAGCGGCGCGTCCCGGAAGTACCGCTCGACGTCGAACTCGGTGGAATAGCCGTAACCGCCGTGCACGCGCACCGCGTTGAGAGCGATCTCCATGGCGACCTCCGACGCAAACAGCTTGGCCATGCCGGCCTCCATGTCGCACCGTTGTCCCGCGTCGTAGCGGTGTGCCGCGTGGAGGGTCAGCTGCCGGGCGGCGGTCAGTTTGGTGGCCATGTCCGCCAGGTAGTTGCCGATCGCCTGGTGCTGCCAGATCGGCTTGCCGAAACTCTCCCGCTCCTGCGCGTAGCGCAGCGCGTCGTCGAAGGCCGCCTGCCCGACACCGAGCGCGCGGGAGGCGACCTGGATGCGGCCGATCTCCAGCCCCTTCATCATCTGGGTGAAACCCTGGCCCTCGGTGCCGCCCAGCAGCGCCGACTCCGGTGCCCGGTAGTCCGAGAAGGACAGCTCGCACGACTCGACGCCCTTGTAGCCGAGTTTGGGCAGGTCGCGGGAGACCTCAAGGCCGGGCCCGTGCTCGACGAGGAGGATCGACATGCCGCGGTGTCGCGGCGTCGCGGCCGGATCCGTCTTGCACAGCAGGGCGATCAGCTGTGAGCGCCGGGCGTTGCTGATCCAGGTCTTCGTACCGTTGACGACGTAGTCGCCGCCGTCACGGCGGGCCACCGTCCCCATCGCCTGGAGATCGGATCCACCACCGGGTTCGGTGAGCGCCATGGTCGCGCGGATCTCCCCGGTCGCCATCCGCGGCAGGTAACGGTCCTGCTGCTCGCGGGTGCCGAAGGCCAGCAGAAGCTTCGCGACCACGGTGTGTCCGCCCATCGCGCCGGCCAGGCTCATCCAGCCGCGGGCCAGTTGCTCGGTCACACCGACGTAGCACGGTGTCGACACGGGCGCCTCGCCCCAAGGCTCGGGAATCGCCAGCCCGTAGATGCCGAGCTGCTTCATCCCCTCGATCAGTTTCTCGGGATAGGTGTTCGTATGCTCCAGGTCCGCCACGACGGGGCGTACCTCGCGGTTGACGAAGTCCCGTACGGTCTCGACGACCGCCTGCTCCTCGGTGTTCAGGTCCACTCGCCCTCCAGGTCAGATGATGCGATCGGCGCGCAAGCGGTCGATCTCGATGTCGGTGCGGCCGAGCGCGCGCAGGATCGCGGCGCTGTGCTCGCCGAGCCCGGGTACCGGGTCCATCCGCGGGGACACGCCGCGGATCGAGGCCGGCGGCAGCAGGGCGCGCACGGCGCCGCCCGCCGTGTCCAGGTCCTGCCAGCGTTCCCGTCCGGCGAGCACCGGGTGGTCCAGGAACTCCGGCATGGTGCGCACGCGCGCGTTGGCGATGCCCACGGAGTCCAGCAGGTGTGCCGCGGTGTCCGTGTCCAGCGATGCGAGGCGCTCGGCGACGAGGTCGTCCAGCTCGTCCCGGTGGGCCACGCGTGCCGGGTTGCGGGCGAACCGTTCGTCGGCGGCGAGTTCCGGTTTGCCGAGCACGTCGGCGCAGAACCGCGTCCACTCCCGGTCGTTCTGCACCGCGACGACGAGCTGGTCCCCGCTCGCGGTCGCGAAGGGGCCGTACGGCGCGATGGTGGCGTGCCGCCCGCCGGTGCGGGACGGGGCGCGGCCCCCGTACTCGGTGTAGTAGGCCGGCGCGCCCATCCACTCGGCGAGCGCCTCGAACAGCGAGACCTCCACCGGGGCCGCGCGGCCGGTGCGCTCGCGTTGCAGCAGCGAGGCCAGGATCCCTGAGAACGCGTGCATCCCGGCGGCGATGTCGGCGACGGAGATCCCGGCCTTGACCATCTCCGCTTCGGTGCCGGTGACCGACATCAGCCCGGATTCGGCCTGTACCAGGAGGTCGTAGGCCTTTCGGTCGGCCCAGGGCCCGGTGGCGCCGAAGCCGGACACGTCGCACACCACGAGCCGGGGCAGCCGGTCCGCCAGCGCGTCCGCGCCCAGGCCCATTCGGGCGGTCGCGCCCGGTCCGAGGTTCTGCACGAACACATCGGCGTCGGTGAGCAGTTCATCGAGGACCGCGCGGCCCGCTTCGGACTTCAGGTCCAGTGTCAGCGATTCCTTGGAGCGGTTGAGCCAGACGAAATAGCTCGACTGCCCGTGCACCGTGTCGTCGTAGTCGCGGGCGAAGTCACCCGTGCCCGGGCGCTCCACCTTGATGACGCGCGCCCCGAAGTCGGCGAGCTGGCGGGTCGCGTACGGCGCGGCGACCGCCTGTTCCAGGCTGACGACCGTGATGCCGTCGAGCGGGCGGCCGCTCACCGCAGCCGCCGCTTGCTTCGTGCCGCGGGGAGGCCTGTCCCATGGTCGGGGTTGCCCAGATGGGTATAGGCCATGCCGTGTCGCTGCGATACCGAGGGCGGCTGGTCCAGCGACTCCCAGATGGCGCGGACCGTGCCCTGTATCGCCTCGGGCCGGCGGCTCGCGATCTCCTCGGCCAGGGCGTCGGCCGCGGACCAGAGCTCCTCCCTGGGGAAGACCTCGGTGACCAGGCCGAGGCGCAGGGCGGTCGCGGCGGTGATGCGCTCCTCGCTGCCCAGCAGTGCCCAGCGCAGGACGTCGCCGAGCGGGACGCCGCGGCGGAGCATGCCGACCGGCTCCAGCGCGGAGACCAGCCCGCTGTTGGCGTGCGGGTCGAAGAACGTCGCGTCCTCGCTGCAGATCACGATGTCCGACTCGTTGACGAAGTACATCGCCCCGCCCGCCGCCATCCCGTGCACGGCCGTGATGACGGGCTTCCACACGCGGTGCTGCTTGGGGCCGAGCAGGACTCCGGGATCCTCCTGGTTCCACAGGTTCTGGTCCGTCCACCAGGGGCCCTCGACGACGTCCACGCCCGTACAGAAGGCGCGGTCCCCGGCCGCGCGCAGTACCGCGACCCGGATCTCGTCGTCGTCGCGGACCCGCTGCCAGATCTCGGCGATCTCGCGGGTCATCCGCTCGTTGAACGAGTTGAGTTTGTCGGGGCGGTTGAGCGTGATGGTCGCGATGTGCCCGGCGACGTCGAACAGAACGGTCATGCCACCTCCTTCAGAGTGAACTGGCTGGTCGGCCGGGGGGGCGATCTTCACCATCGCCTTCGACGACGGCTCGTCGGAGAGTCCGAGGCGGGCGCCAAGGGCGTCCAGTACGCCTTCCGGGGGTTCTCTCGACGGCGACCACACCCTCGTTATAGCGTAGACCCAGTGTCAGAAACAATGGCTCGGGGGCAACGTCAGAAGACGTAGGGTCTACTAAATCCCAGCTCAGCGCGTATATCGTGACTGCCTGCTAGGTAAACATCATGCTTGATTAGGGAGGAAGTGCGATGACTGAGCCGACCGGTGAGTACCGCAGTATCTGGACCTGGCTGCGTGAACTTGAGTTCCGGCAGGGCTGGTGCGACGCGGGCGGTATCCGGACCCGATTCGCCGAGGCCGGTGATCCCGACGCTCCGGGTGTGCTGCTGCTCCACGGCACCGGTGGGCACTGGGAGACCTTCGCTCCCAACCTCGGGCCGCTCAGCGAGCACTTCCACTGCGTGGCGGTCGACATGGTCGGCAACGGCTTCTCCGACAAGCCGGACTACGACTACGAGACCGACGTGTACGTCCGGCAACTGCTCGCCGTGATGGACCACTTCGGCATGGAACGCACCTCGGTCGTCGGGATGTCGCTGGGCGCCTGGGTCGCCGCCCGGCTCGCCCTCGAAGTGCCGGAACGGGTCGAGAAGGTCGTCCTGATGTCCCCGGCCGGTCTGGTGGCGACCGCGTCGAACATGGCCCGTATCCGTGCCGAGCGCACGAAGGCCGTCAACGACCCGAACTGGGACTCGATCAAGGCGATGTTCGACCACCTCATCGCCGACGAGCGCAACCGCCTGCCCGATCTCGTCGCACTGCGCCAGGCCATCTACCAGCTGCCCGAGACCCGCGAGACCATCGACCACCTGCTGATCCTGCAGGACCCGGAGGCCCGCGAGCGCAACCTGCTCACCGAAGAGCAGTGGTCGTCCATCCAGGCGCCGACCATGGTCGTGGCCTCCGGCAAGGACTTCAGCGAGTACGGGAGTACGGCGCACCGGGTGGCCGCGCTGCTGCCCCACTCGGAGCTGCTGGAGATGAGCGAGGTCAAGCACTGGCCGCACTTCGAGGACCCCGATCTGTTCAACGCCGCCGCGCTGAAGTTCCTGCGGGGGTGACCGGGATGCTCGACGAGGAACAGATCGCCGACGCCGCCCGCCGTCTCGACGAGGCCGAGCGGACCCGCGTCCCGATCCCGCAACTCTCCCTCCAATACCCGGACATGACCATCGAGGACGCCTACGCGGTGCAGCGCGCCTGGGTGACCGAGAAGCTGGCCCGCGGGCAGGTGCTGCGGGGCCGCAAGATCGGTCTCACGTCCCAGGTCATGCAGCGGGCGGTGTCGATCACCGAGCCGGACTACGGCGCCCTGTTCGACGACATGTTCCACGACGACGGCGGGACCGTGCCGTACGGCCGCTACATCTACCCGCGGATCGAGGTGGAGCTCGCCTTCGTGCTCGGCCGCCCCCTCAAGGGGCCCGGGGTGACGGTGTTCGACGTGCTCGGCGCCACCGAGTACGTCGTGCCCGCGTTGGAGATCCTGGACGCCCGGGTCCAGATGAGCGATCCGGACACCGGCCATCTGCGCACGATCGTCGACACCATCGCGGACAACGCGGCGGACGCCGGGATCGTGCTCGGCGGCCGGGTGGTCCGGCCGATGGACGTCGACCTGCGCTGGGTCTCCGCGGTGCTGCACCGCAACGGAGTCATCGAGGAGTCCGGGGTCGCGGCCGCGGTGCTCAACCACCCCGCGAACGGGGTGGCGTGGCTGGCCAACCGTCTCGCCCCGCACGGGGTCACGCTGGAGCCGGGCCAGGTCATCCTGTCCGGGTCCTTCACCCGGCCCGTGCACGCAGAGGGCGGCGATGTCCTGCTCGCCGACTACGGCCCGCTGGGCACGGTGGGCGTTCGCTTCGAGGCCCGACCGTGACCGGCCCGCAGGTCGGCATGTGGGTGGTGACGGGCAGCGCCTACGTCACCGAGATCTGCGCCGGATCGGGTCTGGACTTCCTGGTGATCGACGCCGAGCACGCGCCGAACGACGTACCGAGCCTCGTGCCGCAGTTGCAGGCCGCCGCGGCGTACCCGATCAGGGTGCTGGTGCGCGCGCCGTCCGGTGACCCGGTGCTGATCAAACAGCTCCTCGACATCGGCGTCACGAACTTGATGGTGCCGATGGTCGAATCGGCCGCGCAGGCCCGGGACCTGGTCGCAGCGACGCGTTATCCGCCCGAGGGCGTGCGAGGGGTCGGCGGTGCGTTCGCCCGCGCGGCGCGGTGGGGACGGGTGCCGGACTATCTGGACGTCGCCGCCGAGGGACTGACCCTGACGGTGCAGATCGAGTCCCGCCGCGGGCTCGACGAGTTGACGGACATCGCCAAGGTCGACGGCGTGGACGAGGTGTTCTTCGGCCCCGCCGATCTCGCGGCCTCTCTCGGGCACCTCGGGCAGCCCGAGCACCCTGAGGTGATCGCCGCGATCGAGGAGGCCGTCGCCACGGTCACCGCGCTCGGCAAGGTCGTCGGTGTGAACGCCTTCGGCGAGTCGACGGCACGCCGTTATTTCGCGGCCGGCGCCCGGTTCGTCGCGATCGGCGCCGACGTGACCCTGCTGGCCCGCGGCAGCGAGGCTCTCGCGGCCCGGCACCACAAGCCATGAGACGAAAGGGAGCGCGAATGAATCCTGGTGCCGCTTCTGAACGTACCCAGTACCGGGGTGACACCGGGCCGGCCCACCGAGCCGGTCCTGGTTCCCGGCTACGCGGCCACGCCCGAGCAGGCCTCGGGCCGGCGAGCGCGGCACGGCTCGCGCGTGTCGACACCGTCGCTGTCGGATACCTGGTGCTCGTGGGACCGTCCGGCGGCGGGCGGGCGGCGACGGGGTCGTGGACCGGGGCGACGGGTGTGAACCTGTGTGGCTCCGGCCCCCGGTCCGGGTTGGCGTCGCCCGAGGGTGCCTCGGTGTCGTGGACCGGTGTCCGCAGGCGGCGACGGGGTGCGACCGCGGAGGTCGTCGACGCCAGTACCACGGCCGGACTCGGTCCGGGTCGCCCCGGCGGTCCGCGACATGGTCGGCGAACAGGCCGACGACCGGGCAACACGCGGCCGTCATGCTCCAACTCCGCCGCGGGGCAGCGGCCGTGACCGGCGCACCGCCTCCGCTGCGCGGCCGGTGCGGTGTCCTCGCCGAGGTGCTCGACGCGGCGGGCGCCCAGTACGGGGAGCGGGAGGCCTACGTCGAGCCGGGCCGGAGGCTCACCTTCGCCGAACTGTCCCGGGCCTCCGACAGTTTGGCGGCGGCGTTGGCCGCGCGCGGGGTCGAACGGGGCGATGTCGTCGCGCTGATGCTGCCCTCGTCGATCGACTTCGCCGTCTGCTACGCGGCCCTCGCCCGGCTCGGCGCAGTGACCACCGGACTCAACACCCGGCTCGGTCCTCAGGAGACGGCGGCGATACTCGACTGCGCCCGTCCGGTCCTGGTCATCCGTGACACCGAGGCCGGCCTTCCCGAACCGCCGCCCGGGACCGCGGTATTCACGCGGGCGGAACTGGCGGCGGCATGCGCCGGGCCCGGTCTTCGTACGCCGGTCCCGGTCCTGCCGGACGATCCTGTGGTGATCATCTGGACGAGCGGTACCACCGGTACTCCGAAGGGGGCCTGGTTCGACAGTCGCAACCTCGCCGCCGCGGCCACCGCGGCCGGGGTGATGAGCGCGCCCTACGACCGGCGCCTGGTGGCGACGCCGTTCGCGCACGCCGGATACCTCGCCAAACTCTGGGACCAGCTGGCGTGGGGGATCACCATGGTGATCCCGCCCGTGCCGTGGTCGGCCCCCGAGACGGCCCGGATCCTGCGTGCGGAACGGATCACGGTCGCCGGCGCGGTACCGACCCAGTGGGAGAAACTGCTGGAGGAACCGGACAGCGGACCGCTACCGGACCTCCGTCTCGGAATCGCCGCCACCGCTCCGGCCCCGCCCGAGCTGGTCGAGAAGACCGCAGCCCGGCTGGGAGTCCCCCTGGTCGTGCGGTACGCGATGACGGAGTCACCGACGATCTGCGGAACCGAGCCGGACGATCCGCCCCGGACGCAGTTCCGTACCGTCGGCCGTGCCCAGGAGGGGACCGAGGTGGAGGTCACCGATGAGCAGGATGTGCCGGTACCGGCGGGGACGGTGGGCCGGGTGCGGGTGCGCGGCGGCTGTGTGATGCGGGGCTACTGGCGTCAGCCGGAACTGACCGCAGAGACCCTCAGCCCGGAGGGCTGGCTGCGCACGGGCGACTTCGGCCACTTCACGGAGGAGGGCGACCTGGTGCTGTCCGGCCGGGCGGGCGATCTCTACATTCGCGGCGGGTACAACGTCCACCCCCTGGAAGTGGAGAACGTGCTCTCGTCGCACCCGGGGGTCGGCCGCGTGGCCGTGGTCGGCACGCCGGCCCCGGTCATCGGCGAGATCGGGGTGGCGTTCGTGGTGCCCGCCGATCCGTCACGGCCCCCTACCCGGGAGGCGCTGCGTGAGTGGACCCGCGACCGCCTCGCCGACTACAAGGCACCGGACCGGGTGCAGCTCGTCGGGGAGTTGCCGCTCACCGCGATGCTCAAGATCGACCGGAACGCCCTGCGCGCCCTTGCGGGGCGGTCCGCCGGCGAAACCCGGTCCTGAGGGGGTGACGTCGGTCGGCCCGCCACAGAGCGGGTCCCTTACGGCGGATGGTCGGGACGACGGCCCTTTACGCTGTCAGCCCACGGCCGGCGGAAGTCCCTGCGCGAGAGCGACCACATCGGCGAGTGAGCGGAGCTGGTCGTTGAGGTGCGTGCACGTGGAGATGCCGCGGAAGTCCGTACGGATCTGACGTCGCAGGTTCCCGATGTCCACTCCGGCGAGCCGTGTGGCGCTGGCGGCGGCGGACGGGCACTCGGTCCAGGGCAGCACATGCGGAGTCGCGGACGCCTCTCGCACCCGCCACTCGTCACAGTCCACCCACGCCGACACCTCGTACTCGTGGATGACGGTGGCCCGGCCGTCCGGGGCGACGTGGCTGTCCCGGAACAGGGAACTCACACGGAGGGAGCGCGGATCCGCCGGGTCCCGGGCGACATCCAGGAGGCGTTGGCGCCGCATCGAGTGCACACCGAGGTCATCCATCGCATGCCAGGCCAGCGAGTCGTCGGCGCTGGTGAGCGGCGTGGCCTCGGGACCGGTGACCACGGGAGCGCGGCCGGTGCGGCCGACCTCGATCATGATCGTTCCGCCGTGCCGGAACCCGGAACACTGGTTCTCCGTCAGCTGGTAGCCCGAGCGGGCGGCGCTGGCCGGGACGTCCGCCCGCCCGACGGAGTACCCGGAGACCAGGGCCGCTCCCGGTATGTCGTCGAGCAGCTGGTAGAGCAGGGTGTGCGCGTCCCGGTCCTCGGGCAGGGCGGCGTCGAGCTGCTTGCGGAAGCCACCGGCGGCCCTGGCGCCGACCAGGTCCTGCGCGGCGGGCGCGTCCGGGCGCGTCGAGATCGACGTGATCTCGCGGTTCTCCAGGAAGGCGACGCTCATGTCGAAGGACGCCTCCCCGCGAACCTCGGACGTCCCGTCCCCGTGGGTGACGAGATCGCGGCCGAGGCCATGCAGCATCAGGGGCCCTTCGAGGCCGTCAGGCCGTCGCATGTCGATGCTCGTGGTGCGGCGCACGGTGCCCGGCAGCCTCGGCGGCGGTCCCGATGCCGGGGCGTGCGGCCCGCTGCGCGGGTGCGTCTGAGTGCTGGACGGATGCACGGAGTCTCCCTGTCGTGACGCGGTCTCGTGACTCGGCGTTCGGTCCGCCGGCCACAGGGACTTGAGTCAAGGCCGCATGGCCGCAGGAGACGAACAGCCGCCCCGCCGATGCGGTGGCGGAGCTGTGAACGACGTCAATCAAGTGACGTCACTTTCAGATTCTAGTCCCTGATGCCGTGTCATCCAAGGGGGGACAGGTGCGGGTGTGGTGAGAGCATCGCTCTGTATTTCCCTTATAACAGGTGGTCTACCGGGCGATGTGGTCGGATGCGAGGTGGCATGGGAAGCCCCATCAGGGAAAGTGACATGTATGTTAGAAATAGTGCCGCGGCCGAGAAGTCCGGTGCGCACACCGATTCCGGCCTGGATCGAGGAGGACGCAACGATGCACCCCACAGACAGCGCGCCGCACATCCGGAGCCGGACATGAGCGAGCGCGTGGAGAGCGAGCCGGGACCCGAGTTCGAGGTACCGATCGAGCGCGGGAAGATCCGCGAGTACGCCGCAGCCACGCAGTCCGGCTCCCCGGCCTACCAGGAGCGGGACGCTGTCGTACCTCCCACCTTCCTGGTGACCTCCACCTTCTGGACGCCGGAAGAGGCACGCGCGTCGCACGGATTCGACCGTAAGCGGCTACTGCACGGAGAGCAGGAGTATGTCTTCCACGGTCCGCCGCCCCGGGCGGGCGATGTGCTGCGCGCCAGTTCACGCGTCGCCGACCGTTATGAGAAGCCCGGGAAGCGCGGCGGGACGATGCGGTTCGCCGTGATCGTGACCGAGTTCCGCGACGAGGCGGGAAAGCTGGTGGCCGAGCAGCGGCAGACGCTGATCGAAACGGCGAAGCGTACGGAGGAGGACCGATGACGTCCGTGGCCGGGATAGGCGTAGGCGCGGAGGGCGGCTCCCGTACGTTCGGGCCGCTGACCCGGAGCATGTTCGTGCGGTACGCCGGGGCGTCCGGCGACTTCAACCCGATCCATTACGACGAGGAGTTCGCGCAGAAGGCGGGCTACCCCTCGGTCTTCTCGCAGGGGATGCACCAGGCCGCGTTGCTGGCCACCTACGCGACGGACTGGCTGGGGCCGGAGAACGTCCGCCGCTTCCAGGTCCGCTTCCGCGAGCAGGTGTGGCCCGGGGACGTTCTGGTCTGCCGGGGTGTGGTGACCGGGGTGGCGGAGCGGGAGAACGGCGAGCTGCTGGCCACCGTGGAGCTGACGTGTTCCCACCAGGACGGCGGTGTGGCGGTCTCCGGTTCGGCGGACTTCGTGGTCGCCCCCTGAGTCGCGCCGCGGGGCGCGGGGATCGAACCGGCTTCACGACGGGCCGCCCCCGGACCGCTGGGCACCGGACATCGGCGCCGGCCGGTTCGCCGCCGGATACGCGGAGGCGGGCCTCACCGCGCACAGGGGGCGAGCGCGCGCCCTGTGACCCGCCGGGGACAGCGGTCCGGTAGCCGGTGGCCCTCCGCGGCATCCGGTGGACGCAGAACCGTACGCCACAGTTCACGTACTACCTTTATGAGGAGAGACCGATGGCGAACACCGAGGCAGGCACGGTGCGTACCACGCGGCAGGATCCGGGCAGGGACGCCGCTGCCCTCATGCTGCGCACCGCGCTGGGCCCGATGCTCTTCGCGCACGGCTGGAACAAGTTCAAAGGCCCCGGCGGGATCGGCGGCACCGAGGGCTGGTTCGAGGCACTCGGCCTGCGGCCCGCGGCCGTGCATGCCCGTCTCGCCGCCGCCACCGAGATGGCGGCGGGTGCCGCCCTGACGGTCGGTGCCGCCGGCCCGCTGCCCGCCGCGGCAGCGGTTGGCCTGATGTCGGTGGCCGCACGGACCGATCACCGGGGCAAGGGCTTCTTCGTCTTCAAGGGCGGCTGGGAGTACAGCGGTGTGGTGGCCGGCGCCTCGGTGGCGCTCGCGGCCCTCGGCCACGGTCGGTACTCCGTCGACGGGCTGTTGGGGCTGCGCCGGTCCGGGGCCCGGGGGGCGCTGGTGGCGGCAGGGCTCGGAGCCGCCGCGGCCGGACTGCTGCTGAAGGTGTGCTATCGGCCCGGTGAGGTGGAGGGCAGCGGGGAACACGACGCGGCGGCCGGAGCGGATGACAGGTCGGCGTCGGGCCCGGACGGGATCACGGAAGCGCCATGACGACCCCGCGGCCATCCGCTGCCGGCGCCCCGGGACCACCGGGGCGCGGCACGGGTCACGGCCTGGCAGGGGTGCCGCTGCTCGGTGCGGAGGAGGCCGCGGGCCGGCTGCTCTCCGGTCTGGACGACGGCACCGTCGCGTTCCCGGCACCGGCCGAGCGGCTGGCGGCGTCGGATGTGCTCACCCTGATCGATCTCGACGCCGGTGCCGTCGGCAGGCCCGAGGACGGCGCGCGTCTGGCGACGGCCCTGCGCACCTCCGAGCGCCTTCTTGTCGGCCTTGCCCGGGAACCGCTCAGCCGTGCAGGAGTGCTCGTGGCCGAGGCGCTCACCCTGACACTCAGCGGCTGTCCGCAGCCCGGGCGCGCCCATGTCATTGTCGGCGACCCTTTGGCGGACGCCGCCCGGCTGGCGGACGCGGTACAGGCGGCGCCGCTCGCGGCACTGACGCTCGCCGGCGTGCTCCGGGTCGGGGAGGCGGCCGGGCCCGGCGTCGCGCAAGCACTGGTCGCCGAGTCGCTGGCGTACTCGATGCTCCTGGCCGGGCCGGAGTTCGCCGCCTGGCGGGCGTCCCGTCCGGCGCGCGCCCAGCTGGCGCCGGGCCCCGAACCGGTTCGGCTGGAGCGCCCGCGGAGCCGTCCGGGCCTGGTGCGTATCACCCTCAACCGTCCGGAGCGACGCAACGCCGTGAGCCGGCACGTGCGGGACGCGCTCGTCGACGCCCTCGAACTGGTTGCCGCCGACCCTCTGATCCGCCGCGTCGAACTGCGCGGCGCCGGCCCCGACTTCTGCAGCGGCGGCGACCTCGACGAGTTCGGTACGGCCGACCCGGCGTCCTCGCACGCGGTGCGGCTGGCTCGCAGCCCCGCCAGGATGGTGCACCGCAGCGCCGAGCGGGTCCACGCCCACCTGCACGGCGCCTGCGTGGGCGCGGGCATCGAGGTGCCGTCGTTCGCCGGCACGGTGACAGCCGACCCGGGCGCGTGGTTCCGGCTGCCGGAGCTGGCCTTCGGCCTGATTCCGGGTGCGGGCGGCACCGTCGGGATCCCGCGCAGGATCGGCCGCTGGCGCACCGCGTGGATGGCACTCACCGGCGAACCGGTCTCCGCCGCCCGGGCGCTGGAATGGGGCCTGGTCGACCGGATCGAGCCGGTGACCCCCGGGGGCCCGGCCCGCTCGGGCGGCTCGCCGTGCTGATCCTCCGTGACGTGGAGCTCCCGGGTGGCGAGCGGGCCGATGTGGCCGTCTCGCAAACCGGGGCGGACCCGGGACCGGCGGGCGCCGACGGTCTCACGCCGGGCACTTCGGCGGGGGGTCGGATCGCCGCCGTCACGGCTGTCGGGACACTACGGGCGCGCCGTGGCGACCAGGAGGTGGACGGGCACGGCGGCGCACTGCTGCCCGGCCTCGCCGACCGGCACCTGCACCTGCTGGCCATGGCCGCCGCTCGTGCTTCGGTGAACTGCGGGCCGCCCGAGGTGAACTCACCTCGCGCGCTCTCCCATGCACTGCGCGGGATGGCACGGACCACCTCCGGAAGCTGGGTGAGGGGTGTCGGCTACCACGAGTCGGTCGCGGGAGAGCTGGACCGGGACGCGCTGGACGCGCTCGCGCCGGACGTTCCCGTGCGGCTCCAGCACGCGAGCGGCGCGCTGTGGATGCTCAGCGGTACGGCGGTTCGCCGCCTCGGCCTGGACGGCCCCGACGTGGCACTGCCCGCCGGGGCGGAGTGCGACCACGACGGGCGGTTCACCGGCCGACTGTGGCGCGAGGACATCTGGCTGCGGCAGCGGCTGGGACTCACGGCTGAGCCCGATCTGGGCGCGGTCGGGCGGCAGTTGGCGGCGTACGGCATCACCTCCGTACGGGACGCGACACCCGACCTCGACGAGGGCGCCGTACGGCTGCTGACGCGGGCCGGTGCCGAAGGGCGAGTGCCGCAGCGGATCACGCTTCTGGGCGTGCCCACGGCTGCCGTTCCGCCCGGCTGCCGGATCACGGTGGGGGCCCGCAAGCTTCTCCTGCCCGACCACGACCTGTGGGAGTGGGGGGACTTCCTGGAACGGATACGCGCGGCCCGGGAGGACTCCGGCAGGCCCGTGGCCGTGCACTGCGTGACCAGAGAGGCCCTGATCCTCACGCTGGCGGTGCTGCGGGAAGTGGGCACTGTGCCTGGGGACACCATCGAGCACGCCGCCGTAGTGCCGCCTGAACTGCGCGTCTCCCTGCGGGAGTTGGGGCTGCGGGTGATCACGCAGCCGGCGTTCGTCGCGGAGCGGGGCGACCGTTATCTTCGCGAGGTCGACCCCGACGACCTGCCCTGGCTGTACCCGTACGCCTCGCTGGTGCGGGCGGGCGTTCCCGTCGCGGCGGCCAGCGACGCGCCGTACGGAACGGCCGACCCCTGGGCGGTGCTGCGCGCGGCCCGAGACAGGTCCACAGGCTCGGGCAGAGTGCTCGGAGCGGAGGAACGCGTGGGGGTACGGCGGGCGTTGGCCGACATGCTGAGCGCGCCGCGGGTCGAGCCGGGAGCACCGGCGGACCTGTGCCTACTGCGCACCGGGCTCCGGGCCGCGATCGCCGCACCGGACGCCCGGGCCGTGCGGATGACGCTCTGCGACGGCCGTGTCGTGCATGGCGGACAGGCAGGGTGAAGGCCGGCAACCGCCCTGTGCTCCGCAGGGACGACCTGTGGACGCCGGGTCTCCGGGTCCGCCGAGGAGTGCAAGGTGTCGTCGGGCAGAAGGGAGTGCGACGAGAGCGGCCGGCCGGAGTACCGGGCGACGGAGCGGCGCACGCCGGGTGAGGCGCGCGTGTCTGCGCCGGCGGGGCGAGGGACGACACCTGGAATGCCCCTCGGAGGGGAGTCGCCTTCCGTGGGCCGTGGACGTCAGCTCGATCATGATCGCCCCGATGACGGCGTTCGGCCGTCCTCGCCCCGCCCGAACGCGACAGCGCGTTGAGACCGTTGGCCGCCGCGGTCTCGGAACGTGCCACCACGCACACGATCGGCGGGGCCGCTCCGTGGTCGGCTGCCGCACAGATGTGGATGAGGGGGTCCGCACGGTCGCCTGCGGGATCGCGGCGACACGGGATTCGGCGGACACGCGCTCAGCCGTTCTGCCGGGACAACGGCGTACGGACGCCGCAGCCGTATGCGGGGCATGTTCGCCGGGGCACCGTGCGTAGCTCCTGAGGCGTCGAGACTCCGCCGGTAGGGATGCGCGGGTCGCGTCCCGCGTCGTGGTGTTGCGGATCAAGCGGTACGCGTTCCGGTATGAGGCTCCAGGCGATCTTCACCGAGGCGGTGGTCCACGAAGCGTCCTGCTGGGGCGAGTTGAGCGCCCGGTTGCAGGGTGCCACTGCCGCCGGCCTGCGGATTCCGGCGACTTGATCGGCTGCACCACCTGGCGGACGCCACCCGGTACTGACCGGTGAGGCGGCGCGGATCGGTGCAGGGTCGTTGGTGCGCGGCGGCAGGACCCCAAAGCCTATGCGGACCGGTGCAAGGCCACAGCGGGTGACCGCCGGGCGGGACCAGGAGCCGGCGGCCCGTGCGGCGGTCAGCCGGGCTGCCCGGACGCAGTCGCCGACGTCTGCTTGATGTGAGCCACGATGTCCTTGCGGAGAATCTTGCCGGATGGCGTCACCGGCAACTCGTCGAGGTACACGACACGGTCGGGAGTGCGTGAGCCGCGCAGGCGCGCGCGGACGTACTGGCGGAGTTCCTCGACATCCAGTTCATTGTCCGGTTCGAGGACGACGGCCGCCGCCGTGGCCTCCCCCCACTGCTCGTCCGGTACCCCGACGACGACGGCGGACTGCACCAGGGGATGCTCGATCAGCACGTCCTCGATCTCCGCCGGCGCGATGTTCTCGCCGCCGCGGATGATGGTGTCGTCATTGCGGCCGATGATGTACAGGTAGCCTGCGGCGTCCTGATAA
The DNA here is from genome assembly GCF_044763085.1 of Streptomyces sp. NPDC096311. Lineage (NCBI taxonomy): Bacteria > Bacillati > Actinomycetota > Actinomycetes > Kitasatosporales > Streptomycetaceae > Streptomyces > Streptomyces sp. NPDC096311. Next base: position 840,095 of record NZ_JBIWFN010000001.1, read on the forward strand.
GCGACGTCTCGGGTGGGAAACCACCCCTCCTTGTCCAGCGTCGAATGGGCGCCCATGTATTCGCCGGAGACCTGCGGGCCTCGGACCCACAGTTCACCCTGCTCAGCCGTCCGGACCGGGAGACCGTCGAAGCCGCGGATCTCGACCTCGACACCCGGTACGGGGCGGCCGATGGAAGCGAGTCTCGCCTGGACCTGCGGATCGTCGCTGTGGAAGGCGTCGCGGTGGTCGTCCGGACCGAGCAGGGCGATGGTCGAACTGGTCTCGGTCAGCCCGTAGGCGTTGACGAAGCCGACGTCCGGGAATGTCCTGAGGGCCTGCTCCAAGGTGGGCCGCGGAAGCCTGGCCCCGCCGTAGGACAGTGTCCTGAGCGCGGGCAGGTCCAAGGGCACGCCGCCCGTCGACCGGATGATGCGTTCGAGCATCGTCGGCACGACCATCGCCGAGGTGACGTGTTCCTCCCGGGCGAGGGCGACCCAGCGTTCGGGAGTGAACTGAGGGAGGTACACCATCCGGCGACCCGCGTAGGTGTTCGTCAGGATCGTGCCCACCCCGGCGACGTGGTACGGAGGCACACTGATCAGGGCCGCGTCCGAGGGGGCTGCGGACCCGAACTCGCAGGTCTCCATCACATAGCTCATCAGGTGGCTGTGCCGGAGCACCACACCCTTGGGCTCCGAGGTGGTCCCGCTGGTGAAAAGAATGACGGCGGGTGACTCTTCATCGATGTCGACCGGGGGCAGCGGCTTGTCCGCGGCGGCCCGTGCCTGGCGCATGAACGCGTCGCAGGTGCGCACCGGATGGGACACCTCGCGCACGGCGTCGACATAGGCGGCGTCCACGATCACGATGGCGTCGTCGATGCGGTTGAGCAGCCGGGTGAGCTGGAGGTCGCCGAGCCGGTAGTTGAGGGGGGTGAAGGGAAGTCCGGCATAGGCCGCCCCGAAGAGGACAGCCGGGAGCTCGACTCCCGAGCCACCGAGGAAGACCACGTGCCGTGCCCCGGACCGCTGCAGTTCGGCTCCGACCAGGGCCACCAGTTCAGCGAACTGTGCGTAGTCCAGCGTGGTTCCGTCCACGGTGAACGCGGCACGGTCCGGGTGGCTGGAGGCCGCCATATCGAGAATCAGGGGTGTTCCCATGTGCTGTCCCCTATGAGCGCAGATGGAGGATGGATATCCCGCCGATGTGGGCGGAGCGCCCCCCGAGTGGTCGGGCGGCAGGATACGGGGCGGCGCCGTCGGCTCGTGGCGCCGGTCCGCGCAGCGTCTTCGTGCTACTTCGGTTGGAAGCGCAGCGCACCGTCGAGGCGGATCACTTCGCCGTTGAGGTAGTCGTTCGCCACGATGTGCTCGACCAGGGCGGCGTACTCGGCCGGATCACCCATCCGGTTCGGGAAGGGTACGGCGGCTCCCCAGCGCTCGTCGGCGTCCTTGCGGTCCATCTTGAAGGCGGGGGTGAAGAAGGTGCCCGGGGCGACGGCCATGACGCGGACCCCCAACTTGGTCAGGTCACGGGCGGCCGGCAGGGTCAGCCCGACGACCCCGGCCTTGGCCGCCGAGTAGGCGGTCTGGCCGATCTGTCCCTCGAACGCCGCGATGCTCGCGGTGTTCACGACGACACCGCGGGAGCCGTTCTCGTCGGGTTCGTTCTTTCCCATCGCCGCCGCGCCGAGGCGCAGAACGTTGAACGTGCCGTTGAGGAAGAGATTCACGTACCACTGGAACTGCTCGAACGGGGCCGGCTCGCCGTCACGGCCGACAAGGCGGGAGGCACCCGCCGTACCGCCGTGCGCGTTGACCGCGACCTTGAGTGGCGCCAGCTCCCGGGCGGCGGCTATCGCCTCGTCCACGCTGGCGCTGTCGAGGACATCGGTCCGTACGTAGACGGTCCTGTCACCCAGTTCCGCCGCCAGGGCCTTGCCCTTGTCGTCCTGGAGGTCCGCGATGACGACGGCGCAGCCCTGTCCCGCCAGGCGGCGGACGGTGGCCTCGCCCAGGCCTCCGGCACCGCCGGTGACGAGAGCTGACGCGTTGCTGATATCCATTCCGTGCGTTCCTCTCTGCGGCAGGGCGGCACTGCCCTGCTTATCCATGAATGACACATGCGTCAGAAAAATACAACCGTTGTGTATGGCGGAGTGGGGAAGGTCCCCTGGGCGTTCGTCCTGCCCGAGCACGGGAGGGCCTGCCAAATGACCCAATGATCAGGCAAGTTGTGCGCGTCTGGGCGTGTCTGGGCAGTTACCGGGTCGGCGGTCTCCGGCGCCTTGATCGTCATCGCTTTTCTGTGAATGCCGCTGTCAGATACGACCGGATGGCGCGCGAATCCCACGGTGGTGCGGGATGTCTTCGAGGGCTTGCGGGGGTCGCTCCCGGTGGGCTCGCCCGCCTGTTTCGGCGACTTCCTCTGACGGTCACGTCACCATGTCGCAGGGTCTGTGTGCCAATTTGACCACGTGTGTGGGCGAGAGCGGCCGGGTGCGGGGCGGCTCGTGCTGTCGGTGCGGCGTTGTCGCTCACACTTGAGGCGACCGTGCGGTCGGCCTCCGCTGGGGAGATCCGTTCCGTAGTCCCCGAAGGCTCGCCGAGTGAACTCCGAGAGCGCAAGACTGACAGGCGTGTCACCCCGGGACTCGGAGAACACGCGCCCGTCCTGAGCGCGTGTGATCGATACGGCGGCTACGGGTGTTGCCGTCTTCCCGTTCGGCATGGCCGCTGGAGCCGCCGTCCGCGCGAGGTCCAGGTGGACGTCCTCGCGGCGCCAGGAAAGGACGGCGCGGACCGGCCGTCAGTCCGACGACGGAAGCGCCTTGGCCGCCTTGAGCTCGAGGGGAGTGTCTCCCACGGCCAGCGACCCTTCGCCGCCCTTGGTGCACAGTACCTCCAGGTCGCCCGAGGAGTCGGCGTACCGCTTGCCGACCTGGGTTCCGGTGTCGAACGGCGCCTGCGCGGTCCCCCTCTCGGTCGGCATCTCACTGAGGGGGAGGACCGGTACGCCGCCGCACCGCAGGTCGATGGTCGTCTGCCGGGCTCGGATGATCGCGATCTCGGTCCCGCAGACGGCGGAGCGCAACCTGGTCCCCGGCTTGATCTCAGCGTTCACGTGCAACCTCTCAGGGGTGTCCGGTACGAAGTGGGGCGATCGGCTGTGCTGCCGTCTGCTCGCCCGGTCGTGGAGCGTTTTCCTCAGGATATCTGACGAGAGTGTCATTTCAAGGGCTCGCGGCCAGACCGACGAGGTGGAGCGTCGGTCGGTGGATGCGCGACGTTGGCGAGCGGGGTCGGGCGGACCGGTTAGGGCGGTGGCTGAAGGGGCGGAGGACGGCCCACGCCGGACGTGTGGTGCGGTGGCCTCCCCGCCCTCGCCGGCGGTCGTGCGCGTATCGTCCGACAGGTGGCAGCTCCAGGCCGACAGGCAGAATCCGACGACCCGCAGGCGCCGGCCGGCGACGACATCGCGACGGCGGAGACCGGCCGTCGTGACGCGGGTGACGGCGAAAACGACGCCATGGTCGAGTGGGCCCGCAGTGGCGTGGTCGCGCTCACCGGACATGCGGACGGTCCCCCTCTTGTGCCACCGGGGCGGGCCGCCGTTCGGGCCCGGGCACTCTCCGAGCGGATCGCCGAACTGACTGCCGACTCCGCTTCCCGCGTCCGCGTCGACGGCCCGGCACTCCTCGCTGAACGAGCGGCCTTCACCCACCGACAGCGCGATGGGCGCACCACCGTCGGCGGTGCGGGGCGGCTGCTGCCCACCGCCGACGGTTGGGCCGCCGTCACCTGCGCTCGCGACGACGATCCTCCGCTGCTCGGCGCGATGATCGGCAGAGAACTGACGGGCGACATCTGGGGGCCGGTTTCGGAATGGGTGGGCGCCCACAGCGGGCAGGAGCTCGCCGAACGTGCCGAACTGTTCGGTCTCGCGGCCCGGCCCGTCGTCCGCCGCCCGTCGGCGACGGCGATTCCGTCCCTGGCCGTATTTCCGCGTCCGCGCTCCATGACGGACACGCTCGTCGTCGACTTCAGCGCTTTGTGGGCGGGCCCGCTCTGTACACATCTGCTGGCATCGGCCGGAGCACGGGTGGTCAAGGTCGAGATCCCCGGCCGTCCCGACGGCGCCCGTCGCGGCGACAGCGACTTCTACCGACTCCTGCACGCGGGCCAGCAGTCCGTGTGTCTCGATCCGGAAGAGGCCGGTGGTCGGGCCGCGCTCGCCGCTCTCGTCACCGCCGCCGACATCGTGGTCGAGGCGTCAAGGCCGAGAGCTCTGGCACGTTTTGGGCTCGATGCGCGCGAGGCCGTGGACGCCGGGACCACGTGGATCTCCATCACCGCCGCGGGGCGGGAGAGCGATCAGGTCGGATTCGGCGACGACGTCGCGGCCGGTGCCGGACTGGTGGCGTACGAGGCGGACGGGTCACCGCTGTTCTGCGGTGACGCCCTGGCAGATCCACTCACCGGGCTCACCGCCGCGGTGCTCGCCCTCACCGCTCCCGAGAACGAGCGGGGCGTTCTGTACGACCTGGCGATGTCGGACGTGGTGGCGGGAGCCCTGGGGCCTGTTTTCCCAGAGGACACCGCGTTGCCACCATCGACGGTGGCACGCCGCTCGGGCTCGGGCTGGGAGGTCGAGACAGGGCGGGGCACGGTGACGGTCGCGCCTCCGCGACATCGCACCCCTGTGGGCGAGGCGCCGGCCATGGGGGAGCACACCCGCAGTGTGCTGCGCGGCATAGGGTTCCCGAGGCGCTGACCCGTTGAGGCCGGTCCGGAGCGCTCCCCGATTGCGGCGGTGTGCCAGGACAAGTCGGCCGTGGTCACGGGGGGTTCGGCGGCCGCTTCGCGCTCCGCGTGCGGTAGCTCGTCATTCCGAGCAGGTCGTTCGCCTGCCACGGCGATGCGCACCAGGGGATCGTGACGGCGGGCTCACCGCGAGGAGGGTCCCATGACGCACCGTCTCCCGTGCGGGGATGTTCAGGGAGCCGCTTGCTCCGGCGGTCATCGACGAGGCGAGTAGAGGCTGCGTCGTCGGCTCCGGCAGCCCTGGAGCCTGTCCGAAGCGCCAACGAGTTGCCGCTGTGAGCACTGGTCGAGATCGGGCCCGGCGGGGCATTGCGCGTGGCCTCAGCCAGGCGCCGCCCCGTTGAGCCGTTCGTCGCGGGGCTCGCCGTGCGTTCGCGATCCGGCCCCCGTTTGGACGCCCGATGAAGTCCGCCTTGATGGCCCCGGGCATGTGGCGAACGGCCGCCGGTGACATCGCATGCCTGGAAGCGGCGACGCCACCGGCGGGGCCGGGCACCTCACCGGACGTACGGTCCGCCCGGGAGAGATGCGGCGACGTGGAGGGGGCGGGTCTCAGCGTCCGGTCCACACGGCCGGGCGCTTCTCGACGAACGCCCGAGCCCCTTCCCGGGCATCCTCGCTCGCGAACACGGTGCGGGCTGTCCGATCGATGTCGGCCCAGTCGGTGTCGGGGACCGCCTCATACATGAGCCGCTTGGTGGCCGCTACGCCGAGGGGGCCGTTCTGCGCGATCTTCCGCGCCAGGAGCAGCGCTTCCTCCAGGACCTGCGACCCTTCGACCACACGGTTGACCAGACCCACTTCAAGGGCGCGCCGAGCGGAGACCGGGTCGCCGAGCAGGCCCAGTTCGAGAGCGAGGGAGAGGGGGATCCGCTGAGGGAGGCGAGTCCCGCCGCCGGCGGCGAAGAGCCCGCGCTTGACCTCGGGGAGGCCGACCTTCGCGTGTTCGGCGGCGACGATCAGATCGCAGGCGAGCGCCAACTCGAAACCTCCCGCGACGGCTGTCCCGTTCAGCGCCGCGATCATCGGCTTGGGATACAGCCGCTGCTGGAAAACCTCCAGGCCCGGACCCTCCACATCCGGCGCGCCGTCGGAGGAGAACTCCTTGAGGTCCATGCCCGCGCAGAACACGCGGTCTCCGGCCCCGGTCAGGACGATCACACGGATGGCGTCATTGTGCTCGGCGTCCGTAAGGGCCTGTCCCAGGCCCGAGATCACCTCTGTGTTGAGGGTGTTGGCGGCCTCGGGCCGGTTCAGGGTGATGAGCAGGACACCATCCTGCTCATCGAACTTCAGACTCATGGGTGTCACTCCTTGTATGCACCCCGGGGACGGAGGGCCCAGGGGGTTGAAGCGCTCGGGCGGACGGTGTCAGCTCGGGAGACGGAGACCGGCCGCGCGCGTACCGAAGACGTCGGTGGCCATCAGGGTGCCCAGCTTCGTGGCGTCCCAGCGCTTGCCTCCGTTGTTCACGGTCCGCGCCTCGGTCCATCCCTCCATCAGGTGGATGTGTTCGCCCATGGCGCGGATCACCTGTCCGCTGACGTGTCCGGCCTCGGGGCTCGCCAGCCAGGCGACGACCGGCGAACACAGCGACGGATCCTTGGGGTCGAACTCGTCCTCGGGGCGCTCGTCCGGTTCGAGAGGCGCCGCATGGCCGGGCAGGTTCGCCGAGATCCGGGTCGTACCACCCGGACCGATCACGTTGGTGGTGACTCCGATGCCGCCCAGTTCGATGTTGAGCGTCAGGGACAGCCCTACGATGGCGGCCTTCGCCGTCGCGTAGTTCGACTGGCCGAAGTTGCCGAGCAGGCCGGCTCCCGAGGTGGTGTTGATGATGCGGCCGTAGACGCTGCCGTCGCCGGCCTTGGCCAGTGCGCGCCAGCGCTGCGCCGCGGCGCGGCAGGTGAGCCAAGTGCCCCGGACGTGTACCCGCATCACCAGGTCGAAGTCGTCGGCCGACATGTTCCAGACCGCGCGGTCGCGGACGATGCCGGCGTTGTTCACGAGGATGTCGAGCTTTCCGAACTCCTCGTAGGCCTGTTCGACGAGGTTGGTCGCCGACGCCTCGGCGCCGACGTCCGCGAAGTTGGGGACGGCGTGGCCGCCGCGCTTCTTGATGACCTCGACGACCCGCTCGGCGTCGCGCCCGCTGCCCTCACCGCTGACCGAGGTGCCGAGGTCGTTCACGATGACGGTGGCACCGTGCTTGGCCAGTTCCAGGGCGTGGCCGCGGCCGATGCCGTGGCCGGCACCGGTGACGATGGCCACCTTTCCTTCCAGCAGGCGGGACATGAGCGTGCTCCTCGGATGAGATGGGTGTGACAGGGGAGGGGAGGACCTGCAAGTACGTGGGTGCCGACGAGGACCGGACGGTCGCGAACTCGTGGCGGGCCGTTGGCGTGCTCAGCGCGCGTCGCGCTGCTCCGGCCAGAGAGCGACGGCTGTCACCAGCCCTTGAACTGGGGGTCGCGCCGCTCCTTGAAGGCGGCGATGCCCTCCGCCGAGTCGTGGGCGTGGGACTGCAACTCCTGGGCCATGCCCTCCAGGAGGAACGACTCGTCGCGGTCGGCGTCGAGGGACCTGTTGAAGAGCTTCTTGGTCAGGGTGATGGCGCTGGTGGGCGCCGCCGCGAGCCGTCCGGCGAGTTCGTCGGTGGCCGCCGCCAGTTGGTCGGCGGGCACGACACGGTTCACCAGCCCCAGCCGGAGCGCCTCCTCGGCGGGCAGCCGGTCGCCGAGGAAGGCGAGTTCCTTGGCCTTCTGCAGGCCGATCCTGCGCGGCAGCAGATAGGCGCCGCCCGCGTCGACGACGATGCCGCGCAGGACGAACGCCTCGATGAACGTGGCCTCTTCGGCGGCGACGACCAGATCGCACGCGAACGCGAGATGCGCTCCCAGCCCGGCCGCGGGGCCCTGCACCGCGGCGATGACGGGTTTGCCGCAGTCGAGCACGGCGGCGATGAGCTGCTGGGCCCCGCCCATGATGCGGCGCATCGTGTCGCCGGTCCGGCTCTGCCCGCCCTTGCCGAGGCCGGCCACGTTCGCACCGGCGCAGAAGTGCTTCCCGGTGCTGCTGAGGACGACGACGCGCACCTCGGGGTCGGTGTCGGCCTGCTGGAATAGCTCGATGACGCGGTTCCGGTCGTCGGGGCTGATCGCGTTGGCGGCGCGCGGGTTGTTCAGCACGATGCGCAGGATGCCGCCCTCGGAAAGCCGATGGGTGATCAGCTCTTCGGCCGGGACGTGTGTGGCCATGTTCAGGTCTCTCCTGGAACTGGGGGAGCGGAGGGCATTCAGACGCCGGCGGAAGGAGCGGCCACCTCAAGAACGACCGCGGCCCCCATTCCGCCGCCCGCGCACATCGAGGCGACGGCGATGCCGCCGCCCCGGCGGCGCGTCTCGTGCACCAGGGTGGTGAGCATGCGCGCACCCGAGGCCGACACGGGATGCCCGAGACTGCATCCGCTGCCGTTGGGGTTGACGATGTCGGGGTCGATGTCGAGCTCGCGGACACAGGCGATGGGCACGGAGGCGAAGGCCTCGTTGATCTCGAACAGCGTCACGTCGCCGACCTCCAGCCCGGCGCGCCGCAGGGCCTTGGGGATCGCTCGGGCCGACGCGAGTCCGGTCTCGTAGGGGTCGACCGCGACAGCGGCCCACGACCGTACGACGGCGAGCGGGGTCAGGCCCCGCTCGGCGGCCAGGGAGTCCGAGGTCAGCGTCAGCGCGGCGGCCGCGTCGTTGATCCCGGAGGCGTTGCCCGCCGTGATGCTGAACCCGGGGATCTCAGGATGCACCGGCTTGAGAGCGGCCAGCCGCTCCATCGACGTATTGGCGCGCGGGTGTTCGTCGACCTGGAAGGTGACGCGGCTGCCGTCGGCGGCCAAGGCCTGGACCGGGACGATCTCGTCGAGGAAGCGGCCCTCCTCGATGGCGCGGACCGCCTTCTGATGCGAGTGCAGCGCCCAGGCGTCCATCTCCTCGCGGGTGATGCCCGCGATCTTCGCCAGGTTCCAGCCGACCGTGATGCTCATGTCGGCGTTGGGCGCGTCCGCGCGGTCGGGGTGGGTCGGAGGCATCCAAGGCTCCGCCCAGTCGCCCATGACCGGGTCGCGGTACTTGCTGAGCGGGGCGGTGGAACGGGATTCGACACCGCCCGCGATGATGGCCCGTTCCGCGTCGGCGCGGATCAGCGCCGCGCCCATCGACACGGTGGACAGGCTGGTGGCGCAGTGCCGGTTGAGCGCCATGCCGGGAACGGCGGTCAGTCCGTTGGTGAGGGCGGCGTGGCGGGCGACGACACCGCCGCCGTACATGCCCTCCCCGAGGATGATGTCGTCGATGTCGTCGCCGGAGAGCCCGCTGCGTTTCAGCGAGGCTTCGACGATCGTGTGGCCCAACTCCCACGCGCTGGTGTTCACCAGCGTTCCCTTGCCTGAGGTTCCGATGGCTGTCCGGCAGGCCGAGACAACAACGGCTTCGGTCATGGTCGCCTCCTCGAAGAGGGTTCGGTGCTACGGGCCGGCGGAGCCGGCCGACGGGTGAATCACGACCTGGGCGCAGCATACTCTGACACTCATGCCACCAAAAGTATGCTGCATATCGCACATCAATCGTAGGCTGTGCGAGGTTCTATCTGACACATGTGCCACCTAAGTGCGAGGGTGGGCGGTGGGCCGCATCAGCGGCACGGCCAGAGGGAGAGGCTCTTGTCGAACTCCGGGGTGGACGGCCAGGTACGGGCGTTCGACGCGGGCGCTGACCTGGGTGAGCGGTGGGTATGCTGACGCCGACAACACGTTGGACCGCTGTGCACGCTCGCCGGGGCGGGCTCCGTTTCGATCGGCGACACGTTTCTCGATGTGCGAGGAGAGGCTGCCTCCGGCCTCGGGCTGAACCGGGGCCGCCGTCCGTGCTCGTACGCAGTGCATGCCCGGACAAGCGAGGGTTCCGTGCCACCTGAAGAGATCGTGCGGCGAGCGAGTTACGGCAGGAACAGCCCCGCCGTCCGCGAACGCGGAGCCCGTACGCGGCAACAGATCCTCGACGAGACGCTGCGCCTCTTCGCGGAGAAGGGGTACTACGACACTCTTTCGGACGACATCGCCGATCGTGTCGGTATCGCGCGCGCGACCCTGTACCAGTATTTCGACGGCAAGGAAGCGATCTTCCGTGAGCTCATGGAGGAATGCGCGACGGTACTGACCCGCCTGGTACGTCGGCTCGGCGTGCTCGGGCAGACGGAGCAGGGTTTCGACAACCTGCACTGGTGGCTCGGTGAGTGGTCCTGGGTGTACGGCCGGTATGCCACCGTGTTCACACAGTGGACGCAGGTCGGGCAGGCCAGCGCGCTGTCGGAGTCTGTCGGCGGCTTCGTCGACGCCTACAGTGCCCGGATCGCCGGCCGGTTGGTCGAGTGCGGCGTCAGCGGCATCGACCCTGCGGGCACCGCCGCGATGGTCACGATCGTGGTGAACAGAGTGCAGTTCCACCGGGTCAACGGCATGCTGGATCCGCTGACCGAGGAACAGGTCGTCGACGCGCTCGCCGTGGCCTTGCAGTTGCTGCTGTTCCCCGGCACGTCGTCGGACATCCTGAACAGCATCGTCACCGATCCACTGCCCACGCTGTCCCCCACAGAGCCCGCGACGGTCGACCGATCGGTCCAGAGTGATCGTTTCGCCGCGCTGGGACCCCGCGCACGGGCCACGGCCGAGCGTCTCCTCGACGCGGCGTGTGAGGTGTTCGCCGAGCGCAGCTACCACCTGGGCACCATTGATGAGGTCGTCACCAGGGCCGGAACCGCGCGCGGCACGTTCTACAAGTACTTCAAGGACAAGCCCGACCTGCTCACCGCGGTACTGGAGCGTGCCTACCGGGAAGTGCCGGTGGCCCGGGAGGGCTGGGGGGAGGAGCCTTTCCCCGGCGCCGACCTGCGGGACAGGCTGACCGCCATGCTCGGGAGCTTTCTGCCCTGGCACCGTCGGTACGCGGGTGCGCTGAGGGTGGGTTTCGAGCGCCTCGACTCCGAGGAGTCCATCCACACGGTCGGCCTGGCCATCAGCGTCCGGGTGACCTGGGCCTTCGAGATGGTGCTGGCCGAGGTCCATCGGGACTATCCGTTCGCTCCGAGGGTCGCGGCGGTCATCATGTTCGCGATCGCGGGACGGGGGCTCGACAGCTCTCCGACGACGGTCCTGCACAGAACACGAGAAGAAGCCGAGGCACTCGACTTCGTGGTCACCTTGCTCGCGCGTGGACTGTTCGCCGCACGCTGAGTCCACGGTCCGGGCAACCCGGACCGCCCCTTTAGCGGGGCCCGTTCCCACAGGGGGGCGTCGCCTCCGTGCCAAGTGCTCCGCTACGAGGTCAACGGGTCGCGGGGAAAGCCCAGCAACTGTTCGGCGATCTGGTTGCGGCTCATCTCGGAGGTACCGCCTCCGATGGTGAGCCCGCGCGCGTAGAGCAACTCCGCGTACACGTCCCGGCGCGAGCCGGCCGCGAACGCGGTCCCCAGTGCCTCGGCGGCCGAGCGCATCACGCGTTGTGCGTGTTCGGCGGACAACAACTTGGTGATGTTGCCCTCCGCGCCGATCGTCTCTCCCGCGATCGTCCGCTCCACGTGCTGGAGTCCCAGCAGGGCCATGGCGTCGTGTTCGGCCACCAGCCGTCCGATCGTGAACACGTCGGCGCGGGCCGTCCCCTCCAACCGGGCCAGATCGTGCGCGCTGAACGTGGTGCCGCCCGTGTCCGCTCCGATACTGACCCGCTCGTTGCCGATCGTCGCGCGGACCACCTTCCAGCCGGCTCCGACCTCTCCCAGGACGTCTTCGTCCGGTACGAACACGTCGTCGAGGAAAACCTCGTTGAACAGCGCCTCGCCGGTGATGTCACGCAGTGGCCGGACGACGACACCGTCGGCCTTCAGGTCCAGCACCATGGCGGAGACCCCGGCGCGCTTGGGCGCGCTCGGGTCGGTGCGAACGGTGGCCAGGCCGCGGTTGCAGTAGGCCGCGTCGGTCGTCCACACCTTCTGGCCGGTCACCCTCCAGCCGCCTTCGACACGTCGGGCCTTGGTGCTGATGGCCGACGCGTCCGACCCCGCCCCGGGCTCGCTGAAGAGCTGGCAGAAACGGATCTCGCCCAGCAGCGTCGGCCGTACCCAGCGGTCGAGCTGCCCGGGCGTTCCGCACTGGATGATGGTTGGGACGATCCACTCGCCGATGCCGAGGTCCGGGCGTGGGATGTCGCCCAGTTCCTCCTCGATGACGAGCTGTTCGACAGGTCCGGCGCCCCGGCCGTACGGCCGCGGATAGTGCGGGAAGAGGTAGCCCTCGTCGACGAGGTGCACCCGCCGTTCCTCTTCGCTGAGCCGGCCCAGACGCTCACGCAGCTTCCATATCTCCGCGCGGTACTGGTCCGCCTCGGCTTGGTCCATCGCGACCTTCACCGGCTGCCGTCGGCCCGCGCGGGTCAGTTCCGACAGCCGACCGGCCGCCGTGGTGTCGGCCTCGAACAATGTGGACAACGCCAGCGCGCGCTTGTAGTAGAGGTGCGCGTCGTGTTCCCAGGTGAAGCCGATCCCGCCGTGCACCTGGATGTTCGTCTCGGCGCACCGCACGGCGGCCGGAAGGGCCTGGACCACGGCGACGACCGCGGAGTGGTCGGCGTGCTGGTCGTCCTGCGCGAGACGCGCCGCGCCCCAGGCGGCCGCGGCGGCTAGTTCGGCCTCCACCAGCATGTCCGCGCAGTGGTGCTTGATCGCTTGGAAGGTGGCGATCGTCCGGCCGAACTGCTCGCGCACCATCGCGTACGCGCCCGCCTGCTCGACGCAGCCCGCGGCGACGCCGGCGCCTTCGGCCGCCGCCAGGATCCGCGCGATGCGCTCGGCCAGGGGACGGGCTCCGGGCAGCACGGCGGACACGGCCGCCTCCTGGCAGTGCACCACTCCGGTCGCTCGGGTCGGGTCGACCTGACCGGGCACCTCCACCCGGACTCCGGGTGCCGTAGCGCGTACTACGGCCAGATCGTCACCCACGGGCAGCAGGAGCAGATCCGCGTCCGCGGCCCCGAGTACGGCCGGGGCGACACCGGTCAAAGCCGACCCGTCCATCCGCAGGGACCCGATCCAGGCGGTAGCCGCTGTGAGCTCGCCGGTGGCCAACTGCGGCAGCCACACCGCGCGTTGCTCGGCCTCGCCCGTCCTGTCGAGGGTGGCCGACGCGATGACCGCGGGAAGAAACGGGCCGGGTGCGATGGCCTTCGCCATCTCGTAGGCGATGACCGTGGATTCGGCGAGACCGAAACCCTCACCACCCACATCCTCGGGCAGATGCAGACCCAGCCATCCCATCTCACGGACCGACTTCCAGAAGGGCCGTTGCGTCGCCCTGTCCTCGCTGTCGATGATCTGCCTCGTCAACCGGGCGGAGTCCTGGTCCGTGAGGAACTGCCGAACGACCTCGGCAAGCGCGTGGTGGTCCTCGTTCACGACGAACGGCACCTGGGTCTCCCTAGTCGATGAGGCCGGCCTCGGTGTCAGGGGCCGACGGTGGTGGGCCGTGCGCTGCGATCGCGCGGCCCTTGGATGGGCGCCTCCCGTCACCGCAGACGGGAGCGAGGTGGACGGCGGTGCGTGGCGCGCGACGAGACGCTCCGGGTGGCGAGGCGTCCGACGCGCGGGTCACCGCACAGGTCTGTCCTCGTAAGGCACCGGCTCGAAGAGCGGGAGCTTCCAGCCATCGGTGATCTCGGAGAACACGACGGTGACCTCCATGCCGATGCGCACGTCGTCCGGGTCGACGCCGACGATGTTGCTGACCAGCCGGGCCCCCGGGGCGTCGGGCAGGTCGAGGACGGCGGGGACGATCGTGATGTCGGGCAGTCCGGGGAAACCATGGACCACGGAGAAGCTGAACACCGTGGCCCGGCCCGCGAGTTGAACCCAGTCGACGTCCGTGGACTGACACTCGGGACAGAACGGCGTGGGCGGGAGCCGGAAGGTACCGCAACCGCCGCACCTCGGGGCGACGAGCCGGTCCTCCTGTGCCGCGGTCCAGAACGGTTCGGTGCTGGGACTGGTGGTGATGTGGACCCGCTCGCCGGGCAGGGCCTGTGCGATGCCGGTCATGCTCCCGCCTTCCCGAGGATCAGGCCGCTCACGGGCAGGTGCGCCGGGCCACCGGTGACCAGGGCCAGCTCGGCGTCGGCCACCTGGTTCACCGCGGTTCCGCGCATCTGCTCCACCCCCTCCTTTATGTGGGTCATCCCCACGATGTACGCCTCGGACAGTTGCCCGCCGTGGGTGTTGACCGGAATCGAGCCGCCCTTGTAGCGGATCGCGCCGCTCTCCACGAAGGGACCGCCCTCGCCCTTGGCGCAGAAGCCGTAGTCCTCCAACTGCATGAGCACCATCGGTGTGAAGTGGTCGTACAGCAAGGCGACGTCGATGTCGGCCGGGGTCACCCCGGCCCGCTCGTACAGGTGCTTGGCGATCGGCGCGTGTCCGGAGGAGGTGAACGTCTCGGGTGGCATTCCCATCCAGGCGAAGGCGCGGCCCCATTCGCGGCTGCCGCCGTGCGCCGCGGCGACTACGGGGACCGGTTTCTGCCTGAGGTCCTTCGCACGGTCGGCGCTGGTGGTGATCACCGCGACGGCGCCGTCGGTCTCCAGGCAGAAGTCGTAGAGACACAGCGGATCGGCGATCATCCGCGCGTTGAAGTAGTCGTCGAGCGTCAACGGATCACGTTTGATCGCGGTGGTCCGGTTGCTCGCGTTCTCGCGCTGGGACAGGGCGATCGCGGCGAACGCCTCCCGACGCGTCCCGTAGTCGTACATGTGCCGGCGGGTGAGCACCGACATCAGGTGTCCTGGACCGGACAGGCCGGACGGCTGGATGAAGGAGACCAACGGGTCCGGTGGGACGGACGCGTACACCTCTCCCAATCGCCGTTTCGGCGCCTGCTGAAGTGCCATCACGGTCACCACGACTTTCGCGTCCCCCGCGACGATCGCGGCCCGGGCGAGCCCGATCGAGCCTGCCGAACCGCCGCCGCCCGAGGTCAGCGCCGCGGAGAACGTCACTTCGGGAATGCCGAGGGTCTCCATGAAGACCGCGGTGTCCATCGTCTCCCCGTACCCGGCGTTCGCCGCCGAGTAGTAGGCGAATCCGTCGATGTCCTTGACCGAGAGCCCGGCGTCCTCGCAGGCCGCGAGGATCGCTGCCCCGGCCATTTCGGTGATCGTTCGCGGCCAGGACGCGCCCCGCCTGTAGTAGGGCGTGGCGCCCACACCGACGATGGCCACGTCGCGCGTGCCCCGCTCGACCACCTGGAACCTCGGTGGCCGGCCGGTCGGCACGGGTCGCTGCCCCTGTTCCGTCAATTTCGTCTCCTTGTCAGGCGGCCCGTGGTCCGGTGGTGGCCGACGAGCCTTCGTCCGGTGGCGTCCGCGGGGTGGTGCCCCCAGCCCTTGGGGCACCACCCCGCGGACGGATCCCGAACTCGGTGGATCAGTGATGCGTCGCGTGAGGGGCGGTCAGACCGAGCGGGTGTGCTGTCGCGCGAGGTCGAGGCCCTTCCAGCGGTCGGGGGCGATGACCTCCCATCGCTCGCAGGAGCAGGCACAGAGGTACGTGCCGTCCTCCAGGGGGATCACCGACTGCGCCACGCACTCGCCCTTTTTCTCAGCGACTTCGTGCAGGAACTCGCTGGGAGAGTCGTACATGATGTTGTCGTCACTCATCGCGGATCACACCGAGGCCGACGCGGGCATCGCGGGGACGCCGGGGAACAGTTCGGTGAACGTGCCGACGGTGATGCGTTCCCTGACCTTCGGGTCGACGTCGTCGAAGAGACCGTGCAGTGTCTCCTGCGTGTGCCCGTAGGTGCCTTCCATGTGGGGGTAGTCGCTGCCCCACATCACGTTGTTGTAGCCCATCCCGGTCATCGCGGCGACCGCGGACTCGTCGTGCTGGAACGACGCGTACACCTGCGAGTAGATGATCTCCTTCGGGGATCGCTTCAGCTTGGGCCGTACCGCCATCGCGTGCTGTCGGTAACCTTCCTCCATCCGGTCGGCCACGAAGGGAACCCAGGTCGCGCCGCCCTCGGAGACGAGGACCTTGAGGTCGGCGTGCCGGTCCAGCGCACCCGAGGCGACCATCTTCATGACCGCGCGCTGTCCGCCGAAGGTGGTCTCGGTGTAGTTGAGCACCGCCCCGCCAGGCCCCCGGTAGACCGCGCCCATCGACCCGCCGGTGGAAAGATCCACCGGATCGGTGCCGATGTGGAAGGCCAGCACCATGTTGGCGCGCTCCACCGCGGTCCAGAAGGGCTCCCAGTCGTCCTGGTTGTAGTCCTTCTGGAGCGGGTGCGGGGTGACCGGCATGAACACCGCCCGGTAGCCCATCTCCGCGCAGCGCTCCAACTCCGTGACGGCGTCGTTGATGTCCAGTGTCGAGACCTGCGCGGTGCTGATCAGACGGGGTGAGACCTTGTCGATCGTCTCGTACGCCCAGTCGTTGGACACCCGGAGTGCCTCGCGCAGCACCTCAGGCGTACGGAACGAACTGCTCCACATTCCCAGGGACGGGAAGACCAGCTCGGCCCAGATGCCCTCCTGGTCCAGGTCGGGCAGACGCTTGGAGATGTCCGCCGCGCCCGGCGCCCGGTTCGACGCCTCGAAGAACTCCTTCGACTTACCGGTCGGCAGCTTGCGGCGGAAGGACATGCCGTCGATGTGGACGGTCTCCCACAGGCCGTCGGGGTCCTTCTCCGACCGCGGGACGAGTTCGGCCAGCCGCGCGGGCAGGTTCTTCCGCCACAGGTCCTCGGGCTCCAGGAAGTGCGAGTCGCCCGAGTTGGCCCAGATCTTCTTGCTCGTGTCGCTCATGTGGAACGCTCTCCATTTACTTGCGGACCGGGCATCCGTCAGCCGATGACCCGGCGTTGGCGCAGATCGGCGATCCGCGCCTCGTCGTAACCGATCTCGTGCAGAACGGCGTCGGTGTGCTCACCGCACAGGCATCCGCCGTCGGCCTTCGTGGCCGACCGCGAGAAGCGGGTGGCCGGGGCGAGTCGGCGATGCTCGTCGAAGACGGGACTCACCGCGGTTGTGCTGTAGCCCGCGGCGAACCACTCGTCGCTCATCAGGGTCAGCTCCGGCGCGTGCTCGGCGGCCGCGACGCAGCCGACTCCGGCCGCGGTCATCTCGGCCTCCCACGCGTCCTTCGCCCGTGTCGCGAACACCGCCGCGAGCACCTCGGCGAGGGCGTCGTCGTGGTCGGCCCGCCCCTGCGCCGACGCGAAGCGATGGTCGGCGTCGAGATCGACATGGGGCTTGAGGGCCGCGGTCAGTTCCGCCCACTCGTGCGCGGCAGGCGCGGCGAGGAAGATCCACCCGTCCGCCGCGCGGTAGAGCCGGTACAGGGCGCCGAAGCCGTGGCCCTCGGCGTCGACGGAGGGTGAGTCCGGCCGGCCGGCGTAGTCGGTGTTCCAGTCGGTGAGGATGTGCGTCGTCGACCCGATCATCGTCGCCGTCAGGCCGTCGAGCCGAACTCCTCGGCGCCTGGCCAGCAGCCCGAGGAGCATCCCCGACGCGACGGCCTGCGCGGACACCCCGTCGGCCTGGAGGCTGGCGGTCGTCCCGGCCGTCAGCAGCTGGACCCCCGCCTTCTTGACCTCGTCCAGCGGCCGCACTCCGTCGGCCGCGGCCTGGACGTCCGTCTTCACCACGCCCCCGGCAGCGGCGATCGACGGGGCGTATGCCGGCCTGGAGCCGTACGGCCCGTCCGTTCCGTACCCCGGGGCATTGAGATAGACGAGGTCCGGGTTGACGGCCTTCAGCGCGGCCTCGTCCACGCCGAGCCGCTCGGCGACCCCGCTCCGGAAGCTCTGCAGGACCACGTCACTGCGCCGGGCGAGCTCGTGGACGATCCGTAGGCCGTCCTCCGTGGTGATGTCGGCGGCCACGCTCTCCTTGCCCTGCGTCACCTTGCACCCGGTCGCCTCCGGGAACGGGTTGAGCCGGCGGATGTTGTCGCCCTCAAGGCTCTCGACCTTGATCACCCGCGCACCCAGGTCGCCCAGCAGCGTGGCGCCGTACGGCGCCGCGAACATCAGGCTGAGTTCGAGCACCGTGACACCCGCCAGCGGCAGCCCGCCGGGTGCTTGCTCCGCGGGCGCCGGGGACCGCTGTGTGGACCGGGCCAGGGCGCGGGCCTGGACCCCGTGTTCGTCGGCACGGGGCGCGGGGCGAGGAGGTGTCAGTGGGCCGGCGTCGGTGTGGAGCAGGGTCGACACCTGCCGTACGCGCCCGAGCTCCGGGTCCTCGACAGTCACCACGCGCCCGTCGTGGACGACCTGCGGATGGTCCAGCGGCTCGCTCCCGCCGCGGTACGGCTCGGCGCTGATGTTGGGGTTGGTCGCGAAGACCTCCTCCCATTCGGCGAGGGTTCGCTCGGACACCCGCGTGAGCATCAGTTCCCAGAACTCCTCCAGGAGCTCGGGGGCGATCTCGGGGAAGTCCCGGAATCGCGGCTCGGCCATCACCTGCGCGAGGCCCAGTTCGGTCAGGAACGCCGCGAACAGCCGGGGGTGCGTCTGCGCGAACTGCAGCCAGCGCCCGTCCTTGGTCAGCCCGACCAGCAGCGGGAAGACCAGTTGCCCCAGCGGGCGGCCGTCCTCGTCGAAAGTGTCCACCTGCACGAACGCGTCCGGCCAGCGCTGGGACACCATCTCCGTGAACCACATCCATGTGTCCAGGGTGGCGACACCGCGCACGAGGTCGGCCTCGACGTGCTGCCCCTGGCCGCTCTGCTCACGGTCCAGCAGCGCCGCGAGGATCCCGTGCAGCGCGGTGTGCGCGGCACTCCATGACGCGTACGGCACGGCGACGAACCCCGGCCCGGGGCGACGGGTGGTCAGTCGCTTGGCGTGGTAATAGCCCACCTTCGCCATCACGAGGCCCTCGTAGCCCTTCAGGTCCCGCCACGGACCTGTCGAACCCCATCCCGTGATCGCTGTGCTCACCAGCCGGGGATTGACCTCGGCGAGGCGCTCTGCGGTCAGTCCCAGCCGCTCGCTGTTCGCCGGTGCCATGGTCGTGACCAGCACGTCGCTGCCGGCCAGCAACCCGTCCAGCGTCTCCCGGTCGGTGGCGTCGTCGAGGTCCAGTACGACGCTGCGCTTGCCTCGTGCCAGGGCCGGCCATCCGGCCAGCTTCCGCAGCGGCGATCCGCCCGGCGGCTCCACCATGAGCACGTCCGCGCCCGCGTCGGCGAGGAACTGCGTGGCGAACGCGCCGGGCAGCGTCGTGGAGAG
Organism: Streptomyces sp. NPDC096311; assembly: GCF_044763085.1. NCBI lineage: Bacteria > Bacillati > Actinomycetota > Actinomycetes > Kitasatosporales > Streptomycetaceae > Streptomyces > Streptomyces sp. NPDC096311. Next base: position 859,223 of record NZ_JBIWFN010000001.1, read on the forward strand.
ATCGACTGCCGTGATCCCGCTCAGCGGCAGGGTGCTGTCGTGACCGGCCGTGGGTTCGGCGTTGCCGTGGACACCTTTGTTCACGCTGCACCTCATTTTGAAAACGCCATTTGCAATGCTGATGACAGACTGAACCCGCTCTGGAAAGGTGTCAAGGGATCGTGTCGCACCAGGTAGCGGCACCCGATGAACCGGCGGCCGGTGCTCGGGTACGATTCCAAGGGCATCGCGCTCGACATTGTCCGAACGCCGCCGACGGTCCCGCAGGAGGCGAAGGCATCTCATGCCGCCGCAACCACACAACACGACGGACTCCGACAGTGTGTCGAAGCCCGCGACGCCCCGCCGGTTGGGCCGCCCGCTCCATCACGCGCCCGAGGACGAGCGCTCGATGCTGATCGGGGCCGCGTATCGCGTCCTGGCCAACCGCCAGTCCGGCTCGATTCCGGTCGGCGAGATCTGCGCCCAGGCAGGGCTGTCCACCCGGTCGTTCTACCGGCACTACAAGTCGAAGGATGAGCTGCTCCTGGCCATGTTCGAGGCCGAGGGCCGGCGTGTGGAGATCGAACTCGCCGAGGTGGTGGATCTCGCGACGGGTCCACTCGTGGCCCTGGCGGACTGGCTCCGGTTCTGCCTCTCGCTGTCGTTCGATCCGCGACGGCGCAGGCGCGCCCTGGTCATGCAGTCCGCCGAGGTCACCCGGGCCTCCGGCTACGCCGCTGTCTTCGAGCAGATGCAGGAGCGGCACCGGACTCCGCTCGTCCGGATACTTGAGGCCGGTGTGGCGGACGGCTCCTTCCGGCATGCCCGCCCGGCGAGCGACGCCGTCATGATCCAGGACGTGGTGAGTTGCGTCATCACCCGCCGCTGGAACGGGGTCGAGGAGGCCGACGCCGATGTTGCCCTCGCCTCTGTCGTCGACTTCGTGTCGCGGCTGATCGGCGTACGGGACTGACCGGGTAGGCAGGCTCCACCCGGGAATCCCGGCTCACCGGACCGCCCGAGGCGGGCTCCTCCAAGCCTTGCGCCACTGCTTACTGACGTTCAGTCAGATCCTGGTCCGAGCCTGGTCGACCGTCCGCGCCGCGACCCTCGGCGCTCGCCCCACGACCGCGGGTGACGGGGCTCTTGGCCTGCCGTCACCGGACATTCCTCGTATCGAGTCATAGATGCCGCTGTCATTTCGTTATTCAGCGCGATGTGACCGACCTCTTCCCTTGCCCCTGCCGAGCTGTTAGAAATCTCCCTGCCGAGGATGGCGGTTACCTCCTCCGGGGAGGGTGCCCAGGTGATCGGTCTGCGTTCGGGCAGGCCGGCGCCCGTCGCCGCCCAGCCTCTGAATCGCCCTTCACCCTGACGGTGCAGCGTCACGGTGAGGGCCGAGCAGCACGCGGCGGGTGCGCCGTCGATTCCTTCGCCGGCAGAGCACCTTCCTCCCCAACCGGTGACGCTCGTTGGGAATCCCCATCTGATGCTCACCTACGGCACAGCCCTGCTCGCCTGAATTCCCCATCGGTCAACTTGTAGAGACGCCACGGGCGCCTATCGGTTGAACGCTCAACAAGGTTGGAGAATCGGGCAGCCTCAGGGAATTTCGCGATGCCCATCGGGCCCCCGCGCCCCCTCCCGGGCGATCGGATCCGCACACTCGCAAGGAGTGCCATGGCTACCACCGACGTTTCACCAGCCGCGCCCATCAAGGACGACAGTGCCCGGCTCAACGACGCGCCACCCTGGCGCCTCTATCTGATGATGGCCGTGATCGTGCTGTACTGCGAGATCGCCGCCCTGCAGTACTCGATGGTGGCGGCGGCGGTGCGCCAGATAGCCCCGACGTTCCCCAGTACGGGCGCCGGCATCAGCTGGATGCTCATCATCTTCGGCATCGTCGGCGGTGTCGTCACACCGATCCTCGGCAAGCTGTCCGACCTGGTCGGCAAGCGGCTGGTCATGCTGGGGACCGGCGTATTCTTCCTCATCGGCTCGTTCATCTGCGCGCTCACCTCGAACTGGCCCCTGTTCCTGGTGGGCCGCGGGCTCCAGGCCGTCTCCATCGCCGCCCCGGCGGTGGCCTACGGCCTCATCCGCGACCTGTTCCCACGCAAGTACGTGCCGATCGCGGTGGGCATGATCGCCACCGGCTTCGGCCTGTCGGCGCTGGCGGCGCCGCTGCTCGGGGGCTGGATGCTGGACAGCTACAGCTGGCGCTCGATCTTCTGGTTCCTGATCATCTACACGGCGGTCCTGACGCCCGCGCTGTTCTTCCTCGTCCCCGAGACCCGTATCCGCGCCAACCAGTCCCTGGACATCACCGGCGCGGTTCTGCTCGGCGCCGGTGTCGGCTCCGCCCTGCTGTACCTGAGCCAGGGTCAGGCCTGGGGCTGGGGGCGGTTCACCTCGTACGGATACCTGATCCTCGGCATCGTCCTGCTCGTCGCCTTTGTCCTCGTCGAGCGCCGGGCCCGTGAGCCGATCATGGACATGAAGCTGCTGTTCAACCCGAAGTTGTCGCTGACCCTGCTCTGCGGCGGCCTCCTGGCCATCGTCATCGGCACCCAGGGCTACGTCGTCGCCTACCTGCTCCAATCGCCCACCAAGGCCCAGCTCGGCGCCCAGTTCATCGACGGGGCGATCAAGCAGGGACTGCCGGCCGACGTGGCGTCGAAGGCGACCGTCGTCTTCAACACGCCGAGCAGCGGCTTCGGGCTGAGCCTGTTCGACTACGCGACCCACGCGGCCATCTTCTCCGGCGGCATGAGCATGCTCGCCGGTATCGGCTTCGCGGCGGCCACCCGCAAGATCGGCGCGCGCATCCCGGCAATCCTGGCCTGCGTCCTCATGGGCCTGGCCTGCCTGCTGTACGGGCTGTTCAACGCCCAGTGGTACGAGTTCGCACTGGTCGGCATGGTCTTCGGCATCGGTTTCGGATGCTACTACGCGTCTCTGCCGAACATGATCGTGGATGCGGTCCCGGCCGACCAGCAGGGCATCAGCTCCGGCATGTTCGGCGTGATCAACTCCATCGGCGTCTCGATCGGCGCCGCGATCACCGCGGCCATCCTGTCCGGGAATGTCCTCACGGCCGAGCTGCACGTCCCCGGTATGCCCCTGTCGCAGACCGCACCGCACGGCCCGACGGTCCTCAGTACCCAGCTCTACACGTTGCACGGGTACGCGGTCAGCCTGTGGGTCTCGGCGGGGGCCTGCGTGATCGCACTGGCCGTGGCGATCTACATGAAGCATGGCCGCACGCCCACCACCGGTGGCGAGATCTCGCACTGACCATCTGAGGGGCGACGCCGAGTACCACTGCGCGAAGGTCGCGCAGTGGTACTCGGCATGCCGCTTTCGCCCCTGAAGCGCTGAACGCCCATGCGCACAAGGGGAATTGGTGGGTGAGCGCCATGGTCGACGCCGAGAAGCAGATCCCCCTCCGCGCGAGAATTAGTGACAACATGTTGTCGCTATGGAAATATGTTGTCATGCTTACCCGTGACCAACACCCCTTGTCGGCGATCGTCGATGAGATTCTGCGTACCCGTGGCCGGCTCCTCAGTGCTACGGCCGAGTTCGGAGCGGAGGAGGGGCTGACCGGCGCACAGGGCCTCGTGCTCACCGTCGTCGCCCAGTCCGCGAAGTCGTCGACGGTTCCGCAGATCGGCCGCAGCCTCGGGTACACCCGGCAGGCCGTGCAGCGGACCGCCGACTCCCTGGTCGAGTCGGGGCTGATCGAGTTCGTCGACAACCCCGATCACAAGAGAGCCCGTCTCCTCGTGCTCACCGAACGCGGCGTGTCCGTGCATGCCGCGGTCGAACGCCGCGGCCGAGCCTGGCAAGCCCGCATCGCCGAGGGAATCGATCCGGCCGCGCTCGCCTCGGCTGCCGAGACCCTGCGTGAGCTGCGTACCCGCCTCGAAGCGGACGACTCAGGCTCCGCCTTGTCCTGAACGGACTCGCCCAATTTCCGGAGGCCATTCATGTGGGACTTCTCCACTGACCCCGAGTTCCAGCTGAAGCTGGACTGGATGCAGCGCTTCGTGCGCGAGGAGGTGGAGCCTCTCGAACTCCTCTTCCCAGCGAGCGGCGCCCCGTACGACACCGGTAACCAGGCCGCCCGCGCGATCCTGCACCCGTTGCGGCAGCAGGTACGCGAACACGGGCTCTGGGCCTGTCACCTCGGCCCCGAACTCGGCGGCCAGGGTTACGGTCAGCTCAGGCTGGCCCTGATGAACGAGATCATCGGCCGTTCCCATTGGGCACCCACCGTGTTCGGCACTGCCGCCCCCGACACTGGTAACGCCGAGATCCTCGCCATGTTCGGCACCGAGGAGCAGAAACACCGCTATCTCCAGCCGCTGCTCGACGGTGACATCATCTCCTCCTTCTCCATGACGGAACCTCAGGCGGGCGCCGATCCCAAGGAGTTCACCTGCCGGGCCTGGCGTGAGGGGGACGAGTGGGTGATCGACGGAGAGAAGTGGTTCACCTCCAACGCCCGCTACGCCTCGTTCCTGATCGTCATGGCGGTGACCGACCCCGAGGTCCGCCCGCACGAGCGGATGTCCATGTTCGTCGTCCCGGTGGAAACGCCGGGCATCGAGATACGGCGCAACGTGCCGACGATGGCCGAGCGTGAGGAACTCGACGAGGGGACCCATGCCTACATCCGCTACAACCGGGTGCGGGTCCCGGCCGACGCTCTCCTCGGCGGGCGCGGCGAGGGCTTCAAGGTGGCGCAGGCCCGCCTCGGCGGAGGCCGGGTACACCACGCGATGCGCACGGTCGGCCGATGCGACCGGGCACTGGAGATGATGCTGGAGCGCGCCGTGTCCCGCCGTACCCAGGGCGAGCGACTGGCCGACAAGCAGGCAGTACAGACCATGATCGCGGACTCGTACATCGAGTTGCAGCAGTACCGGTTGCTCGTGCTGAACACGGCCTGGGTCATCGACAACCGGCCGCACGGCTCCGCCCGCACCCTGATCGCCATGTGCAAGGTCGCGATGGCGAAGGTCTACCACGACATTGTCCAGCGGGCGGTGCATCTGCACGGCTCGCTCGGCACCACGCACGAACTCCCGTTGGCCGAGATGTGGATGGACGTGCCCTTGCTCGCGCTCGCCGACGGTCCGACCGAGGTACACCGCGCCACCGTGGCCAAGCAACTGCTGCGCGAGGCCGAGCCCGCGCCGGGACTGTTCCCGAGCGAGCATGTGCTCGCCAGGCGCGAGGCCGCCCGGGAACGCTACGCGGACATCGTGAAGGAGTACGGACAGTGAGTATCGGGCAACTCTTCGACCTGACGGGCAAGGTGGCCCTGGTCACCGGCGGCAGCCGGGGCCTCGGCCGGCAGATCGTGCTGGCCTTCGCGCAGGCGGGCGCCGATGTGGTGATCACCAGCCGCAAGGCCGACAACTGCCGTGAGGTGGCCGCCGAGGTCGAGGCGCTGGGCCGCCGAGCGCTCGCCCACCCCTGTCACATCGGGCACTGGGACGAGATAGACGGCCTCGTCGAGGCCGCCTACGGTCACTTCGGCACGGTCGACATCCTGGTCAACAACGCCGGAATGTCACCGCTGGCGCCCTCCTCGGACGAGACCAGCGAGGAACTGTTCGACAAGGTCGTCGCCGTCAACTTCAAAGGCCCGTTCCGCCTCGGCGCGCTCGTCGCGCGGCGGATGGCCGACAGCGGGGGCGGATGCATCATCAACGTCTCCTCCACGGGTGCGCTGATGCCCCAGCCGATGTACGGCCCGTACGCCGGTGCCAAGGCCGCGCTCAACACGCTCACGCAGGTGCTGGCCCTGGAGTACGCGCCCACCGTACGGGTCAACACCTTGTCGGCCGGCCCCTTCCTGACCGACATCGCCCGCAATTGGCCGGAAGAGATACGAGCGACCACGCGCAGCGCCGTCGGCCGCCCGGGAAGCCCGGAGGAGATCGTCACCAGCGCGCTTTACCTGGCCAGCCCGGCCTCCAGCTACACCAACGGCGCACTGCTCCGCGTGGACGGAGGACTGTACTGATGGAGGCGCCGGACATCATGGACGAACTCCGGGAACGGACCGCGAGAGCCGCGCGGACCTGGCGGCCCGGTGCCGAGGTGGTCGGGATCCGGCCGCTGACCGGAGGCACGTCCAGCCTGACCTTCACCGCCGAGATGCGTGGCGTGCCGGAACAGCACCGCACGCTGGTGCTCAAGGTCGCACCCCCGGGACTGCCTCCGGTGCGCAACCGCGATGTGCTCCGTCAGGCCAGAGTGATGCGCGCGCTGGCCGGGTCCCCGGGCGTGGTCGTGCCGCCGGTGCTGTTCGAGGACGCGGGGGACGGCGTCGACGTGCCGCCTTTCCTGGCCATGGGCTTCGTGCCCGGGGAGTGCGCCGAACCGGTGCTGGCCGACACCCGGGACCCGGCCGGCTTCGTGGAGGTACGTGCCCGAGCCCTGGACGCGGCGGCGGTGCTCGCCGCTCTGCACCGGGTGGACCCGGCCGGAGCGGGGTTGGGGGACGAGCCCGTGGTCGCCCCGGAGGACGAGATCGACCGCTGGAGCCGGGCCTTCGCCACCGTGCCCGAGGACCTCCAGGGCGACTACCTCGGCTGCGCCCGGGCCCTGCGGGACACGGTGCCCCTCGCACTGCCGCCGGTCGTCAACCACGGCGACTACCGCCTCGGCAACACCTTGTGCGCGGACGGCCGGGTGGCCTCGGTGATCGACTGGGAGATCTGGTCGGTCGGTGACCCGAGGGTGGACGTCGCCTGGCTGACGTTCTTCACAGACGAGGCCCGACACCCGGCCGCACCCTCGGATCAACCCTCTGGCATGCCCGGTGCCCGCGAACTCCTCGACGCCTACGCGGCGGCGGGCGGCCCGGAACTGCCGGACCTGACATGGTTCGACGCGCTCACCCGTTTCAAGGAGGCCGGTGCCACGGCACTGCTGATCAAACGCGCGCGGAGAACGGGGGTCGTTCTTCCGGGCCTGGCTCGCATGGCTCCGGCCCTGCCGGGTCTGCTTGAGCAGGCCCGCGGACTGGTCGGCGCCTGAGCGCCGGAGCACTCCCGTGCTCCGTAGAGATCGAAAAGAGGGGGACAGCGGAGATCGCGCTGCCCCCCTTGAGCCCGGTCACCACAGCAGACCCCGGGAAACTTCTGACGACCCGATACCCGGCCAACTCCACATCACAGACCGGTAGTTCATGTTGGCCAGGGACTGGGCTCGGAGAACGCCAGCGTGTTACTGGCCTCGGGCTCTCACGTGCCCAGCAGAGTCGTAGGTCTTCGGGCTTCGTGATGTAGCTGATCCGCATCGGGTCCAGTCCCCTTACCCGCGTTGAGGGCAGCGGTCATGGAGAGTGGTCACGCAGCCCGGGGCCGTGCTCCTGGCGGAGACGGCACGTAAGACGGGTCTGGATTCCGCCCAAAACGGCGGCTCTGGCCCCGTGGCGCAAGCCGCGGGCGGTGCCGCTCCCGGCAGGATCCTGCTGGATGTGGCGCTCGCGGTCCGCTGGGCGGAGACTGCCTGGCCGACGTCGGCATGCTGTGGGCCGAGTCAGCCGTGTTCGGTCCGGTGGCCTCGGACCTGCGGTCTCGCAGCTGACCGACACGCGACAGGCTCGCAGCGGACGGGCGACGCGCCTCGAACGCGATCCGCAGGACCCGGCCCCAAGTACGCCAGCATGTAGGGAAGTTGGCAGGGCAGACGGCGCCGGATGCGACCGACTCGGTGACCGTCGACCTGGGCGATGTCTTGATGTTCGCGTATTCCGGCCGAGGAAGACGCGGCTGTCTCCTGGAAGAAGGCCTTCGGCCACAGCCCATTGCCCGGCTTGGCCGACCAGGGCATGGGCGGGTCCGGTGAGCCGGTGGCCGGGCCGCCCGCGCGGCCGGCCTGCACAACCTGAACTGCCCAGAGGCTTCTCGCCGGCGTCCGGCTCGAACACGCCCTCGTGGATCCTGGTCTCGCCGGCCTCGGCCGCCTATGCGACGCTGCGCATGCCGGGAGCCCGTGCCTGAGCGGTCGTCAGCATCCGCCGTCGCCGCTCGTCAAGACGCGGGAACAACACCTTGTTCTCCGCGAGCCCTCAAACTTCGAGGAATTCCACGGGGCTGCTGTTCAGGCGCTGCGGTCCATCGTCTGTGATGAGGTAGGTGTCGCCGCGCATGAAAAGGCTGGCGGCGTTGGATCGAATCATGGGATGGAACACGAGGACCATTCCCGGTTCGAATTCGAGCACGTTCTTGAGCCCCAGGCGCGGTTCGGTGAGTTCGAGGCCGAGGAGGTGCCCGATGTCCGTGTTGAGCGGCTCGAATCCTTCGGCGGCGATGACGTCGAGCATGGCCTGGGCGGAACGGGCGGAGTCCGAGCCAGGCCTGACCTCGGCGAGCCCCGCCTGCCGGGCGCGCTCCGTGACGTCGAACAGCCGCTGCATCTCGGGGCTGACCGGCCCGATGGACACGGGCACGGTGAGCTGGCTGAAGTAGCCGTGGACGCGCGGGGTGAGTTCGAGAGTGAAGGTGTCGCCCGGCTGAAGAATCCGCTCTTCCTCGACGTAGCCGTTCACACCGCTCTGGTTGTGATCGAAGATCAGGTTCAGTGACCCCTGGTACGTGGCTCGCGCGGGATCGGCGCCCAGTTCTATGGCCAGGCGGTGAACATCCCCGACGGCCTTGCCGACGGAGCGGCCGGGCTGGATCAGCTCGTCGGCACGAGCGAAGATCTCGTCGGCGATGGCGACGCTGCGATGAACGAAGTCCAACTCTTCGTCGCTCTTGCCGAAGCGTGACGCGAGGAGTTCGGCATCCCAGGAGACGACCCCGACGTGCGGCAGTGCCGCGGTGAGTGCCTGTGACAGTGCCCCGTCGGACGGACCGTTCACCGCGACCCGTGTCACACCGTGGGCCTTGAGCCAGTCGACCGCGCTGTCCGGCAGGGGAGCGGCGCTCATGTCCTCGTAGAGGATCTCGGACGGGGTGTCGGGCAGCCACTGCTCGGCCGGCCGGGGCAGGGTGAGCGCGAAAGGGCCGCGCAGGATGAGGCGGACATCCCCGTCACGGGTCAGGAGGAAGACCACGTTGGCCCCGCGGTACTGGTAGCCCGTGGCGTGGATGAGTTCGGCGGTCCCCGATCCACCCGTCACGATGACGGCGTCGAGGTCGGCGGTGGCGAGCATGTCCCGGAGCTTGGACCACCGGCGGGTGAGTTCTGTTGGCGAAATCATGAGAATTCCTTGACTGAGTGGCGGATGGGGAAACGCACGCAAGGGGCTCATCGCCCCGCCGGGAAAAACGGCGGAAGCGGCACTACTGATGTGATCAGCGCGAGGCGCGATTGCCGAGGCCCATCCGCTCACGGAAAGTCTGCGGAGTGTTCGACATTTCCGGGAAGACCCCGCGCTTACGCAGCTCGGGGATGACATACCTGCCGAATTCCTCGAAGCTGCCGGGGGTGTCCGTCTGACCGATGGAGAACCCGTCACACGCGTAGCCGTGGAACCACTCGCACATCTGATCGGCGACCTGCCCAGGATCGCCGACGAACTTGATCCCGGGCCCCGCCGCCGTCATCCGGCCGAGATCCCGGACGGTCGCGTCCGGACCGTACTGGTCGCGCAGCCTGTTCAGTACGCTCCCGAGGACCGAATGCGACCCGCTGACGCCTTCGGCCAGATCCGCGGGCAGGGGCTCGTCCATCGGGTACGCCGAGAAGTCCACCCCGGACAGCTCGGCGAGCAGGATCAACGCCTCTTCCGGGTCCCCCAGAGTATCCAGATAGGCCTTCTTCTCAAGGGCGATGGATTCGGTGGCTCCCACCACGACCGTCACACCCGGAAGGATCTTCGCCGGCGGCGCGGTGCGGCCCACGGCCTTGAAGACGTCGTGCTGCGCCGCGTACGCCTGCTGACCCTTTTCGAGGTTCGGCGCGGCAACGAAGATGAGGTCCGCCCAGCGCGCTGCGAACTGCCTGCCCCGGGCCGACTGACCGGCCTGCAGGAGCACCGGCCAGCCCTGTGGCGGCTGGGGCATGGTCAGCGGGCCCTTCGACGAGAAGTGCTTGCCCTCATGGTCGAGCGTGTGCACCTTGTCCGGATCCGCATAGACTCCGGCCTCACGGTCGATCTTGAGGGCGTCGCGCTCCCACGTCTCCCAGAGTCCCGTGGTGACATCGAGGAACTCGTCGGCGCGGTCGTACCGGCTGTCGTGGTCAACGAAGTCGACGCCGAAGTTCGCGGCCTCGTCGGCGTTGAGCGACGTCACGATGTTCCAGATGGCGCGCCCTTTGGACAAATGGTCCAGCGTCCCGAACGCACGTGCGACATGGTACGGATTGTGATAAGTTGTCGAGTACGTTGCCCCGAGACCGATCCTCGTCGTGTGAGAAGCGATCAGGCCGAGAATGGCGACAAGGTCCAACTTGATGGGGCGAGTGCCTTTTTCCACCGTCGCGCGAACCGAGCGCCCATAAACTGCGGGCATCGCCAGGCGGTCATCGAAGAACACCATGTCGAACCCGGTACGCTCAAGCGATCGAGCAAGGTTGATGTAGTACTCGGGCTCGGTGATTTTCAGGTCATTGCCGGCGTGTGTCCATGCCCCATGCTGCCCCTTGCTGACGGAGGCCTGGGCGAACGCAGACAGGACCATTGTGTCCTTGCGCATGTGATTACCTCTCGCGCCTTGGGTGTTCCGATCTAGCCACATCGCGTACCTACTGCAATACGACCGGCAAACTGCGGGAGCGGCGGGGGATATGACTATCCGTCGCCCATCACGTCACCGTATGCCGCATCATGACCCGACTGTACGAGTGGCTTCACCTGCGAACCAGTCGTAGATCAGTGCAAACAAAGTATCCGCCCTTGCATGACACGCAATTCTCTTGGAACTCCTCTCACGAAGAGCCCTTTACAACCGATGCTGTCGGGATCACTCGTGTCCGTCAGGAGCTTCGTGGGCTTGTCCACCTTTCCCGCCCTTGTCCGGGGGGAGCGCGGGGTAGTCGGTATACCCGCGGTGGTCACCGCCGAAGAAGGTGGCACGGTCATGGGTGTTGAACGGGCCACCCGCGGCGAGGCGCTTGGGCAGGTCAGGATTGGACAGGAACAACGTGGCATAGGCGATGAGATCCGCCGTGCCATCGTCCACGAGTTTCAGCTCTTCCGGTCCGGTCGGGCGGGTGCCGGTGAACGGGTTGAGGATGAACGTGCCCGGCCAGTCCCTGCGCAGACGCAGGGTCAGGTCCCGTACCTCGGCAGCTTCCATCTGGTGCAGATAGGCAATGCCCAGCGGTGCCAGCCGCTCCACCAGTGCGCCGTAGGTCGCAGACAGATCGTCCTCGCCGATGTCGTTGTTGGGGTTGCCCGGCGAGATGCGGAAACCCACCTTCTGCCCGCCGACGGCCTCGGCCACAGCGGTCGCCACCTCGACCCCGAAACGTGTCCGGCCACCCACAGAGCCACCCCAGCCGTCGGTGCGCCGGTTGGTACCGGCGGAGAGGAACTGTTGGATCAGGTATCCGTTGGCGCCGTGAAGCTCCACTCCGTCGAACCCCGCCGCGATCGCGTTGCGCGCCGCCGTGGCGAAGTCGCCGATGGTGCGGACGATTTCGGCCTCGGTCAGTTCTCTGGGAAGGGGGAAGTCCTTCGGGCCGTCGTGGGTGTAGATCTGTCCCCGCGCTCGCACCGGAGAGGGCGCGACAGGGTGCAGGCCCTCGGGCAGCAGGCTTGGATCACTGATCCGGCCCGCGTGCATGAGCTGCGCGAAGATCACGCCGCCCGCCCGGTGCACCGCGTCAGTCACCTTCCGCCAGGTCTCGACCTGTTCAGGGGAGTACAGACCCGGTGTGTCGGGGTAGCCCTGGCCGACCACCGACGGCTGAGTGCCCTCGGTGACGATCAGCCCGGCGCTCGCCCTCTGGGCGTAGTAGGCAGCCATCAGATCCGTCGCAACCGCCCCGGGGCCGCGGGCACGACTGCGCGTCATCGGTGCCATCACGATGCGGCTGGACAGGCGTTTGCCGCCCAAGTCGTAGGAGTCGAAGGCCGTCGGCATCAGCACATTCCTCGCTTCAAAAGGTGGCCGTCCCCGGGGGTCGTGGACGTTTCAGACGCCTGGTCGCGCCGTTGCCCGTAGTGCCGTGGCTAGGGCGCTGCTCGTCGCAGCCCGAAGGTCTCGGCGTACCCCTGGAGCGCGTCCACTGCCGCATCGACGCCGACGGCCGGCGGGTGAAGCACGAACGAGGTGACACCGGCCTCTGCGAGTCGCCCCAGCAGATCGCGATGCTCCTCCACCGATCCTGGGTTCTTGAGGTAGCCGGAGGCGGCCGATTGCACCTGAACATCGACGACGGCACCGTCCCCGCGCTCGGCGACGGCCAGTTCGCGAACCTCGGTGATCATCGAGGCGAGCCGTCCGACCGTGGCGATCACAGGCGACCGCGTGGTCCGGGCCACTTCCTCGCTGGCCATCATCGGGCTCCAGCCCTGGTTGCGGGCGGCTCGGCGGCGGGAGAGCGCACTGTTGCCGCCGATCCACACCGGCGGCCCGCCGAACTGCACCGGCCGCGGCAGGGCGGCGACCCCGTCGGCCTCGAAGTGCCGTCCCCGGTACGTGAAGGGAACGGTCGTCCAGACACCGCGCATAGCCGCGAGCGCCTCGTCGAACAACTCGTTCCGCTCCTCGAAGTCGACACCCAACGAGCGGAACTCCGAGCGCAGGTAGCCCGTGCCGGCCACCACTGTCAACCGCCCGTCGGAGAGCACATCCACTGTCGTGAGTGCCTTCGCGCTGAGGAAGGGATTCCGGTAGGGCAGCACCATCAGATAGGTCATCAGCCGGATCCTGCTGGTGACGGCAGCGCAGTAGCTCAACGCGGCGGCGAGGTCCAGCGACTCGTGACCGCCCGCGTCGAGCCACCTCTTGGACGGCGCGGGATGCTCGGTGAAAGCGATCGAGTCGAACCCGAACTCGTCGGCCGCCCGCGCGACCCGGGCCATGCCGGCGCCCGTCACCAGCGCCGGATCGTATCCGGCGGCGCTGACCGGGTACTCCACAGTGAACTTCACTCGGTTCTCCTCCGTTCAGAGAGCGTGCGCGGCGCTGCCCAACCAGGGCTGCGCGCGACGCTCGGCGCTACGTTTCGCAGCAGTTCGGCGCTGCATCAGGCGATGGTGCGTGCGCGAGCCCGAGGAGTACGGGGCTGAAGGAAAAGCGCCCTACCCGTCGGCAAGCACGGGCACGGGCTGCTTCAAGAACGCCTTCACCAAAGGCCACGCCCTGTCGGCGGACGACGCATGACACCGGCTCCTCGGTCCAGTAGTGCTTCCACGACGAGGGACACGGGCAGCGCATCGGCGAGCAGGACCGGTACCCGTCATCCGCGTGATCCGGACCGGCGAAGCGCCGGCAGGGACACGCGGCATAATCGGCGGCCGGTCTCGTTGCCGTCCACCCCGTGCCGGCGACGACTGTGCAACGGAACCAGAGCCGAGGAGAGCAGGAACCGTGGAGGACTGGGAACTGAAGGCTCGCGAGCTGGTGCGCGACACCATCGCCCGCTACACGCACGCCGGAGACCGCTTCCGGCTGGAGGCACTGGCCGGGTGTTTTCTGCGAGAGGGCGTGCTGGAGATCAAGGGTCGCGAACCGGCCCGCGGTCGGGCGGCCATCGTGAGTCTGCTGTCGGACACCGGAAAGACTGCCTCTCCGCCGACACCCGGATTCTTCGTCCGCCACTTCGTCGCGAACATCGCGTTCGACCAGGTCGCCCCTGATCGCATCGACGCGTCCTCGTACTTCATGGTCGTGACCGACCAGGGCCCCGACCACTGGGGCCGTTACCGTGACGTCTTCCGTCCCGTCGGGGACCAATGGCTGCTGGAGCACCGACTTGTCGCCATCGACGCGATGCGCGAGGGCGGCTGGCAGGCGCAGCAAGCGTAGCCACTCGGCGCGCGAGGGGATCCGTCCACGCAGTCCGGGAAGCGCCGCAGGCAGAGCGCGCATGCCCGGCTCGGTGGACGGCGGGCCGACCCGGTGCCGCGAGACATTCCTCATGGCGCGGACGAGGGACGCTGATCCGTACCGATACCGGGGGGCGGCGCCTGCTTGTTGGTGGTCTGGTTCGCGAAACGTGGGTGGTGACTGTCGTGTCCGGTGGGTACGGCCATGGCCGACGCCTTCCACCGGGGCGTACTCGTGGTGCCGCTTACGGCGTGGACGTCGGCCGTTGAGCCGGATGGAGAGTTCCGCGGCGGGGGCTGGGTCGCCGTACGGACGGGGGGCCTGTTTGAGCGCATGCCGCTGCTCGCCTGGGAGGAACGACCTTACCCCGGCGCCCAGTTGAGGATCACGGACGCCGACGGGATGCGGATCACGTGTTGCGTGACCGGCACCACCGGCCGGCCCCTCTCCGAACTCGAACTCCGCCCCGGCCTGCGGGCACGGGCCGAGGACCGCATCCGGGCCGCCCGCGCGACCGGCCTGCACAAGCTGTGCCTGCACGACACCGCGCAATACAGGGTCTGGCTGGAGAACAGCCGGGTCCCACCCGACCTGCCAGCCTGGACGCCGATGCTTGCGCTGGACGGCAAGGCCCAGCTCCGGGAGCCCCGCCGCCTGCGATTCCCCCTGATCAGCCCGGCCGGCCGACTTGTTCCCGTGGGGCGCCGCCAGATTCGCCGCCTCGCGGCCCACCTGTCCTGGACCCATGTCGTCACCAACGCCCTCGAACGGCTCGACCAACTGCCCAACCCGGACTGAACAGCAGCCTTCCCGTCCCTGCGGAGCTGCACTGTCGCGCCGGGAGCCGTGGAACCCTGGTGCCCGCCCGACGCGACAGTCGGGCCGTACACATACCAGCGATCAGGTATGAACGTGCAACGGTCCACCGATCCCCATCGGCAGACGCCGCGAAGGATCGAGGCTAGACCTCAAGGAACTCGACCGGGCTGCTGTTGAGGCGCTGCGGTTCGGAGTCCGTGACAACGTAGGTGTCGCCGCGCATGAAGAGGCTGGCGGCATCGGACCGGATCGAGGGATGGAAGACGAGGGTCATCCCCGCCTCGAATTCGATCACGTTGTTGAGTCCGAGACGCGGTTCGGTGAGCTCGATGCCGAGGAGGTGCCCGATGTCGGTATTGACCGGCTCGAATCCCTCCTCGGCGATGACGTCGAGCATCGCCTGGGCGGCACGGGCGGAGTTCGAGCCCGGCCGCACTTCGGCGAGGCCGGCCTCCCGGGCGCGCGCGGTGACGTCGAACAGTCGCCGCATCTCGGGTCCGGCCGGTCCGATGGACACGGGAACGGTGAGCTGGCTGAAGTAGCCGTGGACGCGCGGGGAGATCTCAAGGGTGAAGGTGTCGCCCTTCTCCAGTGGCCTCGTGTCCTCGGCGTAGCCGTTCACGCCGCCGGGCTTGTGCCTGAAGATCAGGTTGAGCGAGCCCTGGTAGGCGTCTCGTGCGGGGTCGGCTCCATGGTCCAGGGCGAACCGGTGCACGTCCGTGACGACCTTGGCGACGGGGCGGCCGACCTGGACGAACTCGGCGGCGCGCGCGAAGATCTCGTCGGCGATGGCGACGCTGCGACGGATGATGTCCAGCTCTTCCTCGCCCTTCACGAAGCGCGATTGGAGCAGCTCCGCCTGCCAGGACACGACGCTGACGTGCGGCAATGCCTCTGTCAGCGCCTGCGTCAGGGCCGCGATGGTCGGGACGTTCACCGCGACCCGCGTCGCGTCGTGTGCCTTGAGCCAGTCGATCGCGCTGTCCGGCAGGGGCGTGGCACTCATGGGCTCGTAGACGATCTCGGAGCTGGTGCCGGACACCCATGACTCCGTGGGCCGGGGCAGGCTGAGCCCGAACGGGCCGCGCAGGATCAGGCGGACATCCCCGTTGCGGGCGAGGAGGAAGATCGCGTTGCCTCCGCGGTACTGGTAACCGCTGATGTGGATCAGTTCGGCGGTCGCCGGGCCACCCGTCACGATGACCGCGTCGAGGTCCGCACCGACGAGTCGATCGCGGAGCCTGGACCACCGTCGGCTGAGTTCTGTCGGAGAGATCATGAGAGTCCTAAACTGAGTGCCCGGCGAATTCGGTGATTTCGGTGATCCAGTCCTCGATCGTGACAAGACGCGCCCTGCGGGGTGGCTTGACGAATACCTTTAGCATCGCATCATGAATGTCCTGCTCGAAATCCATGACTCCGTCGGAGAGGACCGTGATCCTGTAGTTTCGGTCGTTGGCGTCGGTGAGAGTTCCCAGCACGGCGCCACTGGTCGCGATACCCGAGAGCACGAGGTGGTTGATGTCCTTCAACCGAAGAATACTTTCGAGATCACTGCCGGAGAACGCATTGCACCGAGGGTTGGTGAATTGGACGTCGTCCTCCTGCGGAGCGAGGGACGCATGGACGTCGTTGTTCACTCCGGCGATCAGAGTTCCCCGGGAAAGGAGACCCGGCCGTGCGGGATCGTCGCTACCGATCTCGGGATATCCGGGACGATAGCCGATACTGACGTACATCACCTCTACCCCCGACTTTCGAGCGGCCGACACGGCTTGTGCCACACGGGCGACCATTTTGTCAGCACCTGGTATGTCCGTCAGCGGCGGCTGCAAATGCAGGATGAGCAACGCCGCCCTGTCGGGGACTCCAAGAGTGGAAGGCACTGGATAAACTCCTGTCGAAGAACGGATTCGCAACCTTCAGTGTACGGAGCGGAATTCGAGGAAGGGATTCCGCTCCGCTCAGGGGTCCGGCGGCCGCGGTCCGGAGCATTGGGGGTACGCCGTGCCCCGGACCCGGAACCACCGCCGCGTCTCAACGAGAGGTGCGGTCGCCGAGGCCCATGCGCTGACGGAAGGTCTGCGTCGTGTTCGACATCTCCGGGAACACCCCGCGCTTGCGCAGTTCGGGGATGACGTACCTCCCGAACTCCTCAAGGCTGCCAGGGGTGTCCGTCTGGCTGACGGAGAATCCGTCACACGCGTAGGCGTGGAACCACTCGCACATCTGGTCGGCGATCTGTCCGGGGTCGCCGACGAACTTGATTCCGGGGCCCGCCGCCGACATCGTGCCGAGATCCCGGGGGGTCGCGTCCGGACCGTACACGTCGTGCAGCCTGCCCAGCACGCTCTTGATGATCGCCTGGGACCCGCTGGTCGTTTCCGTCAGATCCTTGGGCAGCGGCTCGTCCATCGGGTAGGCCGCGAAGTCCAGACCGGACAGCTCGGCCAGCAGCATCAGCGCCTCCTCCGGGTCTCCCAGCGACTCCAGGTAGGCGGCCTTCTCGCGGGCGATGGACTCGGTGGCTCCCACCACGACCGACACACCCGGAAGCATCTTCGCCGGCGGCGCGGTGCGGCCCACGGCCTTGAACACATCGTGCTGTGCGGCGTACGCCTGCTGCCCCTTTTCGATGCTCGACGCCGCGATGAAGAGGAGGTCTGCCCAGCGCGCGGCGAACTGCCTGCCCCGGGGCGACTGGCCGGCCTGTAGCAGAACCGGCCAGCCCTGCGGCGGTTGGGGCATGGTCAGCGGCCCCTTTGACGAGAAGTGCTTGCCCTCATGGTTCAGCGGGTGCACCTTGTCCGGATCCGCGTAGATCCCCGCCTCACGGTCGATCTTGAGGGCGTCGCGCTCCCATGTCTCCCAGAGTCCGGTCGTTACTTCGAGGAATTCGTCGGCCCGGTCGTATCGGCTGTCGTGATCGATGAATTCGACGCCGAAATTCGCCGCCTCATCCTCGTTGAGCGAGGTCACGATGTTCCAGATGGCGCGTCCCCTGGAGAGGTGATCCAGGGTTCCGAACGCGCGCGCGACATGGTACGGATTGTAATACGTCGTCGAGTATGTCGCCCCGAGACCGATCCTCGTCGTGTGAGAGGCGATCAGGCCCATTACTGTCAGAAGGTCCAATTTGACCGGACGGGTACCCTTTTCCACCGTTGCGCGGACCGAGCGACCGTAGACCGCGGGCATGGCCAGGCGGTCATCGAAGAAAATCATGTCGAACCCGGTACGTTCAACCGATCGAGCGAGGTTGATGTAGTACTCGGGGTCGGTGATATTCGGGTCGCTGCCTGCGTGTGTCCATGCGCCGTGTTGACCCTTGCTGATGGTCGTCTGGGCGAACGCGGACAGCACCATTGTGTCCTTGCGCATTGAATTACCTCTCGTGCTGTTGGGGGTAATGGGTACTCTGCTCTGGCCGCAGTGGGCATTTTCTTGAGCGGGGCAATTGGGCTAACTAGGCGGCACGGGTGCGGACCATTCGGTGTCCTGAGCGATCCGCGACTCCGCGTCATGCGCCATGAGGTTGACTCTACGAGCGGTTTCACCTATAGACCAATGCAAATGAAGTATCTATCCTTGCATGAAACGCAACACTGTTTACCGCAAGGACCAGGTGGCCACCGTTGGACATCAGCAAGCTCGAACACTGCGTGGCAGTGGCCCGGGAGGGCAGCTTCGCCGCCGCGGCCGCGACGATCCCCCTCTCGCAGTCCGCGCTGACCAGGAGCATCCAGTCGCTGGAGCGCACGTACGGCATCACGATCTTCGAACGCGGCAAGAACGGTGTGCGCCTCACCGGGGAGGGGGAGGAGTTCATCGCGATCGCGGAGGAGATCCTGTGGAGTGCCGGGCGCGCGGAGGAGCGCCTGACGGCGGTCGCCACTGGTGAGAACGCCACAGTGCGCTTCGGCGCGGGTTCGGCCATGGCGTCCAGCATCCTGCCGGCTGTCCTTGCCTGCATGGAAGCTCGGTCAGTCCATTTCGAGATTCGCACCGGCTCCAATGCGATCCTTCGCTCCCTGCTCAGCCGAGGTGAGATCGACTTCTTTCTGGGTGCGGTCCCCACAACAGCGCAGACCTACAAGTCGGCCTACGGATATCGAGTGGAAGTCGTCGCGCCTGTGGTCGGCTCATTGATGGTGGCCATGCGGGCCGGTCATCCGCTCGCCGAGGGCTTGCTTTTTCCCGAGAGAGTCGAACAATTTCCGGTGGCGTGCAAACCGTTCATGAAATCCAGGTACGAGGAGTCCGGACTGGCCGAGCTCGGCATCCGGCATCCGGCCATCTATATTGACGACTATCATGTTCTCGTCAAGCTGATTCACGACTCGGATTTCATTATGCTGAGCAACTGGGCGGTGGATACGTTGCAGCCACCGGGTGAAATCGTCACGCGGTCGCTACCGGCTCCGAATGAGTTCCAGCATTGGAGCTGGGGGTTCGTATCGTCGAGCCATACATCGTTTTCGGCTGCGGCTTCAGCCGTCCTGGAGGCCGTCCGCGATCACATCAAGGGACTCTCGGCGGTGTGAGATGAATGAGACAACTTCCGCCTGTCGCAAGCTGTTTCCCATCTGAGGGCCGTCCTTCCCCTTCACCCCGTCTTACGCGGAGGTGGGAAAACCCGCATGGGTGCCGAAGGTGCGCAACTGATACGTCAGTGAGTCGCTGGTGCCGCCGGGCTCGACGTTCAAAACGTTCCCGAGCGCGATGTGGTGGTCGCCGCCGGGTATGAGATCAGCCAGCTCGCACGCCAACCAGCCGATCGTTTCCGGGATGCGGGGGACCTCATGATCAAGGGTCCACTCGATTCCAGCGAACTTCCCCCGCCCCTTGCCGGCGAACGTGGTCGCCAGAGAAGCCTGTTCGGCACTGAGAACATTGAGGCCGAACCGACCGGTCCGACGAATTATGCTCAGCAGCGTCGAGTTGTTGTCGAGCGATACCAGAACCATGGGCGGCGATACGGACAATGACGTGAACGCCGTGACCGTGGTGCCGTGGGCACCCTCTTCGTCAATGGACGTCACCACGGCCACGGCTGCGGGAACCCGCGCCATTGCTTCACGGAAACGGTCCTTCAGCGCTGTCACTTGAACGTCGAGGGAGGTGGAAGCGTCGGTTTTCATGACTCAAAGCTAATGTTCACGTTGAATCGAAGTCCAGTGCATATTACGAACGGTCAATTGCATCGGACGCAATCGTGCTGGAGCGTTGTGACGAGGCGTGACATCGCGCCCCTGAAGGGCCGCTCATGCGCCGCATGCGCAGTTGCCGCGGGAACCCTTTTCGCCCGTCCCACGGGCGGGTGCGGTGGATGAGACGTCCATGGAGGACTCATCGGGATGGCCGACCACCTCGGCTGCAGACGGGCGATCCGGTCAGGAACGGGGCCTCTCTCGGTCGCGAAAGCAGCCTGAGCGGCGAGTGGCGACGGGTGGGTCCGGTCACGGTTCGTGAACGGCGATGTCGCCGGAGTATGCCAGGACGAGACCGAGCAGTGATCGACCTCGTCGCAGAAGTCGGGCCGCCGAATGCCGGATGGGTGGCTGGTGCTTCTGAACGAAGAGATCTACGTCGCCTCCGAACGCGGTGAAGCACCTGCTCTTCGGTGCGAGGCCCATACGACGGCCTGGTTCGAGGGAGCGGCTGACTGGTGCGAGGTCGGCTCTGGAGGGCGCTGTCCGCGACCGTCAACGGTCGATGAAAGCCCTCGGTGGCCGGCGCCGCAGCCACCGGATCCGCTCGACCTCGACGCACCGCAATCCGGCTGGATCGACTCTGGTCGGCGGACGTGACTCGTGTGCGGTCGCGTCCCGCGTCGTGGTGCAGTGGGAGCAAGCGGTACGCGTTCCGGTACAAGGCTCCAGGTGATCTTCGCCGAGTTGGTGGTCTACGAGGCGCCCTGCTGGGGCGAGTTGAGCGCCCGGTTGCACGGAGTCGGCGCCGCCCGCCTGCGGATTGCGGCGACTTGACCGGCTGCACCACCTGGGGGGACGCCGCCTCGTGTGCGGATCTGATCCGGCCAGAATCACGTGGCGGAGGTCCTCGACGCCGGTTCGTGGACGGCCATCAGCCGATGCCTCGCCAACGCTGGTGGACCGAGATGCCGTTGGACGTACCGGAGACGCGATGACCGCGATGCTGAACGCCATCTTCAAGGCCGAGCCGAGACGTCTTCTGGCGTGGCGCGGCAGCCCGGCCACGATTTGCCGCAGCCGTCAAGATCCGGCTCTGCGAAACCTGCGGCGGTTCACGGACGGCTGCTCGTCGGGTCCGCACGGACCCCCGATTTGGCCCGCAGGACCAGGTGAAGCCATGGGTCACGCTGCGCCGGGATCCGTTCACTTCTGGGTGGACTGATGTCGCGCAGGACGTCGGGCGTGACGGCGAACACGGCGTCCGCGCTGCTCAAAGTGGCGATGCCTGTACACTAAACATGATGTCAGAGGAACGAAATCTGCGGCGCGATGGATACGGGCCGACCAGCCCGCACGTGGGGGCGCGAGGCGCCCAGACACGACGCCGTATCGTTGCCGAAGCGCTTGCCCTGTTCGGCGAGTTCGGGTACCACGGCACGTCCGTGGAGAACATCGCGAGCGCGTCCGGGGTCTCGCGGGCGGCGCTCTATCAGTATTTCGAGAGCAAGGAACAGATCTTCGTCGAGCTCCTCGACGAGTGCGGCAGCGCACTCATGAGGGTGGTGCGCCGCCTAGGTCCTCTGGGCCCGACCGAAGAGGGGTTCGACAACCTGCGCTGGTGGCTCGGCGAGTGGGCATGGGTCTACGACAAGTACGCCACCATGTTTGTGGAGTGGGAGCATGTCGACCAGTCCGGCGACACCGTCCGGCCGACGGTCCTCGGATTCATCAGGTCGTACAACGGCCGGATTGCCGGGCGGCTGGTGTCCAGTGGAGTCGCCGGTATGGAGGCGGGCGAAGCCGCACTCGCCCTCACCGCCATCGTCAGCCATTTCAACTACCTTCGGCACCGGGGGACCCTTGCCCTGCCCGGCCCGGAGGAAGCGGTCGATGGACTGTCCGTGCCGATGCAGTTGATGCTCTTCCCGGACACCCCGACTCATGTGCTCGGGATACTTGATGACGGCTCGCGTCTGGCGCACGACCTCGCGACCCCTGGGATGGTGCCGCCGCGGGCTCGAACGTCGGTATGGCCTGGCGGGGAACTCGGAGCACGTGCGGCCGAGACCGCTCGACGGATCCTTGACCACGGCGCCGTACTACTGGCCAGGCGGGGTTATCACGAAGCAAGCATCGACGAGTTGATCATCGCGGCGGGATTTGCCAGGGCCACGTTCTACAAGTATTTCGAGGACAAGCTGGATCTGCTCCGGCGGTTGTCCGCGGAGTGCCAGGCAGCCTTGGACGACCTGCTCCCAGGCCTGGCCGATATCCGGCCCGGCACTGACGGCGGAGCCGCGCTGCGGCGATGGCTCGGTGAGTTCGTGACGTTCCACCGGCGCTACAGAGGGGTGCTCCGCACGTGGACCCAGGGCTCCGTGACCGATCCGGAGATTGCGCGCATGGCAGAGCAGAGCAATGCCGCGCTGCGTGCGGCGGTGGTCCAGGTTCTGGCCAGGATCGAACGTTCGTATCCCCTTGATCCCGATGTCGCCGCCGGGGTGTTCATAGCGGTACTCGACCGACTTCCGGGGGAAGCCGCAGACGTCGCTCCGAATCTGAGCGAATCAGACATCGTGGAGCTTCTGGCTGTCGTGCTGGAGCGGGGACTGCTCAACAGTCACCAGGCTGACGAGATCGCGCGATGACCTGCGCGGTCACCGAGCGGGTCGCCGCTCCTACCGGATCGAGGGACCGGTAGTTCCAAAGCTCTCGGGCCGACCGGCACGATGTCGTCGTCGGTTGGGGCACCGAGTAAGGGGCGCCGAGTTCAGGCCTTCGAGCCCGCCGCTCCGAGGCCACAATCGAGTCTGCCGACCAGCCCACGGGCGATGCACGGCGGGTCCGCGCTGGACTGCCGGCACCGCCCTCGGCCCTCCGCAGTCCACGGCTGGTGCCGGGGGTCGATCCGTGCGCTGATCGAGTGCGCGTTCCGAGACTCTCAGGGAACGGTTTGTCAGGACATGCTCGCGGAGACCCGCGCGGCGAGCCCGCGCATGACATGTTCGAGCAGTGTGATCAGCACGGACTTGACGGATTCGCGGTCGCGGGCATCGCATAGGACGAGGGGGACCTCGGGGGACAGGTCGAGGGCGGCGCGGATCTCTTCCGTGTCCTCCTCACATGTGCCGTCGAAGCAGTTGACGGCCACCGCGAAGGGGATGCCGCGGTGCTCGAAGAAGTCCACGGAGGCGAAGCAGCCGTCCAGTCGTCGGGTGTCGGCCAGGACGACGGCACCGAGGGCTCCGCGGGACAGGTCGTCCCACATGAACCAGAAGCGATCCTGTCCGGGTGCGCCGAAAAGGTAGACGACGAGCGACGAACTGAGCGTGATCCGGCCGAAGTCCATGGCCACCGTCGTAGTGGTCTTGTGCTCGATGCCGGCGAGGTCGTCGACGCCCGTGCTGGCCTCGGTGATGAGTTCCTCGGTGCGTAGGGGCTGGGTCTCGCTGACGGCGGCCACCAGGGTGGTCTTGCCGACACCGAAACCTCCGGCGATGAGGATCTTGGCCGACGCGGCGTCGGGGGCGAGTTCCGGATGGGCGCCGGGGCGGGGGTCAGATTCTGCGTATGCCATCGATCACTGCCTGGAGGAATTGGACGTCCGGAGCACCGGCCGCGGAGGGGGAGGAAACGGAGACCAACGCGTGGTCGAGCAGGTCACCGAGGAGCACCCGGACGACTCCGATCGGCAGGTCGAGTCGCGCGGCGGCCTCCACCAGAGCGGTCGGGACACGGCACAGGGCGAGCAGCTGGTACTGCTCGGGTTGCAGCCGCTGCGCGCGGGTCGGCGGCCGGATGGTGGTCACCAGCGAGATGAGTTCGATGTCGGCCCCGGTGGCCCGGGTCCGGCCGCCTGTGAGTGTGTAAGGACGGATGAGCGGGCCCGCGCTGTCGTCTGTCCAGGGGTCCTCCTGCGACCAGTGCCTCATTCATGCTCACCCGCAGATGGCGCCCCGGTGGCCCGGCACCCGGGAGGAGGCGGAAGAAGGGGGCTGCGTCGTCGTCCGCCCAAGGGTCTTCCCACGACCGGCGCTTCATTCATGCCGGCCCGCGTACGGCTCGTCGGCAGCCCGGTACTCGGGGAGACGTGGCGCAGCGGACATGAACTGACCCACCTGCCGCACCAGCATCGTCATCTCGTACCCGACACTGCCGACGTCGACCGCCGAGGTGGCGAGCACGGCGAGCCGGGCGCCGTCGCCCGCGTTCGTGACGAAGAGGAAGAGATCGTTCATCTCGATGACGGTCTGCTGCACCGAACCCCCGCCGAAGTGGCGGCTGGTGCCGTGCGCCAGGGACTGGAGTCCTGAGGCGATGGCGGCCAGCTGCTCCGCGTCCTCTCGGGACATTTCGCCGGAAGCGCCGACCAGCAGACCGTCCTGGGACAGCACGATCGCGTGCCGGGTCTCCGGTATCCGGGTGATCAGGCTGTCCAGGAGCCAAGCGAGGCCGCTGTGCGCGGTGTCGGTTGCTGTCATGGGGCGTTCCTTCTCGGGCGAGGGCGGGAGGGCATCGCACGCGGATCGGCGTGCGGGGGGCTTGGCGGATCGGTCGCGTGCGGTGCCGGCTGCCAGACCGGAGAGGGGACGTCCTCCTGGGCCCGGGCGCGGCGGGTGCCCTCGTGGAGGGCCGCCAGCATCGACCGCGCCTGCTCCGGACGGCGCTCCGGTACATCGCCCTGGCCGGGGTCGCAGGCCAGTTCCTCCTGTTGTTGGAGCAGTTGCGGGGCGAGGTGGGCCTGCCGTACCCGGCGGGGCAGTTTGCCGGAGCCGCCGCGCCGAGGTCCGGACGAGGTCGGGGCGGCAGCGGGCGGAGCGGTCCTGGTCCGTACGGGCATGCCGCCCGCCGTCACCCCAGTCGATGCCGTCGGCGCCGGAGGTACGGAGGCGAGACGGCGGTCGTCGCGGGGAGCGAGAGACTCCGGCGCGTCGTCGGTGACCGGCGCGACGAGTGCCTGCGGGACTACGACGACGGCCATGGCCCCGCCGTACGAAGAGGGTTGCAGGGTGACGGTGATGCCGTGCCGCTGCGCCAGGTGGCCGACGGTGAACAGGCCCAGGCGGGGGTCCTCGCCCAGCGAGGTGAAGCTGAAGTCCGGTGGATTGTGCAGCATGGCGTTGGCCGTCGCGTACTCCGCCGCCGACAGCCCGAGGCCTCGGTCCTCCACCTCCACCGCGATACCCTGCGCCACCGGCAGTGCCCGTACCCGTACCTCGGTGTGCGGCGGGGAGAAGGTCACGCCGTTCTCGATCAGCTCCGCCATGAGGTGGATGGTGTCGCCGACCGCGGGCCCGATCACGGCGACGGACGGCATCGGATCGACCACCACCCGCGCATAGCCCTCGACCTCGGACACCGAGCTGCGCAGCACGTCGCTGAGCGGCACCGCCTGGTTCCAGCGGCGGCGCGGAGTCGAGCCGCTCAGCACGGTCAGGCTCTCGGCGTTGCGTCGCATACGCGTCGCCAGATGGTCGACGGTGTACAGGTCGGCGAGGAGGTCCGGGTCCTGTTCGCGGCGTTCCATGCCGTCGATCAGGGTGAGCTGACGGTGTACCAGGACCTGGGTGCGGCGCGACATGTTCACGAATACCAGACGGGCGCCCTCGCGTAGCTGGGCCTGTTCCAGCGCCACGGTGACAGCGGTGCGCTGGGCGGTGTTGAAGGCCTCGGCGACCTTGCCCAACTCATCGCTTCCGTAGTCGAGTTCGGGAAGTCCGTCGACTTCGGCCCGACTGCCCTGGGCGCGCAGCAGGGCGACCATCTCGGGCAGGCGGTCCTGAGCCAGTTCCAGTGTCTCCCTGCGCAGGCTGGACATACGGCCGATCAGCGAGCGCGTGATGCGGTACGACATCGCCGCGACGGCGAGGACGGCGATCAGGGCGAGTGCGCTGCCGAGCATGACGCGGGTGAACAGCGCCGAGGTGCGGTCGGTGCCCTCCTTGCCGATCACCGCCAGGTACTGGTTCAGCACGCTGCCCATCGACGCCGTCACCCGGGCGGGTGCCGCTGCCTTGGTGTCTGGGAAGCGGTGGACCGCGATGGTGTCGCCGTTGCCTTCGGGCGCGGCGGGGATCGCAGCTTCCAGCGCGGTCAGATCCGTCCAGTCCCGGCCGCTCGTGATCCGCGCGAGTGCCGTGCGTTCGTCCGCCGGCAGGTAGGGCGTGACCTCGTCGGTCAGGAGAGCGGTGTGTACGGCCGCGGCGGAGGCCAGGTCGGCCCGCTCGGCCGTGCTCAGTCGGCCGGACGCGGCGGCCTGGGCGAGCAGGGCGCTCTCCTGCGACAGCTTCTCCGTGGCACGGAAGAACGACAGGGTGTGGCCGGCGTCGGTGGCGGTGTCGCCGTTCTGGGCACTCAGAGCGCCGAAGAGATTGAGTACGGAGGTGACCGTGGCGGTGTAGTCGGTGTAGGCCTGTCGCCGGGACTCCTTGTGAGTGTCGACCGCGGCCCGTTCGGTGGTCAGCCCGGCGAGTTCTGTGCGCACGGTCCGCAGCCGGGCGAGGTAGCCGGCCGTTCCGTCCTTCCCCGAGACGGCGTCCGTCCTGCGGAAGCCGGCGAGCGCGGCGTCGGTCTCGCGGCGCTGGGCGTCCAGGGCTGTACGCGAACCGGGCGAAGCGAGCCAGGTGACGGTCTGCAGCCGTTCCTTCTGCAGTCCGTTCATCACGGGCATGAGGGCGAACGCAGTCTTGGACGCGGCTTCGTCGCGGTTGGCCTGGCGCCACTGGTTGAGCAACACCGCCGAACCGCTGGCCCACAGAACGATCAGCGCGAGCCCGGGTACCAGCGCGAGCGCGACCAGCGAAGCCCGGATGCTGCGGCCCGGGCGCGCCCCCTGGCCCGTGCCGGGGCTTCTTTGCGCGGATCTGCCCCGGCGTCCGGTCATCGAGGGCTCCGAGGTCCGGTGGCGCGGCGCGCCGCGGGTTCGTTGTCCGGGGTGTACGGCACGAGCGGGTCCTTTCCGGGGCGGCACATGCGCGCGGGCTCAGCCGGGCACGACAAAACACGCCGACGAAGGGCGAGGGATGGGAGAGAACGGCGTACTGAACGCACGCGAGCGGGAAGGCGACCGGCGATTGAGCCCGCCGCTTTGATGGCTGGTATGTAATCGAGCCCCACGACAGGGGTCAAGTCGTCCGGATGGGCGGGAATTGACCCCCCGTCATGGCCGGTGCCGATCACAAGCTGTACCGGAGGTGATTCTCTCAGCGATGTTTCGGCTGCGTATGGACGTGCGAGAGGTGTCCCGGGGCGGGGTGGGGGCGCGGCTGACCCGTTGCCGGTTGCGCTGTGGCAAGGGGTATGACCCGGACGAGTGTGTGACATGAGTAACACGCCAAAGAGGCGTGAAGTGCGTTCGGTCGCGGGGTGACGGCCTGAATTCATGGGACTCCGCGTCGGATCGGCCCTGTGGATGGGTCTGCCTCGTCTCGTTGTGAGGTCACGCCCGTCGAGGGCTGGCGACCCGCTGCCGCTCCGGCCGCGGGGCTTCTCGGTCGCGACACATGCTGTCAGATTCCGTCGATCCGGCACCGCACTACGTTGCCGCGCGCGTGAGGTTCCCCGTGCGGATCCGCTGCTGACTGCCTGCTCATGGCGGTATCCGGTGCGCGTCGGTGAGTGCTCGACTAGGGGATGAGCTGTGCGGTACCGTAGACTCGATGTCAGAAATAAGCTCTTCGAGTGAAGGAAGGGCTGGCGTGGTCCTTCCGTCACGCTATGCCTGACGTGGGGCGTCCCGGCATGCCTGGCAGGTCATGGACAGTGTGTCAGATATGAGTGAGATCGGCGCATGTGCCGCAGCGAGGTACGTGGAGCACGCGGCCAGGGTCGGCGCGATGCCTGCGGGATCGATACGGGTTCGGCCGGGGCCTCAGCCGTAGAAGGGGATGGGTGTGGATCTCGACTTTTCAGATGAAATGGTGGACTTTCGCGAAGAGGTGCGAACGTGGCTCAACGAGCACGCGCCCACCGAGCCGCGACCGCGCGCCGACGCCGCGGCGATGCGGGAGTTCGACCTTGCCTGGCAGCGTGAGCAGTGGGAGGGGGGATGGGCGGGGATCGCGTGGCCGGATGAATACGGCGGGCGCGGGTCCTCCCTCGTGCAGCAGTTGATCTGGCACGAGGAGTACGCCAGGGCGGGACTGCCCAGCATGGATGCGTGCTTCGTCGGCCTCAACCACGCCGGTCCCACCCTGATCGCCCAGGCCACGGAGGAGCAGAAGTCCTTCCATCTGCCCCGGATCCTGCGGGGGCAGGACATCTGGTGCCAGGGGTTCTCCGAGCCCGGCGCCGGCTCGGACCTCGCCTCACTGAGCACGAAGGCCGAGCTCGACGGGGACCACTTCGTCGTCACCGGGCAGAAGATCTGGACCAGCTTCGCGATGGTCGCCGACTATCAGGAGCTGCTCGTACGCACCACGCGCGGCGGCACCAAGCACGAGGGCATCACCTGGCTCATCTGCGACATGAGTTCTCCCGGCATCGACGTCCGTCCCATCCGGACCATGGACGGCCAGGCGGAGTTCTGCGAGGTCTTCTACGACGAGGTTCGCGTCCCGGTGTCCAACGTGGTCGGAGAACGTGACGCCGGCTGGCGGGTCGCGATGTCCACCCTCTCCTTCGAGCGGGGCACCGCCTTCACCGCGAGCCAGGTTCAACTCGCCCGGCTGGTTGAGCAGTTGATCGAGATCGCCCGCGATTGCACCGGCCCGGACGGCCGCCGCCCGGCGATCGCCGACGAGGAACTGGCCTGTCGCCTGGCGACCGCCCGCGCCGAGGTGTCGGCGCTGCGGGCCATGACCTATGCCGGCGTCTGCCGCAACCTGACGGCGGTTCAGCCGGGACCGGAAGGCTCGATGCTCAAGCTGTACTACGCGGACATGGCCAAGCGGGTGGCCCGGCTGGCCATGGACGTCCTCGGTGCGGACGGACTGCGCTCAACTCCGCTGCGCGAGCGGCTTGTCGACTGGTCCGGCTACTACCTGCACTCCTTCGGTGCCTCGATCGGTGGAGGCACGTCGGAAATCCAGCGCAACATCATCGGCGACCGTGTCCTCGGACTGCCGCGGTAACTGGAGGAATCATGGATCTTCTCCCGTCGTCCGACCAGCTCGAACTGGTCGCCGTCGCCTCGGAGTTCTGCCGCGAGCAGCTACCCGTGAGCGCCATCAGGGACCGTCAGGACGAGCCGACCGCGATCACGCGAAAACTGTGGTCCGCCGCCGCGGAGCTGGGCCTGCTCGGTGTGAGCGCGTCCGAGGAATCCCAGGGGCTGGGCCTTCAGCTGGACGACGAGGTGCTGTTGTTCCGGGAGCTCGGCCGGCGTCTCGTACCCGGGCCGCTGGTCTCCTCGGTGCTGGGTGCCCGAGTGGCGATGCTGGCCGGCCGTGGCGACCTCGCGCGGTCGATCGTCGTGGGCGAGACGTTGGTGGGACTCGCGCGGCGACGTGACGGAGTGCCGGGTGACGGTGGCCCGGTGAGCGGAGGGTTCGATTTCCTCGACGCCACGGACGCCGAGTACGTGCTCGTCGTCGAGCCTGGTTATGCGGGCCTGGTGGAGACGGAGCGCCTGGGAGGCATCGAGTCCGCCGGGTGCATCGACCCCGGTACCAGGCTGGCCACGGCGGTCCTCGACGAGGTCTCCCTGTCGTGCTGGGTCCCCACCGACGACGATCCGGTCCGGCTGCGTGGGCTGGTATTGGCGTCCGCCCTCCAGGCCGGCATCGCCGAGGCGGTCCGGGACCAGGCCGTCGAACACGCCTGCAACCGCGTCCAGTTCGGCCGTGCGATCGGGGTCAACCAGGCGATCAAGCACGCCTGCGCCGACATGGCGGTGGCCGCGGAGGCGGCGTGGCAGCAGACGGTGTTCGCGGCCGTCAGCCTCTCCTCTGCCCTCCCCGACGCCGAGTTCCAGGTGCTGGCCGCCAAGACGGTGGCCGGCCGGGCCGCGATCGACGGCGCCGAGGCGAACATCCAGATCCATGGCGGGATGGGCTTCACCGACGAGCACGACGCACACCTCTATCTCAAGCGGGCCCGCGTTCTCGACCAGTTCTTCGGCTCCCCCCGCGACCATCTCAAGGAACTGCTCGCCCAGGAGGTCGCCTCGTGAGTCGTCGTACCGTGATCGCCGGAGTGGCGCTGGCCGACACCTCGTCGGCCGCCACGAACCCGTACGGGCTGATCGCCCAGGCCGGAAGCCGCGCGCTGGCCGAGGCAGGGCTGACCAAGGACCAGATCGACGGGCTCGCTTCCACCGGGCAAGGCACCATGGCACCGGTCGAGGTCGCTGAGTACCTCGGCCTGCGACCGCGCTGGATCGACTCCACGACCGTGGGCGGCGCGTCCTGGGAAGTGATGGTGGCGCACGCCGCCGACGCGATCGCGGCAGGCCACGCGGACGTGGTGCTGGTGACCTACGGCTCGACCGCGCGGTCGGACCTGCGCGGCGGGCTGCGCACCGCGAACCTCGACTGGGGCTCGCGCGGCCCCTCGCAGTGGGAAGTGCCCTACGGCCACACGCTGATCAGCAAGTACGCCATGGCCGCGCGCCGGCACATGCACGAGTACGGCACGACCATCGAGCAGCTCGCCGAGGTCGCGGTGTCCGCGCGGGCCAACGCGAAGGACAACCCCGAGGCGGCCTACCGCGACCCGATCACGGTGGACGAGGTGCTGTCCGGCCGGATGATCGCCGACCCGTTCACCAAGCTGCACTGCTGCATCCGCTCGGACGGGGCGGCGGCCGTCGTGCTGGTCGCCGAGGACCGGATCGCGGACCTGCCCGGGAAGCCGGTGTGGGTACTGGGATCGGGTGAGGCCCTCTCGCACGTGTCCATGAGCCAGTGGGAGGACATGACGACCGGACCCGCGGCGGTCTCCGGTCCGCTCGCCTTCCAGCGGGCCGGGGTCACCCCCGAGGACATCGACGTCTGCGAGATCTACGACGCCTTCACCTCCATGCTCCTCATCTCCATGGAGGATCTCGGGTTCTGCAAGAAGGGCGAGGGCGGCCCTTTCGTCGCCGACGGCAGACTGCGACTCGGCGGCGCCCTGCCCACCAACACTGACGGCGGCGGACTGTCGGCCTGCCACCCAGGGCAGCGCGGGCTGTTCCTGGTCGTCGAGGCCGTACGGCAGCTGCGGGGGGAGTCCGGCCCGAGGCAGGTTCCCGACGCCAGGCTCGCCTGTGTCAGCGGGACCGGCGGCTGGTTCTGCTCCAGCGGCACGCTGATCCTGGGCGCGGACGGGCCGTGACCCGCTGTGCGGACTCCATCTGACAGGACCGAGCAGCCGGCACATCGTGCCGAACGACAACGAGCGCAAGGAGATGAGGGATGACGGTCACGAACGCCGGCAGAACAGATCTTCCCACCGTGGACGACGACAGCCGGGTCTACTGGGACGCATACCGCGACCGCGAGTTCCTGATCGCCCGCTGCGGCGCCTGCGAGCGGGTTCACCACTACCCGCGGCCCCAATGTCCGTTCTGCTGGAGCGAGGACGTCTCGCCGACGCGGGCATCGGGCGACGCCACCCTCTACACCTACTCCATCGTGCACATGAACGACTTG
This sequence comes from Streptomyces sp. NPDC096311, assembly GCF_044763085.1. Classification (NCBI taxonomy): domain Bacteria; kingdom Bacillati; phylum Actinomycetota; class Actinomycetes; order Kitasatosporales; family Streptomycetaceae; genus Streptomyces; species Streptomyces sp. NPDC096311. The sequence goes on from NZ_JBIWFN010000001.1 coordinate 890,726, forward strand.
GCGCCGTTCCGCGACCAGCTGCCCTATGTCGCCGCCGTCGTCGAACTCGCCGAAGGCCCGCGGGTGATGACGCAGGTGGTCGGCTGTTCTCCGGAGCAGCTGCGGATCGGCATGGCACTGACGGTGGACTTCGAGGTCCGCACCGAGGACATCACCGCGCCGGTCTTCCGGCCGGCGGGCTGAGAACGGAAAGAGTGCGCCAAGTGACCGACTACGTCGAGCGGACCGAGGTCCTGCGACCCGAGCCCGCCCAGGCGCTCGGAGCCCTGCTGGACCTGCTGGTGCCGGACCTGGAGCGCGAGGGGCTGCCGCTGCTCTGGCACTGGATCTACCTGCTGGACCGTCCCGCGCAGACCGATCTGGGCGCGGACGGCCACCCGCTGAGTTCCGGCATCCCCGCGCCGCCGGGACCGGGGCGTCGGCGCATGTGGGCCGGCGGGCGGGTCCGGACCCAGGGCCTGCTGCGCTGCGGGGAACCGGCGACCAGGCGCAGCAGAGTCCTCTCGGTCGCGGAGAAGACCGGGCGGTCCGGGCCGCTGACCTTCGTGGCCGTCGAACATCACGTTCTGCAGTCCGGACAGGTCGTGGTCGAGGAGCGACAGGACATCGTCTACCGGCCGACCACACCGGGGACGTCGCCCGCTCCCGAGGACACTCCGCCCGCTCCGGTCGAGCCGGTCGCCACCGACGAGTGGTCGATCGACGTGTCGCCGACCCTGCTGTTCCGGTTCTCGGCACTCACCTACAACGCGCACCGGATCCACTACGACCGTGACTACGCACGTGACGTCGAGGGCTATCCGGGGCTGCTGACCCACGGACCGCTCCAGGCGCTCGCCATGGCGGAGGCGGCCCGCGCGGGCGGCGGAGGCGGGGACCAGTCCTTCGAGTACCGGCTGACCGCACCGCTCTTCGACCACCAGGGCATGGTGGTCCGGGCCGTCCGCGACCAGGACGCGATCAGCACAGCCGTCCGCGACATCCACGGCCGTCGGACGGCCGAGGGATCTCTGAGGAGCATCGACCGATGAGGGACCTGATCGCGACCGCCCGGACCTTCCTCTTCGTGCCGGGGGACCGGCCGGACCGGTTCGCCAAGGCTGCTGCCAGTGGCGCGGACATCGTCATCCTCGACCTTGAGGACGCGGTCGGCCCGGACTCCAAGGACGAGGCGAGGGAACACGTCCGCTCGTGGCTCGCGCGGGGCAACCGGGCGGTCGTGCGGGTCAACGGGACCGGCACCCCGTGGTACGACGACGACATTACCGCGGTCACCGACCGGGACTGTGCCGTGATGGTGCCCAAGGCCGAGGACCCGGCCCAACTCGCCGCCCTCTCCCGGCGCCTGGGTGCCACCACCGGCATCATCCCGCTGATCGAGACGGCGATGGGCGTCAAGCAGGCGATGGAACTGTGCATGGTGATCCCGGTGGTGCGCCCGGCATTCGGCAGCGTCGACCTCGCGGCACAGCTGGGCGTCGACCACCGCTCGCACGCAGCGCTCCGGTACGCACGGTCCGCGGTCGTGCTCGCCGCTGCCGCGGCCGGGTGCGACGCCCCCGTCGACGGCGTCACGACGACACTCGACGACGACGGCCCGCTCCACGCCGACCTCGCGCACGCCGCCGAACTCGGGTTCACGGGAAAGCTCTGCATACACCCCCGCCAGATCGACATCGCCCACCGCGCCTTCGCGCCCACGGACACCGAGACGGCCTGGGCCCACAGCGTCGTCGAGAGCGCCCGGGCCGGCTCGGTGACCGTGCACGACGGTCAGATGGTCGACACCCCCGTGGTGCTGCGCGCCCAGGCCATCATCGCCCGGGCCCAGGCCGAGTGAGCCGCCCGGGCCAAGCGTGATCGACGCCCGGGGCAGGGGTCACCTCTCAGGCGGTCACCATGTCACGGGCAGTCGGTGCAGGCCGTAGACGACCGCGGTCTCCTTGAAGGTGAGTTCCTCCGAGGGGACCGCCAGCCGCAGGTCCGGGAAGCGGCGAAACAGCGCGGGAAGCGCTATCTGCAGTTCTAGACGGGCCAACGGCTGCCCCAGGCACTGGTGGATACCGAAGCCGAAGCCCATATGCCGGCGGGCCTCCTGGCGCTTGAGATCCAGTACTTCCGGCTCCTCGAACATCTCGGGGTCATGGTTGGCGGCGGACAGCGGGACGATCACTCCCTCGCCCTTCCTGATCGTGGCTCCGCCGATCTCCACGTCCTGCGTGGCGAGCCTGCGCAGGCCGCCGTGGACGATCGACAGATAGCGCATCAGCTCCTCGACGGCGTCGACAGCGCTCTTCGGGCTCTCCAGCAGAACCGCTGTCTGCTCGGGGTTGCGCATCAGCGCGAGAGCGCTCAGGCCGAGCATGTTGGCGCTCGTCTCGTGCCCCGCCAGCAACAGGAACGCGCCCAGGTCGCGCGCCTCGTCCAGGGTGATGTCCCCGGCCGTGGCCCTTTCGCCCAGGGTCGTCAGCACGTCGTCGCCCGGCACACGCTGACGCTCCTGGATCAGCTCCTGGAGGTAGGCGCCCAGCGCGCCGAAGGCCGCACCGACCTGTTCGGGTGTGGAACGCAGGTCCACCAGGGTCTGCGACTCCTTCTGGAAGAAGTCATGGTTGTCGTAGGGCACACCGAGCAGTTCGCAGATCACCAGGGAGGGCAGGGGAAGGCAGAAGTTCTCGACCAGGTCGACGCCGTCGTCGCCGCCTCCCCGTTCCGCCACCTGGTCCAGGAACCGGTGAGTGACGCGCTCGATCGCCGGTCGCAGGCGTTCGATGCGCTTGACCATGAACTCCCGGGTCAGAGCCCGACGCATGACGTCATGGGTGGGCGGGTCGATGGCGGTGAGGGCACCGGGCGGCTGGTTGCCTCCCTCGGCACCGTTGGGGAACCCCGGTCGGTTCTGGTCGGAGCTGAAACCCGGGTGGCCCAGTACGGTACGGACGTCCTCGTACCTGGTGACCACCCAGGGGTACACCTTTCCGCCGATGGACACCCGCGTCATGGGCTCGCTCGCACGCCAGTCGGCGAACTGGGCAGGAGGGGCGAGTCGGTCGTGCTTCGGTCGCAGCAATGGGAAGGCGGGCGGTTCGGAGTTCGTGGTCATTCCTTCTCCTTGGTCGTACGACAGGGGGGCGTGGACAGCGCTCGACCGGCGACCGGGCGCTCCCGCCCAGGGACCGAGGCGTCGCGCCCCGGTGGCTGGGAGGTCGCGCCCGGCTCCGCGGTCAGGGGCGCAGGATCCAGCCGCCGTCCACATGCAGCACCTGACCGGTGATCCAGTCGCCCGCCGGCGCGGTCAGCAGCAGGAGGGCACCGATCAGGTCGGTGGTCTGGCCGGCCGGACGCATCACCACGACCTGTTCCATCATGGTCCGGAAGGGCGAGCCCTCCGGGACCATGGCCAGGCTGGCGGAACTCTCCACCATCCCGGGGGCGATGGCGTTGACGGAGATGTGGTCCGGTCCCAGATCACGGGCGAGCGCGGTGGTCAGGCCGACCAACGCGATCTTCGTGATCCCGTAGACCGAGGAGGGCGGGTAGGCGCCGCCGGACGACTGGTTGACGATGCGTCCGCCACCGCGTTCGCGCATCAGGTCCACGACACTGCGGCAGCAGTGGAGGGCGCCGTTGACGTTGACGTCCATGGCCCGGTGCCAGGTTTCCAGGTCGTAGTCCAGGACGGGTATCTGGGGCAACTGCGCCATGAGTGCGGCGTTGTTGACCAGGATGTCCACCCCGCCGTACTCACGCACGGCGACACCGGCCATGGCATCGGTCGAGTCGGGGTCGGTGATGTCGACGCCGACGCCGACGGCCCGGTGCCCCTCGCCGATGAGGGTGTCGGCCACGGCCTTGGCACCGGAGGCCTGGATGTCGGCGCACACGACTGATGCCCCGGCCTCGGCCAGCGCTCGCGCGTAGGTTTCACCGATGCCGCCCGGAGCGGTTCCGGTGACTACGGCGACCTTCCCGTCCAGGGACCAGTCGGCGGTTGCTCTGCTCACGACGTACTCTCCACTTCGACGGCCGAAAGGCCGCGGGCGATGATCACTTGAAAGCGATGGACTTGACGCGCAGGAACTCGGCGATGCCCTCCCGGCCGCCTTCCTTGCCGACTCCGCTGATGCCGATTCCGCCGAAGGGTCGGTTGACGGCCAGCCCCGTCGCGCCGTTGACGAGCACCTCGCCGGCTTCCAGGGCCTCGGTCACCCGGTGGGCGCGGCCGAGGTCGTTGGTCCACAGGTAGGAGGCGAGCCCGTAGCGGGTTCCGTTGGCGATCTCGACGGCCTCCTCCTCGGTGTCGAAGGGGATGATCGCCAGGACCGGGCCGAAGACCTCGGTCTGGGCCAGTTCGGACTTCGGGTCCACGTCCGCGAACACCGTGGGTTCGACGAAGTAGCCGCCGGACAGCGGGCCTTCGAAGCGCCCGTTCGCCATGCCGCCGCCGATGACGAGCCGGGAACCGTCGGCCTTGGCCTGCTTGACCATGCCCTGGATCCGGTCCACCGCCGCCTGGTTGACCACCGGCCCGGACAGCGTGGTCGGGTCGAAGGGATCACCGATGGCGATGGCCCGCGCCATGTCGGCCACCCGTTCGATGACCTCCTCGTAGACCGGGCGCTGCACCAGCATGCGGGTGGGGAAGGCACATCCCTGGCCGCTGAGTGTGGCCAGGGCCAGCATCGAGCCGAACGCGCAGGCCTGTTGCAGATCCGCGTCCTCGAAGACCAACTGGGCCGATTTGCCGCCCAGTTCAAGGACGGCGGGTTTCATGTCCTGGGCGCAGGCCGTGAGAATCCTGCGGGCGGTGGCGGGGCCGCCGGTGAAGCTGATCTTCTCCACCAGGGGGTGTTCCACCAGGGCGGCGCCCGCTTCGGCGGCGCCGGGAAGGACGTTGACGACACCGGCGGGGAATCCGGCCCGCTCGATCAGGTCCGCGAAGAGTTCGCCGCTGAACGGGGTCAGTTCCGAGGGCTTGACGACCACGGTGTTCCCCGCCGCGAGGGCTGCCGGGATCTTCATCGCCAGGGAGATCAGCGGACCGTTCCAGGTGATGATGACGCCGATGACGCCGTAGGGCAGCGGCAGGGTGTAACCGAGTTCGCCGTCTGTGGTCCGGGTCGTGGTGACGTCCCCGGAGAGCTTGTCCGCCCAACCCGCGTAGTAGCGGGTCCACTCGATGGCCATCTGGCCGATTCCGGCGGCGACGGAGACCGGCGTGCCGTTGTCCAGGGCCGCGCGGCGGGAGAACTCGCCGAGGTTCTCCTCGATCAGATCCGCGAGACGGGTCAGCAGGCGCCTGCGCTCGGCCGGGGGGACGTGTCGCCACTTCTCGAACGCCGCCCGCGCGGTGTGTACCGCACGGTCCATCTCGGTGCTGCCGGCGAGCGGGATTCGCGCGTCCACCTGGCCGGTGGCCGGGTCGATGTGGTCGTGTACTCCGCCCGAGCCGGAGGTTAGCCGCTCGCCCCCGATTCTCAGATGGACGGCGGGCCTGGTGCGATCGACGGTGATCTTGTCGCTCATGGTGTGCGGTGATGTCCTCTCAAGGGACGGGCTCACGCACCGGACGACGCCTTGTGCGTGGGCTTTCTGTGGCCGTACGTTAATACGGACAATATTCGTCTGCAATAGGTGGGGCAGTATGTTTCGCATGACGCAGCCGGACCGAAAGACTGAGGCGACCCCGAGATCCAGGCCGGGCAGGACGCGCGATCCCAGCCTCACGCCACGTGCGCTGGAGGCGGCTATGGCCGAATACGGTCTGGTCGGCTGGTCCGCGTTCACCCTGGACGGGGTCGCCCGCCGCGCGGGCATCGGCAAGGCCGCCCTCTACCGGCGCTGGCCCACCAAGGAGCAGTTGCTCGCCGACGCCATCGCTCAGCTCATGCAGCCGTCCGCCCCCTGCGACACCGACTCCTTGGCGGACGATGCCAGAGCTCTGGCCGCGACCCTGCTCTCCCATTTCCTCGACCCCGCCGGCTGGGTGACCATGAGGGTGGCGATGGACGCCACCGTCGGACTGGAGACGTTCGCGCCGTTCCAGGAGCAGATCATCGCCGCGCATCGGGAACACGTGCGTGGCATGATGCAACGAGCAGTCAGCCGGGGCGAGTTGCCCCCGGGCACCCAGATCTCGCCCTTCGCCGAGGCGCTGTACGGTTCGGTGGTGATGTACGCGCTGTCCATCAAGGCCCACGAGCGCGAGCACGTCCGGGGACACGTCCATGAGTACGCGTCCCCACTGGCCGATTTCGTCCTGGCCGCACTCCCCGTCCGGCCTGTGGAGAACTGCTGAGCCCGTCCGCTCCGGACGCTCATCGTCCGAGGCCGCGACACCCTTGCGAAAGGATCGGCTGATGGCCGACGCATTGCTCCTCGTGTTCTCGAACCCCGTTCCGGGCCGTGAGGACGAGTTCACCGACTGGTACGAGCATCGGCACCTGGGTGATGTGCTCGCGGTGCCGGGCGTGACCGCTGCCCGTTTCTACGAGAACGCGCAGACCCCGCCGTCGAAGGCCGAGGACGCCTCCGAGTCGCTGCCCGCCGGGCATTCCCACCTGGCGGCCTACGAGTTGGACCGGGACGTGGACGACGTGCTGGCCGAATTCGGGCGCCGGGTCCGGAGCGGAGAGATGCCGATGAGTGAGGCGATGGACCGGGAGACGATGACCATGACGGCCTGGCGGCCGCGTGGACCACGCCTGGAGAAGGGTGCGGAGGCCGACCAGGGGATCTGATCGTGCGGGTGATCGGTGCCGGATGCGCTGCGCCACGGTCGTCGAGTGGCCGACCGGACCCGATGTGCCCGCCTGTACGACCCGTCGGCCCGCGGGAACGCTCCGATGAACCTGCGCGCCGGCGCACCCGGACAGTGCTGTGCCATGGACGGCCGCCGTGTCCCGCTGCGGGATCACGGACATCGGAACGGAGATGGGCAGGATGAAAGACAGCCGTCTGACGGCGGACCGGATCTGGGAGCTGGTGGGTCTGCGGGCCGCCGCGACGCCGGAAGCGGTCCTCGCCTACGACGAGCATGGCCGGCAGCTCACGTTCGGCGGCCTCGAAGCCGACGCGAAACGGGTGGCGGCAGGTCTGGCCAGGCGAGGAGTCCGGCGCGGCACCGTGGTCTCGTGGCAGCTGCCCAGCCGGCTCGAGACGATCGTGGTGATCGCGGCGCTCGCGCGGCTCGGAGCCGTGCAGAACCCGCTGATCATGATGCTGCGTGAGCCGGACGTACGGTTCATCTGCGCCCAGGCCGGGTCGGAGCTGCTCCTCGTGCCGCCGGACTTCCGGGGCTTCCCGCACGCTGAGATGGCGGCGGCGGTCGCCCGGGACGTGCCCGGTCTCGACGTGCTGGTCATCGACGGAGCACTGCCCGAAGGCGATCCGGCGCAACTGGAGCCGGAATCGGCTTCGCCACGGGTGCGCTGGCTGTTCTACACCTCCGGCACGACGGCGTCGCCCAAGGGCGCTCGGCACACCGACCCCGGCCTGATCGCCGCCTCGACCACCTTCTGCGCGGCCATTCGTCCGGGCCCGCAGGACCGCGTCGCCGCCCTGGCCCCCATGGCCCACGTCGGCGGCGTGCTGCATGTCGTCACCGCACTCCAGACCGGGTGTGCGCTGCTGGTCAGCGACGTGTTCTCGCCCGCCAGCACGCAGTTGCTGAGCGAACGCCAAGTGACGTTCGGAGGCAATGGCGTGCCGTTCGCCCGGACGCTGATCGAGCAACAGCGGGCGCGGCCGGATCGTCCGCTGTTCCCCGGTCTGAAGGCCTTCCTCGTCGGTGGCGCGCCCCGGACCGCCGCGCTGCACGAGGAGATCCGTTCGGTACTCGGCGGGGTCGGCGTGGTGTCCGGCTACGGGCTGACCGAATGCCCGTACTTCGCCTGGGCCGCGCCGGGTGACGGTGATCACGAGCTGGCCACCACCGAAGGCAGGCCGGGGCCCGGCGCTCAGGCCCGGATCGTACGATCGGACGGCACTGAGGCCGCGCCGGGGGAGTCCGGTGAACTGCGGGTCAAGGCACCCCAGTTGATGCTGGGCTACGTCGACGCGGATCTGGACTCCGACACGTTCGACGGGGACGGCTATTTCCGTACCGGTGACCTGGCGATGCTCGACGAGAAGGGTTACCTGACGATCACCGGGCGGCTCAAGGACGTGATCATCCGGAACATGGAGAACATCTCGGCCCGGGAGGTGGAGGAGGCGCTGCTCGCCTGTCCAGGCGTGGCCGACGCCGCCGTGATCGGCCTGCCCGACACCGTCACGGGGGAACGGGTGTGCGCGGTGGTCGTTCCGGCGAACCCCGCGGATCCGCCCGTCTTCGAGGAGCTGTGCGCGAGGCTGCTGGCAGGAGGCCTGAACAAGCGGAAGCTGCCGGTCCAGCTGGAGCTCGTCGAGGATCTGCCGCGCAACGCGCTGCTCAAGGTGGTCAAGCGTGAGCTTCGGGAGCGCTTCGCCCCTCGGGGACAGTCCACCTCGCCTGGTCGTGCGTGAGTCGGTGAGCCGCTGTCCGCAGCACAAGATCTGACCATGTGTAGCCACAGTGCCCTGGCTCTCGCGACGCCTTGTGGCCCGTACCTGCCCCGCGATCCGCCGGGCCGACTGCCCGGCTTGCGCTGGAAGATGCCTCAAAAAACGGCGATATCTTCTATTTGTCCGCCTCCTCTCGGGCGTGGATCTCGCTGGTGTGACTCCGTCGCGACTTTGTTTCTGGACAGGCGGCAAGTTCTGACACAGAATGTTTCTGACAGTGTGTGCACTTGACGCTGAGGTTCGAGGAAGGCGCGTGATGAGTTCGACCATGGTGCTGTGCGCCAGCCATGCCCCGGGGATGGACCGCGATACCGAACATGGGCTGGGCCGGTCCTTCCGGGCCGGCGTGGCACAGGGGCGCGCCGCCATTGCGGAATTCGCGCCCGAGGTGGTGCTGCTCTTCGGCGGCGACCACCGGCGTGCGTTCACGACGGTCGTGCCGGCCTTCGGGGTCGCCCTCACCGCCCGGCTGAGGGCCGAGGGAGCACAGCAGGGGGCCGCCCTCGATGTGCCCAGAGACCTCGCGCTTGAGCTGAGTGAGTTCCTGCTGCAGGCGCGGTTCGACGTGGCGGTCTGCCGGTCGATCGAGCTGGATCATGCCTTCGGCCAGCCGCTGGAACACTTTCTCGGCGGCGTCGGTACGGTCCCGGTGATCCCGATGCCGGTCAACTGCGCAGGCCCGCCGCTGCCCGATGCCGCCCGGGTGCTCGACTACGGTGCCGCGGTCGGCCGGTTCCTCGCCACGCTGGACCGGCGGGTGCTGGTCATCGGCACCGGGGGCCTGGCGCACCATCCGGCGAGCCTGGCCACCGACCGTTACGACCTCTCCGACGACGAGCGCCGCACGCTCAACCAGGGCGCGGCCGGGCAGGCGCGGAGCCGGATGAATCCCGACTGGGACCGCCAGTTCCTCGCGGCGATGGAGTCCTGGGACACCGGGGAACTGATCCGGATGACGCGCACCTGTGAGCCGGTGGCCGGGGTGGGCGCACACGAGGTCAGGACCTGGCTCGCCGCGGCGGCCACCACGGGCGGGAGGGGTCTGCGCACCCTGGCCTACGAACCGGTGGGCGAATGGATCACAGGCATGGGGGCGATGACCGCCCAGCCGGTCGGTTAGGAGGGGACATGAACGAGTTCGACTGCGACGTCGCGATCGTCGGAGCGGGACCCGCGGGTGCCACGCTGGCGAACCTGCTGGGCGAGGCCGGGGTTTCCGCGGTGGTGCTGGAGGCGAGCGGGTCGATCGTCGCCTACCCCCGTGCGGTGGGCATCGACGATGAGGCCATCCGGACCCTCCAGTCGTTCGGGTTGGCCCAGGTGGTCCTGGACAACTCGCTCCAGAACATGCCGATCCGCTATCACGACGCGGCGGGCACGGTACTGGCGCACGTGGCGCCGAGCGCACAGCCCTACGGCTGGCCGCGACGAAACCTGTTCTACCAGCCGTATCTCGAAGAACGCCTGCGGGAACATCTCGCCGGCTATCCGACGGTCGAGCTGCGGACCGACACCGAGGTGACCGGTCTGAGCCAGGACGAGGACGGTGTCCGGCTCGGCATCCGTACCGGCACCACCGAGAGCACCGTGCGGGCCCGCTACGCGGTGGGCGCGGATGGCGGCCGCAGCTTCGTGCGCGGCGTCCTGGGGACCGAGATGCTGGGAGACACGGCGCCGGTCAAGTGGCTGGTCATCGATGTCGAGAAGGACACCTGGGACGCGCCCTACTCCGCCGTCTACACGTCGTCGGTGCGGCCGTCGATGACCATCCCGCTGCCTTTCGGCTACCGCCGGTTCGAGTTCCAGATCCGTGCCGAGGAGGACCCGGCGGCCGCGAGCGACCCCGATCGTGTGCAACGCCTGCTCAAGCGGTTCTATCCCGATTCGCCGGTGCCGCCCGTGGTACGAGCCGACGTGTACTGGCACCACTCCCGCACCGCCGCGGAGTTCTCGGTCGGCCGGGTCTTCCTCGTGGGGGACGCGGCGCACATGCAACCGCCCTTCTTCGGGCAGGGCATGAACTCCGGCTTCCGTGATGTGACGAATCTGGCCTGGAAGCTCGCCGCTGTGGTCGACGGCCGGGCATCGGAGCGGATCCTGGCGAGCTACGACAGCGAGCGCCGTTCCAACGCCTCCGAGATGGTCAAGTTCGCGACGCGGATGGGCCAGATGTACAAGGCGAAGAGCCCGTTGACCGAGCGGGTGCGCAGCACCCTGTTCCGGGGTGCCCAGAAGGTGCCGGGCGCGCGGGACTACATCCTTCAGATGAAGCACAAGCCCGTGCCGCGCTACACCGAGGGCCTGGTCGTCGGCGCCGCCGCGTCCCAGGGTGGTTCGCTGGTGGGCCGGGCGTTTCCGCAGCCCATGGTCCACTCGGCCGACCACGACGGTGCGCGGCGGCTGGACGACGTGCTGGGCTCGCGGATCGCGGTGGTGGGACTGGTGCCCGACGTGGCCCGTGCGTTGAGCACGCACACGGTCGGGCGGCTGCGGGCTCAGGGCGGCGTACTGGTGCAGGTGAGGCCTGCGACGGTCTACCAGCGCGACAGCACCGAAGCGGCCGATCTGGCTTCCGAGGCCCTGGACGTCTTCGATGTCGACGGGAATTTGCGGGATCTGGTACTGTCCCGGCCGGCTGACGAGGTCTACATGGTCCGGCCGGATCGTTACGTGGCTGCGGCGTGTCGGGCCGCAGATCTTGAGCGTGTGTTGGGGGCCTTCCTGGCACTCCTCGAACAGTGAGCCGCTTTGAACCTGAAGGTGTGGTTGGGGCGTTGGCGGGTGCTGGCCGTCGGAACCACGAAACTCCTGGTAGACCGAGTCTCAATCAAGATCACCCATGTCCGCGTTTCGCGTGCTTGTCTGCCCGGCGTCGATCGATCTGATCAGCCGCGCTCTTCGATCTCCGACTGCGCACCTTCGTGCCCGGCAACAACAGAGCGGAACCCGCTGGCGACGGCTCCCGGTGGGCCGTCAGGCCTTGCTCGCCCTGGGCCCATCGGGGCCGCCGCGACACTTGCCGGCAGCTCGCCGGGTTCGGCATCGGTATCGCGACCCTGTACCCCTCCATTCCATAATCGAAGCCATCGGCGTCCTGGCCGCACTCGCCCCGTCCGTGGCTCACGCGACGAAGATCGCCCGTACGTAGCCCTTCGTCATCCTGGACGGCACGCAGCTGCCTATTGGCCGAATCGCCGCAACACCTCGTACTACTCAGGGAGACGCGAGCGCCACGGCACGCGCGTCCGGGTCCTGACGCAATCCCGCTGACGTTAAGTCGATCTTGGTGGGGCTGTGTGGGTGGGCAGGTTGGCGAGGCGGAGGGTCGGTGGCTGCGGGTGCTGGCGGCCGTGTTCCTGGGGCCATTTGAGGCGGTAGCTGTTGTGGCGGGTCGACATGGGTCAGCAGTTAGTCATACCGCTGCGGCGGCGGCTCCCAGAGCGACCGCCTGTGTTGCCCCTCCGTCCGTCCGCACCCTGCTATCCACTGGAACCCGGGCCCGATCCGGCGCGCCGGAAGCCGGGGTGCCTAACGTGAAATCCGGACAACTCTCGTGCAGGGAAAGCGACATGACGGGTCGCAAGTTCTTGCAGAAACTTTCAGCATCACATTGTCGGATCTCTTGACAGTCAGCGCGCCGCGGCGGCATCTTCGTCCTCACGCACCACGCCGCCCGTCCAAGTGGAGGGTCCGGACGCCGGGCATCCGGCGCCCGAGTCTGCGTGTGTGGACGCCGGACTGCGCCCGGGCGGGACACCTGGAGGCCGTCCGGCAGCCGCACCCGCGCGACGCCGGCCAGGGAACGAGCCGCCTTCACCGGCCCGCGACGACCATGCCCCCACGGCCAAGAGCTCAGCGGCCTTCGCCTGTACGCACCATGCATCGGCTCACCAGACCCGCCCACACCCCACGGAGTCGCCATGCCCGCGCTGACCCGTCCCGCAGCAAGACCGGACGCCACCTCTCCGCGCCGTACCCGACGCGGCCCCCTCGCTGTTCTCACCGCCTGCGCACTCCTGGTCGGTGCCGCGCTGCCGATCGCCTTCCAGGGCACCGCGCACGCCGCCACGGCCCCCAACGGTGGCGACGTGATCGCCAACCTCTTCGAGTGGAACTGGAACTCGGTGGCCGAGGAGTGCACCACCGTGCTGGGCCCCAAGGGCTATGGCGCTGTCCAAGTCGCTCCGCCCCAGGACTCCATCAAGCTAGACGGCGCCCACCCCTGGTGGGAGGTCTACCAGCCGGTCTCCTACAGTCTCAACAGCCGCATGGGCACCGAAGCCCAGTTCAAGGCCATGGTGACGGCCTGTCACAACGCCGGAGTGAAGGTCTACGCCGACGCTGTGATCAACCACATGGCCGGCTCCAACCAGACCAGCACCACCTCCTACGGCGGCGCGAGCTTCAACCCGTCCAGCTACACCTACGGCACCGTTCCCTACAGCCGCTCGGACTTCCATGGCTCTCCACCGTGTCCCAACTCCGACCTGTCCATCAATGACTGGAACAGCGTCAGCCAGGTCCAGGAGTGCCAGCTTCTCTCTCTGTCCGACCTGAACACCGAGAGCGACTACGTGCGTGGCAAGATCTCGGGGTATCTGAACAGCATGGTGGACGTCGGCGTGGACGGCTTCCGTGTCGATGCCGCCAAGCACATCGCCCAGGCCGACATGGCCAACATCCTCTCCCGCGTGCACGACACCACCTGGGGCGGGCGGCCGTACATCTACCAGGAGATCTTCCCCGGCAGTAGCGGCCAGCTTGCCCCGGCCGCGTTCGAGGGCAACGGTAGCGTGCTGGAGTTCACCTACGCGTACAAGCTCAAGGACCAGTTCAACGGCAACATCGCCAACCTGAAGACATTCGGCCAGAGCTGGGGCTTCGAGCCAAGCGACAAGTCCGCGGTCATGGTGACCAACCACGACCTGGAACGCGACAAGACCACCCTCACCTACAACGACGGCGCCAAGTACAACCTCGCCCATATCTTCGAACTCGCCTGGAACTACGGCACCCCACAGGTCTACTCCGGATTCCGTTTCGGCAACCGTGACGACTCCCCGCCCGCCGACTCGGGCGGCTACGTCACCGACACCGACTGCGCAAGCTCGAGCTGGATCTGTACCGACCGCAACCAGTCCATCGCCAACATGGTTGGCTGGCACAACGCTGCCAAGGGCCAGGCCGTCGCCAACTGGTGGGACAACGGCAACAACGCCATCGCCTTCAGCCGCGGCAGCAAGGCATGGGTGGCCCTGAACAACAGCTCCAGCGCCGTCACCCAGACCTTCACCACGGGCCTCGCGGCCGGCACATACTGCAACATCATCCACGGCGATGTCACCGCCGGCGGCACCTGCACCGGCTCCACCGTGAGCGTCGACGCCTCCGGCAAGGCCACCGCCACCATTCCGGCCGGCGACGCCCTCGCTCTGTACGCGACCGCCACGCCCTGCACGACCGACTGCCCGACGACCCCGCCGCCGTCCAGCGACACCGTGTCGGAGACCTTCAACGAGTACAAGACGACCGTCTGGGGCCAGAACGTCTACGTCGTCGGCTCCATCCCGGCCCTCGGCACCTGGGACCCGAAATCTGCCGTCCCGCTCTCCTCGGCCGGCTACCCGACTTGGTCCGGCACGGTCACTCTGCCCGCCAGCACCGCCTTCGAGTACAAGTACATCGTCAAGGACGCCGCCGGGAACGTCACCTGGGAGGATGGTGCCAACCACAGCGCCAACAGCGGATCCGGCGGCACCCTCAACGACACCTGGAACGGCGCGACCGGCGGCGGAACCAGCACCTCGGTGAGTGTCACGTTCACGGAGAACAAGACGACCCTCTGGGGCCAGAACGTCTACGTCGTTGGCTCCATCCCCGCCCTCGGCACCTGGGCACCTGCCTCGGCGATCCCACTCTCCTCCGCGAACTACCCGAACTGGTCCGCGGCCGTCCCCATCCCGGCGGACACCGCCTTCGAATACAAATACATCGTCAAGGACAGCGCGGGGAATGTGACCTGGGAGTCCGGCGCCAACCGCAGCTACACCACCGGCGCCTCCGGCTCGGTGAATCTCAACGACAGTTGGAAGTAGCAGCCCGACTCACCCACGCGGCCTCGGCGGCGGTCCCACACAGGGCTGCCGCCCAACCCGAGACCAGATCCAGGGACTCCAGGCGGCCCCGAAGGCCACAACCGACACGGCGGTGGGTGCGGCCCCGGCCGTTGTCAGCCCATTCGCCACCGCCGATGCAAGACGGGCGGCCGTGCAGGGGTCCCCGCCCTGGCCGCAGCGCGGAGTCTGTCGGTCGACGGTAACGGTGGAAAGACCAACAGGGTGGACGCCCTGCGCTATGCCTACGGCCAGATGGCGCCCACCGTCGTCAAGGCCGTGGTGAACACGTCCGACAGTGCTTGGCGTTCCCAGCACGTTCCAGAACCTGGTGCGCCGTTGACCAGGCGGGGGCCTGCTGTCGGGCCGTCAGTTTGGGTCGCCTGCACTTGATTTCGTCCTTTGCCCGGACAACGGCCATGCCTCCGCGGGTGCGCATGCGCAGGAGGTCGACCTCATGTGGCCATCGACACCGGCCCCAGCAGCAAGGCGTCAGCGCCGACCGGGCTCACCGCGGCAGCGGCCGACGGCAAGGTCACCCTGCGCTGGAAGGCCCCCGTGCGGGCCGTCCTGTACACCGTGCTGCGCGCCACCGCCAAGGGCGGGCGGTACACGCAACCAGCCACGGATGTGCGCGGCACCACCTACACGTACAAGCCGGCCGAACACGGGCGACGTCACTACCACGAGGTTGAGGCGGTGGGCTACGCGGAATGACGCCTCGTCGGGCCAGCCGAAGGCAAGGCGTTGCGCCGACTACGGCGGAAGCTGCGCGGTGCGGTCACGAGAGTCCTTTCCGTGACCGCACCGCGTTGAGTCCATGGCACGGCCCCGACGCGGCGGGTCACTCCCGAGTGGCACGCGGCGCACCGGTGCCCTGAGTGGGGGCGCGGATGCCGTTCAGCAGGAGCGTGGCGAGGTCTGTCCGAAGGCCGGCTGGCAGTACGTGTTCCAGGCCCAGGGATGCCCTCATCAAGGCGAATCCGGTTACGGCTTCCGCCACCGTCGCGGGGTTCACGCTCTCGCGGACCTCACCGCGTCCGATCGCGTCGTGGACCGCGTCCTCGATGGCTGCCATGCAGCGGTCGACCGAGTCGCGACGGAACGCCTCGTAGAGGTCGGGAAACCGTTCCATCTCCGCCGCGCACCGCTGGAGGATGCCGCGGCGCGGTTCCACGTACACGGCGGCGACCTCGTCGAGCAGGATCCGTAGGTCTTCGGAGATCGACCCGGTCCGGGGAGGGCTGAGCCCTGCGGCGAGCGTGGACATCCCGGCCAGGATGAGATCCTCCCGGCGTGGCCAGCGGACCTGGATGCTGCGCTTGGCGGCCTTCGCCCGGGCGGCGACCGATGTGACGCTGAACTCCGCGATGCCCTTCTCGGCCAGCTCGTCCACCGTCGCGGCGAGCACGCGACGGTCCACCGAGTCGTCGCGCGGGCGTCCTCGGGGGCGTGCCGGGGTGGACCGGGCCTGGGCAATCATCCGCACAGCCTATTCGCAACCGAGTCCGTTGCCTCAGTACACGTTCTCAATTAATGTCACTCTCAGAGTTGCATAATTCGCCACGCGAGGCGCGGCAGGTCGCGCGCGCCCACACGAGACCCTGAGGAGCCCGCATGGGCGTCTATGACTTCGATGTCGCCACCGCCGACGGCACCACCCGCAGCCTCGGTGACTACTCCGGCAATGCCCTGCTGATCGTCAACGTTGCCAGCAAGTGCGGACTGACCCCCCAGTACGAGGGACTCCAGTCTCTTTACCGTGAGTTCGGGCAGCGCGGGCTGGAGATCCTTGGCTTCCCCTGCAACCAGTTCGGCGGCCAGGAGCCCGGCACCGACGAGGAGATCCAGGACTTCTGCTCCACCAAGTTCGACGTCACCTTCCCGGTGTTCGGAAAGGTCGATGTCAATGGTGCGGACGCCGCGCCGCTGTTCACTTACCTGCGAGGTCAGGCGCGCGGAGACTTCGGTCCGGACAACGGCTTCCTGTTCGAGCACATCAAGAAGATCCGGCCCGAGGCGATCGGCACCGATGAGGTCAAGTGGAACTTCACGAAGTTCCTGGTCGCCAAGGACGGCACGGTGCTGCGCCGTTATGAGCCCACGGTCACACCCGAAGAGATCCGTTCGGACCTCGACGAACTCCTCGGCTGACCCATGTCCGACTCCGAACGTATCGCCGCCACCCGCCGGATCGCCGCCTCGGCGAGCACGATCTTCGACCTCGTCACCGACCCCAACGGGCATGTGCACATCGACGGATCCGGCATGCTCGTGGCGGCCCGCAACGCCGGTCGCCTGCGGAACGTGGGGGACACCTTCGAGATGGACATGGACCGGGAACCGCTGGGGGATCTCCCCATGGGCAAGTACCGGGTGCAGAACACCGTGACCCGCATCGCGCCGGACGCGCAGCTCGAATGGGCGGTCGGGCGGGTGGGTGAACCGCCCTTCGGCCATGTGTACGGCTACCTTCTGCATGCCGTCGGTGAGCGGGAGACGGAGGTGACCTCCTACTGCGACTGGAGTGGAATGTCGGCGGAGATCAAGGAAGCGATGAGCTGGCCCGTGGTGCCGGTCGACGCGCTCGTCAACTCCCTGGAGAACCTCGATCACATCGTGGCGGAGAGGAACAACTGAGCGCGGCGAGTCCGTTTCCCGATCGGTGAGCATGTCTCTTGGTCACTCGTCGCCGTCGGCACGGCCTTCGCCATCGGCGACGGAAGGCACCAGAACACGGAAGGTCGCCCCCTGTCCGGGCGCCGTCGTCAGTTGCACCCGCCCGCCGTGCGCGGTGACCAGGGACTGGACGATGGCGAGCCCGAGGCCGGCACCGCCACCGGCCGAGCGGGAACGTGAGCTGTCGGCACGGTAGAACCGCTCGAAGACCCGTCGGGCCTGTTGGGTGTCCAGGCCCGCGCCCTCGTCGGCGACCTCCAGCACGGCATGGCCGTCGACCGTACCGACGCCGATCCGTACGGGGGTTCCGGCGGGGGTATGGGTGACGGCGTTCCCCACCAGGTTGGTGACCACCTGACGCAGCCGCGCCTCGTCGGCCAGGGCCGCCGCCGAGGAGGGTGGCGTACCGCCGCCCGGGCCGGTGAGTTCGACCGGGCGGGAGGGGTCCAGGGCCCTGATGTCGTGCAGGGCGTCGACGGCGAGGGTGCGCAGGTCCGTAGGGGCGAGATGGATCGGGAGCCTGCCGTTGTTCCCCGCCCCCGGCACGCTCTCGTCGAGCCGGGCCAGCAGCAGCATGTCCTCGACCAGCCGGGTCAGCCGCTCGGCCTCCCCGGAGATGCGCCGCATGGTCCGGTCGATGTCCTCCCGGTCGGGGAGGGCGCCCATGCGGTACAGGTCGGTGAAGCCCTTGATCCCGACGAGCGGCGTGCGCAGTTCATGGCTCGCGTCGGCGACGAAGCGCCGCATGGTGGCCTCGGACTCGGCCCGGGCGGCGAAGGCCGTCTCGATCTGTACGAGCATTCCGTTGAGAACCGCGGCCAGCCGTCCCACCTCGGTGCTGGGCGCGGCCAGTTCGGGTACCCGGCGCGACAGGTCCCCGCCGGCGATCGCGGACGCGGTCTCCTCGATCCGCAGCAGCGGACGCAGCCCGGAGCGGACGGCGAACCAGCCGACCAGGGCGAGGACGGCCAGCAGGCCCGCTCCGACCCCGGCGGAGATGGTCCCCAACCTGCCCACCGTCGCATCGACCTCGCTCAGGGAGGTGGCCACGACGACCGTGGTGGCGGACGAGTCCGAGGAGTCGTCCAACTGTCTCGCGGTCTCGGTCAGCGGTTCGGCGATCACCCGCCATCGTTCGTTGCCGTCCTGGCCGCTGACGGTGAAGGGGCGGGCGCCGTGGCCGGCCACCGCGGCGCCATCGAGATCGGGCAGCCGCGGAGCGGCTCCCCTCAATGTTCCGTCGTGGCGCAACTCCCCGACCGTCCGGCCGTCGGAGTCGACGTAGCTCACCAGGGGGCTGTTGAACAGGGCGAGCCCCGTGGCGGAGGCCGCGTTCTTCTGATCAGCCTGTACGGATGTCAGGGCCAGGGAGACCGGTGCGTGCGAGAGGAGCGTGGCGGCCGGGCGGAGCTGGTCGTCCACCTGCTCGTTGAGATAGCCGCGCAGCAGGCTGTTCACCGTGACGGCCGCGGTGAGCAGGCCGACCGCGAGCAGACCGACGGTGAGTAGGACCAGACGGGTCCGCAGGGACATCCTGCTCGCCCGGCCGCGGAGTCGGCCGCCGCTCACGGCTTGGGCCCGCGCAGGACGTAGCCGACGCCGTGGACGGTATGGATGAGCTTGGGTTCCGTGGTGTCCAACTTCCGGCGCAGATAGCTGATGTAGGTGTCCACGATGCTGGGGTCGCCCCCGAAGTCGTAGTTCCAGACGTCGTCCAGGATCTGCGTCTTGGAGAGCACACGCCCGACGTTCAGCAACAGGAAGTGCAGCAGCCGGAACTCGGTGGGGGACAGTCGCACCGGCCGTCGGCCCCGGGTCACCTGATGGCCATCGGGGTCCAGTTCCACATCCCCCACGGTCAGCACAACGGGGACGCTGCCGCCGGTACGGCGCAGGACCGCCTGGATACGGGCGATCAGTACCTGGAGATCGAAGGGTTTGGTGACGTAGTCGTCCCCACCGAGCCGCAGGCCGTTGAGGATGTCCTCCGTGGTGTCCAGGGCGGTGAGGAAGAGCACCGGGACATGCCGGCCGCGGGTGCCCGTCGTGGGGAGGGGTAGGTCGCGCAGCCGCCGCAGCACACTGAAGCCGTCCATGTCGGGCAGCATCACGTCGAGCAGGACCAGATCGGGCGGATCCTCCTCAGCGGCGGCCAGCGCCTGCTCCCCGGTGGCGGCCGTCGTCACGGTGAAGCCGGCGTGCCGCAGGGCCGCGGGCAGCAGTTCCCGGACGATCGGTTCGTCGTCGACCACCAGTAGCGATCCGGTGTTCAGGGACGACGCCGGGGCGGCCTTCCGCTCAGTCCGTTCCATGATGTCCTCTCCCGGTGGTGCGGTGGTGCGGTGGTGCGGTGGTGCGGTGGTGCGGTGGTGCGATGGTGCGGTGCTGCCGTCGGTCCGGAACTCACTTGGCACTCTGTGAGGAGGATACGTAATGTGAGGGATCCCTCCGGTTGACGAAGGCGCGTGCGCGGACGGACCGATAGGCGTCGTGCGTGAGGCTGCCGGCGAATCCGGCCACCGCGCCGGCGAGCAGCCCCATGACCAGGGCGAGCCCGGCGTTGCCCGCTAGGTGCGCGCCGAGATTCATCATCGACATGCCCATGATGGATATGGCCGCGCTGCCGGAAATCTTGCCGGCGAGGACGGCCAGGAGCAGCAGGGCCGACCACACTCCGGCGAGCCGGATCGCGTGCGTCGACGCCCGGCGGTAGCGGCTCTCCAGGGGGGTGCCGTCGCGCTTGACGCGCAGGGGGGTGCGGGAGGCGGTCAGTGCACCGCAGAGCACCAGGCCCGCGACGACGAAGAGCGGGAGTCCTACCTGCAACGCCGGGCCGGCTTCGCCCAGGCTCGCCAGGCTCAACGTCCGGTCCTTCGGGGTGCCGAGACCGCCCGCCCCGCCGAGGCCACCACCCGCTCCGCCCATGCCACCGAGCATCCCGAGCATGCCTCCCATGCCACCGGCCGGGGAACCGGTCTGTGTCGCGAACGACCACGGCACGCCGACAGCGACCGACACGACCGCGAGCAGCAGGTTCGGCAACGCGAGCAGCACGATCCCGGCCGCCATCAAGCCCTTGTCGCCGGCAAGCGCCAGGGAACCGAACGTGCCGAGCGTGAACAGCACCGCCAGCAGAGACAGGGCGACCGTGGTGGTGGCCGAAGCGGCCGGTCCGGCCATCGTTCGAGGCCTGCCCGTCATGACGGCCGTCGGAAGGTTCGCCCGCCGGGCGATCAGCAGACCGAGTCCCAGCACGACGAGCAGCCAGGCCAGTCCGCCGAGGAGCGTCGACCCCGTGTCGATCCGAAAGCCGATATCGGTCAGGCCGCCTCCCAGCCCGCCCCCGGAGCCGCCGCCCATGCCGCCGAACAGGTCACCTAGACCGCTGCCGAGGCCGCCCTCCGCGTCACCCGCCCCGCCGAAGAGGCCGCCGAGTCCGCCCGACGCGCCCGCGCCGGAACCGCCCGGCGTCAGCCGGTCGGTGACCGACTCCGGCAGTCTCAGGGCTTCCCGAGCCCAGTGTGCGCATGCGAGGAGCGAGAGGAAGCAGGCGCCCGCCGCGACCAGGGCCCGGGCGGCGAGCGGGCCCGCGGCGACGCGACGGCGGCGCAGGGGGCGGAAGAAGGCGAATCCGAAGGCCACGGCACCGACCAGGGTCACGCCCAGCGGCACGGCGCGGACGCTCCCCTCGATGCCCAGTGACAGGAAACCGCCGCCGGCTCCGCCGGACAGCTCGGCCGAGCCGCCCACGGCCAGACACACCGTGGCCGCGGCCGCCGAGCCCAATGAGGTCGTGGACGGTGCGTCCACGAAGTACAGGCCGAGCACGGCCACCGTGAACATCGCCGCGAAGGCGGCGAGAACGGCTGCCAAAGCCTCCACGGCGTTGCGGCGGGGCGTGACGTCGGGGATGCGAGCCGAACCGTCCGGCCGGAGCGGCGGCCGGGACGGGGATGAGTGGGGAGAGCGCTTGAGCGCGGGGACGGGGGTGTGCGTCATAGGCGCAGAGCATGCTGCGTGCGAACGACCCTTTTCTGAGGGGTTCTGGGAGAACTCTGTGAGTCAGAGCTCGCTGCGGGGCCCGCGGTGCCGAAAGCCCGCGAATCGGGTCGGCTCGGCGGTCGTTCTCCCAGGAGACTCTTCGGCTGCCGTGTGCCGCACGCTGTCCTGACAGGGCTCGAACTGCTTGAGTTGCAGGGCCTGTTCATCACACCGGCCGTCGGAGACCGATGCGCCGATGAGGCTGTCAGCCGCGCGGCCGGACGAGCCCGGTGTCGTAGGCGATGATGACGGCCTGGATACGGTCACGGGCCCCGACCTTGGACAGGACACGGCCGACGTGCTTCTTCACGGTGGACTCGGCCAGCCCGAGCCGTTCGGAGATTTCCATGTTGGTCCAGCCCTCCCCGATGGCCACGAGGACCTCGCGTTCGCGTTCACTGAGTTCGCGCAGCTGGGGGTGATCGTCCCCGGTCGGTGGCCCGGACCGGCCGAGCAGGTGGGCGTGGGCGTCGAGGAGCCGGCGGGTCAGCCTCGGTGACACGACGGCGTCCCCCGCGGCGACGGCACGGATGGCGGCCAGCAGTTCGTCGGGCAGCGCGTCCTTGAGGAGAAACCCGCTGGCGCCGGCCCGCAGTGCCGCGAACGCGTACTCGTCGAGATCGAAGGTGGTCAGCACGAGGATCCGCGAGCGACCACCGGTGGCGACGATCCGGCGGGTGGCCTCGATTCCGTCCATCCCCGGCATCCGTACGTCCATGAGCACCACATCGGGCCTCAGCGAGGCGGTGAGGCGCACCGCCTCGGAGCCGTGGGACGCCTCCCCGATCACCTCGATGCCGGGCTTGTTCTCCAGCAGCATCGCGAAACCCATGCGCTGGAGCGGCTGGTCGTCCGCGATGAGAACCGTCGTCACCGGGGAACGCTCCTGAGACCGTCGGGGGAGGCGGGCGGAAGGGGGGCTCCTGCCTCGTTGAGGACCGCGGTGGTCACCCACCCCCCACGCGCGCCCGGTCCTGATGTCAGTGATCCTCTGTAGAGCCCGGTTCGCTCCCGCATCCCGACGATTCCATGTCCGTCGCCCTGCCGTAGCCCTGCGGGCTGTATCGCGGGCGTCCTTCCGGGGGCGGGGCCGGTGTCGGTGACGGTGACCCGGACCTGGTCGTCTCCGAACTCGACGGCGACGTTGATGGACGTCCCGGGGCCGGCGTGCTTGAGGCTGTTGGTCAAGGCCTCCTGGACGATGCGGTACACGGTCAGTTGCACGCCGTCGGCAATGCCCCCGAGATCGCCCGACGTGCGGAACGAGACGTCGGCGCCAGCGGCTCGGACGCGTTCCATCAACGGCTCCAGATCGCCGATCCCGGGCTGTGGTTCGAGCTGTGGCTCCTCCGACGACTCACGCAGCACACCCAGGACTCTGCGCAGTTCTGTGAGTGCCTGCCGTCCGGTGCCCGCGATGATGCGCATCGCTTCCGCGCTGCGCTCGGGACGGGTGACGACCAGGTTCTCGGCACCGTCGGCCAGGCTGATGATGACGGCGAGGTTGTGTCCGACGATATCGTGCATCTCCCGGGCCACACGGGAGCGTTCGGCCGCCGCGATCAGACGGGCGCGTTGCTCCTGCTCGACCTGCAACCGTGCCGCCCGGTCCTCCAGGGCTGCCAGGTGCGCCCGCCTGATACGCAGCGTCAGCCCGATCGCCGCGGCGGCGGTGGCCGTACCGAGGACGAGGAACGCGGCCACCCATGGGTTATAGACACCGGACCGGAAGATCATGGCGATCAGCCCGGTGGCGGCGAGGCCCGCCGCCACCGGAAGGTGCCTCAACCTCCCGTGCAGCGCGAGGCTGTAGAGCGCGATCAGCAGGCTGACATCTGTCCTCAGCCAGACCGACAAGGACCAGTGCGCCAGACAGACCGCCGCGATCACGGCGAACGTCAGGGACGGCGACCGGCGGCGCCACCACAGCGGGACCGCCAGCGCCAGCTGCCACAGCAGCAGCGTCGCCAGCGGGACGTCGGCCGGGTGTACCCCGAACATCGCGGACCCGGACGGGTCGACGAGGAGGTCTGGCAGCCCCATGAGCAGGACGAGCAGCACCAACCCCGTGTCCAGGACCCATGGCCGTCGGCGGTCGGCCGCCTGCCGCCGGTGCTGGGCCTGGACCAGACGGCTCAACACGGGCTGTCCACCGCGCTCCTGGCCCTTCCCGCCGTCGATGCCCCCGCCCGGTGCGGACCCGTCGGACGGGACGGCTCCGGGCGGGGGCGGGCTCATGTCGTCCCGCAATGCAGACCTCATTTCCAGGGGGTCATGAGCAGTCCTTCGAGGAATGGGGTCCGTTACGCGTCCTTGCGGACCAGACGCACGGCGGCCCCGGCGAGGGCGGCCAGCGTCCACCCGGCCAGTACCGCGAAGCCGGCACCCGGGCTGAGCTGGTCCGAGTGCTGGACCAGGCTCATCATGGCATTGCCCGCATTGCTCGGCAGATACGGAGTGATGTGGTTCTCCCAGGAGTCGGGCAGCAGCAGGGTGAGGCCGGGAATGACCAGCATCGCCGCGACGAGTACGGCGATACCGCCCGCGACCGAGCGCAGCACCGAGCCCAGCGCCACGCCGAGCACGCCCACGAGCGCCAGATAGACGGCTCCGCCCGCGAGGCTGCGCAGTACGCCGGCGTGGGAGAGCGACAGCTCCATCGAGGTGCCGGTCAGTTGAGTCATGCCCAGCAGGAAGGCGACGACCACCGCGACGGCGGAGAGCACGAAGGCGATCGCCCCGTAGTTCAGCGCCTTCGCCCAGAGCACTGGCAGCCTGCGCGGCACGGCGGCCAGGGTGGCCCGGATCATCCCGGTGCTGTATTCGCCGGCGCTCACCAGGACGCCTAGGACACCGATGGCCAGTTGGGCCAGAGTCGCTCCCGCGAGCGCCAGCCCGACCCCGTCGGTCGGCTGCTGTGAGCGGGGCCCGGGGGCGTTCGCCGCGGTGGCCGGATCGTAGACGGCCGTGGCGATGAATCCGAACGCGATCAGGATGACCATCGCGACCGACAGGGTGATCCAACTGGACCTGAGCGTCCAGAACTTCATCCACTCCGAGTGCAGGACACGCGGTCCCGTCACCCGGTAGCCGGGATGCGGACGCTCCGTGGTGGACCGCGCCGTGGTCGAGATGTCCGAGACCGTCATGCTGCCCTCCCGGCAGGCTGGAGAGCGTGCGTGGTGTACTCGGCCTCGTCGCGGGTGAGTTCCATGAACGCCTGCTCCAAAGAGACCGCGAGCGGGGTGAGTTCGAACAGGGTCAGTCCGTGCTCGGCGGCGGTCCGGCCGATCCGCCGGGCGTCGGTTCCGCTCACCCGCAGCTCCTCGGAGCCGACCTCGCCGGTGATCTCGACACCCGGCCCGGCCAGCAGGTCCCGCAGTCGTGACGGTTCGTCGGTCACGACCTTCACCCCCGAGCCGTCGGCATCGCGGATGAACGCCTCCACCGTGGTGTCGGCCAGCAGACGGCCGCGGCCCACGATCACCAGGTTCTGGGCGGTGAGCGCCATCTCGCTCATCAGATGGGAGGACACCAGGACCGTACGGCCCTCGGCGGCGAGCCCGGTGAGCAGGTTGCGCACCCAGAGAACACCTTCCGGGTCCAGGCCGTTGACCGGCTCGTCCAGCATCACGACCTCGGGATTGCCCAGCAGGGCGGCCGCGATGCCCAGACGCTGCCCCATGCCCAGGGAGAAGGCGCCCGCCCGCTTGCCGGCGACGCTCTGCAGACCGACGAGTTCCAGCACCTCGTCCACGCGGCGCGGCGGAATGCCATGGGTGCAGGCGAGCACGCGCAGATGGTTGCGGGCGGAACGGCCCGGATGAATCGCCTTGGCCTCCAGCAGCGCGCCGATCTCGTGCAGCGGGGCGGAGTGCGCGGAGTACGCCTTCCCGTTGACGGTGACGGACCCGGAGGTGGGCGCGTCCAGCCCGACGATCATGCGCATCGTCGTCGACTTGCCGGCGCCGTTCGGCCCGAGGAATCCGGTGACCGTGCCGGGCTTCACGGTGAAGTCGAGCCCGTCCACCGCCACTTTGTCGCCGTAACGCTTCGTCAGTTGCCGTACTTCGATCATCGCTGCGCCTTTCATGGGGCATGTGTCTCAACAGCTCGCTCCAGCAACGCTAGGTAGCGGCCGGAGCCGGTTGATGGACCCGCAGGAGGTATCGAGGCGCGTGCGGTGATACCTGGGTACACCAGGGGCTCGTCCCGTGGGTGTACCGCACCACGGACCGTGGGGCGGTGTGGGGCGAGCGCGGTCACATGAGCGCGCGTCCGGGGCGCTGATCTTGCGAGGGGCCGACGTCGCTGTTCCGGAGTGGCACCGCGTTCCGGAGCGGAACCGCCCAGACAAAGACAGCTCGGCGGCGCGATCGCACGCGGGGCCCACGGTGATACCTGCCCATCACGGTCCGGCCACCCCGGCGGGGTAAGCGGAGGGGTCTCTCATCTTTACTGCTACGATCGGCAAATATGAGGTATGCCTCGACTTGATGTGAGGGCATGCCCGCGACGATCGGAGCGCGCGGACGTGAGTCCCTTTTCTGCGGATCGTGACGCCTTCCCGATCCGCCCGGAACAACGCTGACTCCCCGCACTCGCGCCCGTCCGTCGACCGGCACGAGCCGGATGCCACCAGGCAGCAGCGGATTTCAACCGATGACCAGAGAACAAGAGAGGTGGACTCCCATGCCCAGGGCTTATGTGTTCACGGAATACGGTGGTCCCGAGAACCAGGCGTTCCTTGAGGTGCCCAAGCCTTCGGCGGGCCCCGGCCAGTTGCTCGTCGCCGTGCGGGCCGCAGGAGTCAATCCGGTGGACTGGAAGACCCGGGTCGGCTACCTGCGTCAGTGGAAGGAGACTCCGCTGCCCGCGGTCATGGGCTCGGAGGTCGCCGGTGTGGTGGAGGAGGTCGGCGTCGGGGTCGAGGGCTTCGAGATCGGCGACGCGGTCTTCG
Source organism: Streptomyces sp. NPDC096311 (assembly GCF_044763085.1). NCBI lineage: Bacteria > Bacillati > Actinomycetota > Actinomycetes > Kitasatosporales > Streptomycetaceae > Streptomyces > Streptomyces sp. NPDC096311. Next base: position 917,063 of record NZ_JBIWFN010000001.1, read on the forward strand.
GCACGCCGGTCACGGGCGGCTTCGCCGAATACACGCTGGTCCCGGCGGCGACCGCGGCGCACAAGCCCGAGAGCGTCTCGTTCGCCAAGGCGGCGGCTCTGCCGGTCGCGGCCGCCACTGCTTACGACGGAGTGCGGCAGGCGGGACTGGGGGCCGGCGCCACTCTGCTGGTCACCGGTGTCGGCGGTGGTGTGGGTGTCGCCGTCGCCCAGATTGCCGGCGCCCGTGGTATCCGGGTTGTCGGTACCGCGAGCCCGGCGAAGGAGGGATTCGTCGCGTCACTCGGAGTGGTCCATGTCGCCTACGGCGACGGGGTTGCCGAACGGTTGCGGAAGGCCGCTCCCGATGGGGTGGACGCGGTACTGGATCTGGTCGGCGGTACGGCTCTGGAAGATGCTGTCGTCCTGCTCAAGGAAGGCGGCCCGTTGATCACCGCCGCCGACCCGGCCACGGCGGCCAAGCACGGTGGAGTCATGATCGAGCGTACGGCGACCGCGGATACCCTGACCGAGGTGGCCGGTCTCGTCGCGGAGGGAAACCTCGATCCGCTGATCGTCGACACCTATCCGCTTGCCGCCGCCGCCGACGCGCTGGCGCTGGTCGAGGCCGGTCACGCGCGCGGAAAGGTGATCATCGAGATCTCCTGACCCCGGGCTTTCGCCGTGGGGAGCACGGCGGAGTGCGTCGTTCTCCCCTTCGCGCGGATGCCGGGAGGCTTACACGAGCGCGGGTCGGCGCTCTGTACGGGCGTGCCGGGGGTCCGGGTGGTTGAGCCGAGCGGGGCACCGCCCCCGGGACCCGCTTCCGGCGGCACGACCTCTGCTGTCGCCCGATGCGGAGACGGATTCGCCGAAGCGCCGGTTGCCGCGCACGATCGGGGTGCGGCCGAGAGCGTCCGACCGTACGGTCTTCGGCTGCCGACGGTGTGGTCAGCAGCGCCCGAAGAACTCACGCAGCAACGAGTCGCGCAGCTCTTCGAGTTCGGAGACGGGGACTCCGGACAAATTCCACCACAGCGCCAGTTGGCCGTGCAGGCTGGTCCACAGCAGTTTTGCGACTTGGTCGCAACGGGCCGCGTCGGCGCCGACGGCGACGGTCAGATAGGGAGTGACGGCGGCGCGCCAGGCTTCGAGAACCTGGTGCATGGGGTGATGGGCGAGTTCGGTCGAGGGCGGGAGCGAGGGAGCGATTCGGAAGAGCAGGTCGTACCGGCGGGGCTCATCCGTGGCGAAGCGGCAGTACGCGTCGACGGAGGTGCGCAGACCCACCCAGGGGTCACTCGCAGGAGCCGACCGTTGTGCCGAGCGGATAATTTCGGCCAGCGAGGCATAGACATCATCCAGCAATGTCCACATCAGTTCCGCTTTGTCCCTGAAGTGTTTGTAGATGGCTGGTGCGGTCACTCCCGCCCCACGGGCGATGGCGCGTAGGGAGATCTCGTCCGGACTGCCCGCCTCGTCCAGGAGACGAGCCGCCGCGTCCAGGATTTCCTGGCGCAGTCGCTGGCCCTCGCCCCAGCGATTCGGCACGCGGCTCCGCTGCGGTTCCACATCGGCGTGTTCAGCACTGCTCATGACTGCCTATTCTCCTTGGTCGCCAGGGGACCGTACCCGCCCCCGGCCTGACCGTCGTGGCCTATGACTTTCGCAGTCGTCGCCCCTGTTCGAACCCTGCTCTCCTCGGTACCATCCATCCGGAGTGGTTAACAGTGTTCACCAAGTTGGTGAAGGACGATCACCAACTGCATTCCCCCGCATAGACGGAGGCCATGGCTATGACCAACACCCACGACGAGAAGGCCCTCGAATTCCCGCTGACGAGGTCGTGCCCCTTCGATCCGCCGCCGGAGTATGCCGAGCTGCGATCGAATCGCCCGGTCGCGCCGGCGAGGCTCTTTGGCCACGACGCCTGGCTGGTCGCCAGGTACGACGATGTGCGCCAGGCCCTTTCCGATCACAGATTGAGTGCCGACGTCGGCCGTCCCGACTACCCGAAGTCCCCGACCCGCACGACAGCTCTCCGGGATTCGGGAATGCCTTCCTTCCTGCGCATGGACCCGCCCGTTCACGACGATCTGCGCCGTCTGGTGACGCGCGACTTCACGATCAAGCGGGTCGAGGCGCTGCGGGCGAGGATCCAGGACGTGGTACACGGTCTGATCGACGACATGCTGGCGGGTCCCAAGCCGGCCGACCTGGTGCAGGCTCTTGCCCTGCCCATGCCCGCGACGGTGATCTGCTGGCTGTTGGGCGTCCCGTATGACGACCACGCGTTCTTTCAGGACCGCACCACCTACCTCTTCCGGCATGGTGTCGCCGACGACGTCCGGAATGGGAAGATCGCCGAGCTGAGCGACTACCTTTACGCCCTGGTCGACGGGAGGAACGCCGACCCGGACCTCGACCCGGAGGCCGACATCATCAGCCGCCTGGTGGTCGAGCAACTGCGCACCGGGCAGATGGATCGCAAGGGCGTGCAGGGCATCGCCTTCCTGATGCTGGTCGCCGGTCACGAGACCACCGGCAATATGGCCGCCCTCGGTACACTCGCGCTGCTCCAGCACCCGGAGCAGTTCAAGGCGCTCGGCGACGATCCCTCTCTCGCGCCGATGGCGGTGGAAGAACTGCTGCGCTATCTGACCATCCTCAACGAGCCGGACTGGCGGGTTGCCAAGGAGGACACGGTCATCGGCGGCCAGTTGATCAAGGCCGGCGAGGCGGTGGTCCCGCTGACGTTCTCCGCGAACCGGGACGAGGGTCACTACGACGACCCGAACAGCCTTGACATCCGGCGCGGCGCTCGTGACCACCTCGCTTTCGGCTATGGCATCCACCAGTGCCTCGGCCAGCCGCTGGCCCGGGTCGAGCTCCAGGTCTTCTACGCCACGCTGGCCCGCCGCGTCCCGACGCTGAAGCTCGCCGTGCCGCTGGAAGAAGTGCCCTTCAAAACGGACGCCCTCATCTACGGCGTCCACGCGCTGCCGGTCACCTGGTGACCGGTCCTCCCGACGGACGAGCGCAGGCGTGATTCCCAGCGAGGCGGACGGAGGCGACCGCCGCGGCATCGGCGGGGCGTTCCCGGCCGGGGGCCATCGGTTGTGCGGTGGCGTCGCGCCTCGGGGAAACCCGCCGGACTGTCGCCAGGTCTCGTCGGCGGTGTTGCCGGGATCAGGGAGAGTATCGGCGTCACGAGTTCGCTACATGAGTCGGGGCCCTGGTCTCCCATGCGCTCCGGGGTCGCCACGCTCCTGACCCGTTCGGTCGTCGGCCACACCTTGAGAGCTCCCAGGTGTCGTGCATCGGGCGGACGCGGTGTCAGCGGCGCCGGAAGATGGCGAACAGCAAGGCGTCGCGCATGGCGGTGAGTTCGCTGCGGTCGATGGCGTACGGGGCGTTGTGCCACAGTCCGAACTGGCCGTGCAGACCGGTCCACAGCAACTTCGTGGCCTCGTCCACGGTGAGCTGATCGGCCGCGGTCTCGTCCAGGCAGGGGGCGACCGCCCGCCGCCAGGCCTCAAGGACCTTGTTCGTGGGGTGACTTCCGGACTCGTCGCGGGGAGCGAGGGTGGGACCGACGCGGAACAGCAGCTCGTAGCGGCGTGGTGCGGCCGCCGCGAAGCGGCAGTACGTGTCCACGGTGCCCCACAGACCGGCCCAGGCATCGTCCGCCGGTGCCGACCGGCGAGCCTCGTTCAGCTCTTCCGCCAGCGTTTCGTAGACGTCGTCCAGCAGCGTCCACATCAGTTCGGCCTTGTCCTCGAACTGCCTGTACACGGCCGCGGAGGTGATGCCCGCCTCGCGGGCGATGGCCCGCAGCGACATCTCCTCGGGGTGTCCGCCCTCCTCCAGCAGGCGTCCAGCCGCGTCCAGAATCTCCTGGCGCAGCCGTTGCCCCTCGCCTCGTGGGTTGCGCGTCCGCGACGGCCCGGACCTTCCGCCGACCTGTCCAGTGCTCATCGAGTGCCCAGTCTCCTTGTCGTGTACAGCGTCTGTTCAGTGTGGGCCAGGCAGCCGCTCTGGCCGAATTCTATCCCCGGGCTTCCAGGGTCACCCTAGATGGTTTACAGTGTTTCCCAGTTAGGTAATCACTGATTACTTACCCCGGTTGCTACCTGCGGAGGCGTGTGAAATGCCCGAAAAAACCGGTCAGGATCTCAGCGGTGACCGCATCGACGCCCACACCCGCGAGCTGATCAAGGAGCTCGCCGACGGTGCCGAGCGACTCACCTTCCCCCTGCCGCGCTCCTTCCCCTTCGGCCCGCCGGCCGAGTACGCCGAGCTGCGGTCGAAGTGCCCGGTCGCCCCGGCCGTGCTGCATGGCAAGAACTCCTGGCTGATCGCCAAGTACGACGACGTGCGCGAAGCGCTCCAGAGCACCTCGCTCAGCGCCGACATGTCCCACCCCGACTACCCGCTGAACCCGGGTATGCGGGCCAGCCTGGCCGCGAGCGGACCCGGCGCCGGGTCCTTCCTCAAGATGGACCCGCCCGAGCACGACGTCATGCGCCGCATGGTGACGCGTGACTTCACGGTCAAGCGGGTCGAGGCCCTGCGGCCGAAGATCCAGGAGCTGGTCGACGGCCTGATCGACGACATGCTCGCCGGCCCCCAGCCCGCCGACCTGTTCCAGGCGCTCGCCACGCCGATGCCGAACACCGTCATCTGCTGGCTGCTCGGCGTGCCCCAGAGCGACCACGACTTCTTCCAGGAACGCTCGACGTATTTCTTCCGTCGCGATGTCCCGGACGACGTACGCCTGACGGCGTCCAAGGAGCTCAACGAGTACGTCTACAACCTCATCGACCAGCGCATCGACGACCCGGACACGGACCCCGAGGCGGACATCATCAGCCGTCTGGTCGTCGAGCAGCTTCGTGACGGGAAGATCAGCCGCCGGGAGGTGCAGGGCATCGCCTTCCTGATGCTGGTCGCCGGTCACGAGACCACCGGCAACATGGCCGCCCTCGGCACCCTCGCGCTGCTCCAGCACCCCGAGCAGTACAAGGCGCTCGGCGAGGACCCCTCGCTCGCGCCGGGCGCGGTCGAGGAGCTGATGCGCTTCCTCACGATCAACAACGAGCCGAACTGGCGGGTCGCCAAGGAGGACACCGTCATCGGCGGGCAGCTGATCAAGGCCGGCGAGGGCGTGGTCCCGCTGACCTTCTCCGCCAACCGTGACGAGGGCCACTACACCGCCCCGAACACCTTCGACATCCGCCGCCCGGACCGCGACCACCTCGGCTTCGGCTACGGCATCCACCAGTGCCTCGGCCAGCCGCTGGCCCGGGTCGAGCTCCAGGTCTTCTACGCCACGCTGGCCCGCCGCGTCCCGACGCTGAAGCTCGCCGTGCCGCTGGAGGAGGTGCCCTTCAAGACCAACGCCGAGATCTACGGCGTCCACTCGCTCCCGGTCACCTGGTAATCGGTTCCGCTTCCTCAACGACGAGGAGTCAAGCGCATGACCACCACAGGCTGTGCTCCGACCGGGAACATACTGGCCGAGCCGCGGCTGACCATCGACGGCAAGCTCGTCCCGAGCGCGGACGACGGTGTCTTCGCCAACGTCAATCCCGCCACCGAAGAGGTGATCGGGCAGACCTACGACGCCACCGCCTATGACATGGACCGGGCCATCGCCGCGGCTCGGCGGGCGTTCGACGAGACGTCGTGGTCCACCGGCCACGCCTTCCGCAAGCGGTGCCTGCTCCAACTGCACGAGGCGCTGGGCAACCACCGTGAGCTGCTGCGCTCGGTGGTGGTGGCCGAAGCGGGGGCCCCAGTGGTACTCACCCGCACGATGCAGCTGGACACGCCGCTGAGCGAGAACCTGCGCTGGCCGGCCGAGATGATCGACACGTTCGCCTGGGAACGGGACATCGGCGACAGTGACCTGTTCGGGGTGCACAGCTGGCGGCGGGTGCTGAAGGAGCCGGTCGGGGTCGTGGGGCTCATCATTCCCTGGAACTTCCCGGTCGAGACGACCCTGAACAAGCTGGGCTTCGCCCTGGCCACCGGCAACACGGTCGTGGTCAAGCCGGCGCCCGACACTCCGTGGAACGCCACCCACATCGGGCGGATCATCGCGGAGGAGACCGACATCCCGCCGGGTGTCGTCAACGTCGTCCCGTCCGCCGACCATCTGCGTGGTGAGCAGCTCGTGGACGACCCCAGGGTCGACATGATCTCCTTCACCGGCTCGACCGCCACCGGCCGGCGCATCCAGGAGCGGGGCGCGGCCACCAGTAAGCGTCTCCTGCTCGAACTGGGAGGCAAATCCGCCCACATCGTCCTTGACGACGCCGACTTCCCGTCGGTGCTGGGCCGGTGCGCCTTCTCCACCTGCGTCCATTCGGGACAGGGCTGCGCGCTGCTGTCCCGGGTACTGGTGCCGCGCTCGCGCTACGAGGAGGCGGTCGAGCTGATCGCCGCGGGCTTCGCCCGCGTGCCCTATGGCGATCCGACCGACCCCGCACACATCCAGGGGCCGTTGGTGAGCGCCCGGCAACGGGTGCGGGTGCTGGACTACATCCGTGTCGGCCGGGAGGAGGGCGCCTGGCTGGTCCTCGGCGGTGGCCGCCCCGCCCATCTCCCGCGCGGCTACTACGTCGAGCCGACGCTGTTCGCCGATGTGACGACCGAGATGCGGATCGCCCAGGAGGAGATCTTCGGCCCGGTCCTCACCGTCCTGTCCTACGAGGACGAGGACGACGCGGTCCGTATCGCCAACGACAGCCCGTACGGCCTGTCCGGCGCGGTCAGCACCGCCTCCAACGAGCGGGGGATGGCGATCGCCCGCCGGATCCGCACCGGAAGCTTCTCCGTCAACGGCGGTGTCTTCCACGGGGCCGACGCTCCGTACGGGGGTTACAAGGCCAGCGGCCTCGGCCGTCAGACCGGTCCGGAGGGCTTCGAGATCCATCTGGAGACCAAGACCGTCGCCGGCACCGGAACTCTCTGAACCCCATCTCTTCGACCCAGAACTCTCTGGCCTCGATCAAGCGATCCACGAAAGGATCATCATGAGCAGGAACTTCGACCTCGGATACTCCGGAACCAGGGTGATCGTCAGCGGCGGCGGCGGTGCCGGTATGGGTGCCTCCCTCGTCGGCAAGCTGACCGAGCTCGGCGCCGAGGTGCACGTGCTGGACCTCAAGGAGCCGCCGACCGGGACCGGCGCCGTCTTCCACAAGACGAACCTGTCGGACCCGGCGGCCATCACCGCCACCGTCGCGGAGATCGGCGGCCCGGTCAACGCCCTGTTCAACTGCGTGGGCGTGCCGGGAACCCGGACCACCCCGCTGGAGACGATGCTGATCAACTTTGCGGGCGTACGGCATCTGACCGAGTCCGTCATCCCGTTCATGGACGGGGGCGGTTCGGTCACCACCGTCGCCTCGCAGGCCGGCGCGGGCTGGGCCCAGAATCTCGACACCTGGCTGCCTCTGGTCCAGACCGAGGGCTTCGAGGGCGCGCGGGAGTGGCTGGAGAAGAACATCGGGGACGTCACCGTCCCCTACAACAACTCCAAGGAAGTCCTGGTCATCTGGACGCAGTACTCGGCCGTGGCCCTCGGTGAGAAGAACATCCGCACCAATGTGATCGGCCCCGGCCCGACGGCCACCCCGATGACCGAGGACTTCGAGAAGCTGGCCGGCAAGGACTTCTGGGACAAGTACCCCATTCCGCTGCACCGGCCGGCCACCCCGGACGAGCAGGCCGACACCCTGGTCTTCCTCGGCAGCGCCGCCGCCTCCTGTGTCACCGGCTCCTACCTGATCACGGACGGCGGCACCAACGCCGGCCTGGTCACGGGCCTTCTGAAGATCACTCGCTGACCAGCACAGCCGGGCCGCGGGGCACCCCTCCCGTCCCGCGGCCCACCCCCGATCCACACCGAACGCAAGAACGCAAGAAAGGGAGACCCCCATGAAGGTAGAAGTGGATGTTCCGAAGTGTGTCGCCTCGGGACAGTGCGTCCTGATCGCCCCCGAGGTCTTCGACCAGCGGGACGACGACGGCATGGTCATCCTGCTCGACGAGAACCCCGCGCCCGAACTGCACGACGGCGTGCGCGAGTCAGCGATGGTCTGCCCGGCGGCCGCCATCCGCCTTCTGGAGGCCTGACATGAACCGGATCGCGGTGGTCGGCGCATCCGCGGGCGGTCTGGCCACGTCCGAGGCGCTGCGCAGGCTGGGCTACGACGGCGAGTTGACGCTCATCGGTGAGGAGGAGCACCTCCCGTACGACAGGCCACCGCTGTCCAAGCAGATCCTGAGCGGGGAGTGGGGCATCGAGAAGCTGCCGCTGCGTGCGCGGGAGGACATCGAATCGCTGAAGCTGGATCTGCGGCTGGGCGTGCGGGCCAACGGCGTCGAGGTCGAGGGACGCTCGGTGCGGCTGGCGAACGGGGACGCGGTCGACTACGACGCGCTGGTCATCGCGACCGGGGTGCGCCCTCGCCGGCTCCTTGGCAGTGAGGGCGTGTCCGGGGTGCATGTACTGCGCACGCTGGAGGACGCCGTCGCGCTGAAGCAGCGACTGGTCGTCGGGCGGCGGCTGGTGGTGGTCGGCGCCGGGTTCATCGGTGCCGAGGCCGCCGCGGTCGCCCGCGGGCTCGGCCTTGAGGTGACGATGCTGGAGCCCGCTCCGGTGCCGCTCGCCCATGCGGTCGGCCCGGAGGTCGGCCGCGCGCTGACCCAGGCGCACTTCGACAACGGGGTCGATCTGCGCACGGGTGTCATGGTGCAGGAGATCCTCTCGTCCGAGGGACGGGTCACCGCTGTCCAGTTGGCCGACGGGAGCCTGATACCCGCCGACGACGTGGTGGTCGGCATCGGTTCGCTGCCGAACGTCGAATGGATGCAGGACAGCGGACTCCCGCTGGACAACGGTCTGGTGTGCGACGAGTTCAGCGAGGCGGTGCCCGGTGTGTACGGGGTGGGCGACGTGGCCCGCTGGTACAACCCGCTGTTCGATGCGCATATGCGCATCGAACACCGCACCAACGCCGCCGAGCAGGGTATGGCGGTCGCCCGTAACCTTCTGAACCCCGACGGGCGACGGCCGTTCGCTCCGGTGCCGTACTTCTGGTCGGACCAGTACGACATGAAGATCCAGGCATACGGGTACCTGCGCGGGCACGAGGAGGTCGCCGTCGTGGACGGCGACCTGGAGGCGCGGCGTTTCGTCGCCCTGTACCGGACCGGTGACCGGCTGGCCGGAGTGCTCTCCGTGGGCATGCCGCCGAAGGTGATCCGCACCTGGCGAGCCGCCATCGCGGCACGCAGCCCTTGGACGGACGCGATCGGCGGGGCCGTGGCGGCATAACCGCGCCTGCCGGCCGCGATGGGCGAGGGGACGAGGTCACCGACCTCGGGCCTTGACCCACCTCGGAATCTCCCGGCATGTCGTCGTCCCGCTCACTACGCATCGCTGCATGGCGGTCGTCGAAGAAGAACCAAATCCCCAGGAGCGCCGGTCGGTTCGTGTACGGCGCTCCTGAGCGACAGACGCACGGTCAGTACCCAACGGCCATCGCGCGTTTCGGCGCGGGGCCCGAGCACAAGGAGCGGGCATGAGCAGCACCGGTCTGGAAAACAGCAGTGTCATCATCACCGGCGGAGGGTCGGGCATCGGCCGTGCCGCCGCCCTGCGGTTCGCGCAGGAAGGCGCCCGGGTCGTGATCGCCGACATCAACGCGGACTCGGCAAAGGAGGTCACCGAGGAGATCCGCTCGGCCGGTGGCACCGCCGTGACCGTCGTCGGGGACCTGAGCGACCAGGCGGTGGTGGACGAGGTCGTGACCACGGCCGTCGAGGCCTTCGGGGGGATCGACGTCCTGGTCAACAACGCGGGAATCATGGGCCGGATCGCCGCCACGGCCGACATCACGGACGCCGAATGGGAGCGCATCCTCCGCGTCAACCTTACTTCGCCCTTCCTGATGACCCGTGCCGTCCTGCCGCACATGCTCGAAAAGGGCAAGGGCGCGATCGTCAACACGTCCTCGGAGGCGGGCCTGCGCGGCAGCGCTTCGGGCACCGGATACACCGTGACAAAGCACGGGCTCATCGGGCTGACCCGCTCCACCGCGGTCATGTACCGGGACAAGGGCATCCGTACTAACGCGATCGCCCCGGGAGCCATTGAGACGCCCCTGCCTTACGAGATGGACCCCGAAGCCCAGGGACCCTCCGTCGTCATCAAGTACGCGGGCAACGTCGGCCGCAGGGCGGACGCGGACGAGGTGGCCACCGTCATCGTCTTCCTCGCCTCCGACGCCGCAGGCAACATTAACGGCGCCGTTCTTCCCGTGGACAACGGCTGGTCCGCCGTCTGACAGGGCCGATCCGGGCGGTCTCCTGCCCCATGCCGAAGGGCCGACTGCAATGGCAGCCGGCCCTTCGGCATGTCTCCGACCCGACCGTTGCTGTCGGATCTTCTTCGAGTCGGCCGCAGTTCAGCCGGCGACCGGCACCGGCTCGGCGTCGGCCTTGGGCGCCTCCGGCTTCGCCCCGCTCCGCAGTGGTTCCTGGCGGATGAAGAAGGCGATGACGACACCGACGGCTGCCACGATCGCGCCCCAGGTGAAGAGCGCGGTGATGCCGTCGGTGACGGCCTGCTGGAACAGGTGGCGCGCCGCCTCAGGCAGCTGCTTCAGCGCCGCGGGCGTCATCGAGGACACGGAGGCGTCTACGCTCTGTCCAGCCGCGCCCGCGCTGGTGAGAGAATGGGTCAGGTGGCTGGTGTAGACGGCGCCGAGCAGTGAGACACCCAGCGAACTACCCATGCTGCGAAGGAAGTTGGACGCGCCGGTACCCGCGCCCATGTCGCGCATCTCGATGCTGTTCTGGGCGATGAGCGTACTGGTCTGCATCATTCCGCCCATGCCGGCGCCCAGGATGACCATGTAGAGCGCGGTGACGGTCTTCGAGGTACCGGTGTCCAGCGTGGCGAACAGGCCGAGGCCGACGGTGACCAGCGAGGCACCCGCGACCGGGACCCACTTGTAGTGTCCGGTCTTGCTGATCAGCGCTCCGGCGCCCAGGCTGACCACCATCGCGCCGAGCATCATCGGCATCAGCAGGAGACCGCTGTTGGTGGCCGAGGATCCCTGGACGAACTGCTGGTACTGCGGCAGGAAGCCCATCGCGCCGAACATGGCGAAGCCCGAGACGAAGGCGACCCCGCCGGCCAGCGTGAAGTTGCGGCTCTTGAAGACGCGCAGCGGCATGATCGGCTCAGCCGTCCGCCCCTGGACGATGACGAAGGCGATGAACCCGATCACGGTCAGCGCGACGAGCCCGAGGATCTGCGCCGAGTCCCAGTCGTACTGGGAGCCGCCCCAACTCGTGATGAGCACCAGCGCGGTGATCCACACGGTGAGCAGTGCGGCGCCCAGCCAGTCGATACGGGCCTTGCCTGCACCCTTCGGCAGCTTGCCCAGGGTGACCCAGCAGACCGCCAGGGTGACCGCGCCGAGCGGCAGGTTGACGTAGAAGGCCCAGCGCCAACTGAGGTTGTCCGTGATGAAACCGCCTATGAGCGGGCCGCCGATCATCGAGACCGGCATGACCGCCATCATCACGCCCTGGTACTTGCTGCGTTCCCGGGGCGGGATCATCTCGCCGATGATCGACATCACGCCGACCATCAGGCCGCCGGCTCCGAGGCCCTGAATGGCACGGAAGGCGACCAGCTGTCCCATGTCCTGGGACATGCCACACAGTGCCGAACCCGCAAGGAACAGGGCCACCGCGGACACGAAGACGATGCGGCGGCCGAAGAGGTCCCCGAGCTTGCCCCAGAGCGGGGTGGCGACGGTGCTCGCGAGGACGTAGCCCGTGGTCACCCACGCCAGATGGTCGAGTCCGCCCAGGTCGCCGACGATGGTCGGGAGTGCCGGGGCGACGATCATGTTGTCCAGCATCGCCAGCAGCATGGCGATGACCAGACCACTCATCGTGAACATGATCTGCCGGTGGGTGAACCCCAGCCCGACCTTCTCGGCCGCCGAGCCCGCCGCTGTAGCCGAGGGTGTCTTGTCGTCCCTGGCGTCGTCTTGAGCCGTCACTGGAATGCCCTCCACACTAACTTGCTTACCGGCCGGTTAGTAATCTAGGGCGCTTACCGGTCGGTTAGCAAGTGACGGTGGAGTAATAAGATGCAGAGGGCATGCCGCCATGGATGGGCCCGGGCAGGCGACGTAGTGGCGGGAGAGTGGGCAGGTGGTAGGTATGCGGCGCAAGGGCAGTGACACCCGTGCCGAGATCCAGCACGTCGCGATGGACCTGTTCACCGAGCGGGGCTACGAGGCGACCTCGATGAGGGAGATCGCCGAACAGCTCGGCATCACCAAGGCGGCGCTCTACTACCACTTCGAGAACAAAGAGGCGATCATCCTCAGCCTCCTCGACGGGCACTTGAGCGCCCTCGATGAACTCCTCGACAGGGCTGCCGAGCGACCGCATTCACCGGAGATGGCCTCCGAGCTCCTCGGAGGGTGGCTCGCCCTGACTGCTGCCCGCGGGATGCGTACCATGCGGTTCGCCGCGGCGAACCAGAACGCACTGCGTGCCGCCCGCCCGCCGGGGAGCGGTGGCACTCTGGAACGGATCGAGCGGGCGTCTCTCCTGATGCTCGGGCCGGACTCCGATCTTCAGGATCAGCTGCGGGTTCGCATGGCCCTGCTCACTGTCCACAGCGCGGTACTGGCTTCCCAGGGGACCAAGGCCGAGGACACCGACATCCTCGCGGCGGCCATGGACGGGGCGGCCCTGCTGATCGGTGACCTGTTTCCGGTGCCGGAAGTGCCCACCGAGGGGGAGTGGCTGACGAACGCGTCCGCGTGAGCGACACCGCGTCAGTGTCCAGCCGTCGGCGCACGGCTCGTCGCCCTCGCCGATCGTCTCCGTGCCGTCTCAGCGGAAGGTGCCGGAGCCGCCGTCGGCCATGAGGGTGTTGGCCGTGAGGTACGAACCGGCATCGGAGGCGAGGAACACGGCGAGTGCTCCGAGATCGTCCTCGCAGTCCCCGATCCGCTTGAGCGGTACGGATGCCAGCAGCGCGGCGTACTCGTCGGGAGCGGCCTGCTCGTAGGCGAGCATGCCCGGCGAGTTGGCGAAGGGGCAGATGATGTTGGCCCGGATGCCCAGCGGTCCCCACTCATGCGCGGCGACCCGGGTCATTCCTCGGATGGCTTCCTTCGTCGCCGCGTACGACGCGAACCCAGGGGTGCCGAACGTGCCGATCCCCGACCCGAAGTTGATGATCGACCCGCCGCCCTTCTCCGCCATCAGCGGCGCGCATGCCTGCATCAGCCAGAACGCCGCCATCACACCCGACTCGAAGGTGGCGACCATGTCGTCGTCGGAGTGGTTCAGGAACGGTACGTTCGACGTCGTCTGGATCGCGTTGTTCACGAGGATCGTCGGAGCGCCGAGTTCGGCCACGGTCCGCTCGACGGCGCGCAGACAGTCGGCCTTGACGCGGACGCTGCCCGCGATGCCGATGGCGCGCTGCCCGCGGGCCTCGACCTCCCTCACGACCGACTCACAGTGCGCGGCGTCACGCTCAAGAATGGCGACATCGGCGCCGGCGCTCGCGAAGGCCAGCGAGATGCCACGGCCGATCCCTTGGCCCGCACCGGTGACCAGTGCGACCTTGCCGTCGAGAACACCCATCTCTTCACTTCCATTTCCCGCCGGCCGCGCGGGGCGGGACGGCGAACCAGGGCTGAAACGCAGGACATGTGTCGCGTGTACCGGGTCGGTCAGTCATGACCGTGTGTGCGGCGACGGCAACGACGACCCCACCGGTAAATCGTCACTGTGCGTCTGGTGAGGGTAACCAGGCAGTCGGATGTGACGGCGCCCGGCAAGGAGACTCAAGATGAGCCGCGCGGCCGGCGGGATATCCTGGGTCACAGTGATCCTCCATCGTCCCGTCGTGCGGGCGTGAGAAGCCCGACCGCCAACGCGCCCACGGCGGTGACCGCGGCGATGGTGAAGACGACGCTGTACGCGGTCCCGCTCGGGAACGACGCCCCGTGCGCATCGACGACCAGCGCACTGGTCACCGCGGCGGCGACGGACGTGCAGGTCGAGTTGCCCAGCTGACGCATCAGGGTGTTGAGGCTGTTCGCGGCGGCGGTCTCGGTCACCGGCACCGCGCTCATGATGAGCAGGGGCAGCGCCGAGTAGGCGAGAGCGCCTCCGATGGCGCCGACGGTCGCCACCGCCACGAGGATCCACACGGATCCCGGTAGCAGGGCGAAGCCGATGTTGCCGACCGCCATCAGCCCGGTGCCGAAAACCAGAGTGAGTCGCGGGCCGTATATCCGTGACATCCGGGCCGACGTCGATGAGAAGACCACCATGCAGCCGCCGAGCGGCAGCAGGGCGAGTCCGGACACGATCAACGAGAGGCCGAATCCGTATCCGGTCACCACCGGCGCCTGGAGGATCTGGGTTGCCAGGACGAAGGTCGCGAACATCGAGAACCCGATGAGGACGGTGGCCAGGTTCGTACGCAGGACCGCCGGGCGGGCCGATACTCGCAGATCGACGATCGGGCTGGCTGCCCGCAGCTCCCAGTTCATCCAGATCGCGAACATCAGGGCGGCGCCGACGAAGAGCAGGATCACGGTCGGGCTCAGCCATCCCCAGTCCGCTCCCTTGGAGATGCCGAGCAGAAGACAGACCAGGATCCCCCCGAGACCGGCGGCCCCGGCTCCGTCGAACCTGCCCCCCGAGCGGAGGGGGGACTCCGCCACCAGTCTCCTGACCAGGACGATTTGGAGCATCGCGACGACCGCCGCGCCGGCGAAGAGCCACCGCCAGTCGGTCCACTCCGAGACGGCCCCGGCGATCGGGAGACCGATGGCCCCGCCCGCGCCGACGGATGCGCTCATCATCCCGACGGCGCTGCCGATCCTCTCCTCGGGGAGGATGTCCCGCATCAGGCTCATGCCGAGCGCGACGACCCCGAACGAAACGCCTTGCAGTGTCCGCCCGATGAGGAGCACCAGGATGTTCGGCGCGATCGCTCCGAGCACCGAGCCCACGAGGATCAGGCCGATGGAGATGAGCAGCATCCGGCGTTTGCCGTACATGTCCCCGAGGCGACCGAAGACCGGGGCCGAGACCGCGCCGGAGACAAGAGTGGCTGTCACCAGCCAGGCTGCCGTGGAGGTGCTCACGGACATCAGCCGGGGGAACGCGGGCAGCAGGGGAACGACCATTGTCTGCACCAACGACACCAGGAGGCCGCAAGACGCCAGTACGGCGATCGCGCGGCCCGGGCTCCGCACGCGGCTGTCAGGGTTGATGGTGGACTGCTGGTCCAGCGACGCGCTCATCGGCGTCCCTGACCTCGGGAGTTCATGGGCACCCCCGCGGGGACACCTCTTGAAAGAGATGTCCCTGCGGCGGCTAGGACGGACTGGACTCGCAGACTGTTGATGTCGTCGCCCCGATCGTGATGCTGGGTGGTGGTTGAGGAAACCGTCGGCCGCGAGTTCAGCGGACCTTGCGGATACAGAAGGCGAAGCCTCCACCGAGGGCTGCCATGACGGTGCCGAAGACGTAGAGCGCTGGGTAGCCTCCGCCGACGCTGATGAGCGCCCCGGCGACCAAGGCGGAGATGACGGTCGGAACCCCGGCCGCCGACGCCAGAAGCCCGAAGTCACGGCCTTCACGGTCACGGTTGGGCAGGACCATCGACATCAGCGCGAGATCGACGGCGAAGTAGGTTCCGATGCAGGCACCGCTGACGATCGAGTAGGCGACCATTCCGGTCCACGTCGGGCTGACGATCGGAATGAGCATGCATGCTCCGAGGCCGACGGCGGCGACACCGACGAACACCTTGCGCCGGTCGAGCTTGTCCGCGAGCCATCCACAGCCGGTCGCGACGACGACCCAAGTGACGACGTTGATCGTCGAGAGAGTGCTCACGGCGCCGGCGACGTCGCCGCCCGGCAGCTTGTCGGCACCGATGTAGTCGCTCACCGTGTAGTAGAGGTAGCCGGCGATACTGAAGTAGGAGAGGAACAGAGCGAACCGGCTGAGAAAGGCCATCGTGAAGTCGCGGTTCCGGAAGGCGACGAAGTAGCTCGACAGAGCGACTCTGCGATCGATCCGCCGTCGTTGCGCGCGAGCCGGCAGATCCATCGACGACCTGTCCCGCGCCCCCAGCACGAGGGTCAGCGAGGTCACGACGAGCACCACAGCTAGGACCGTGTAACCCGCCAGTTGTCCTACGCGGCTCGCGACGTTCACACCTACGAGCGTCCCCAGGGGCGCTCCCAGCCCGATGATCGCCGACGCCATCCCGCGCCGGTCGAGCGGGATCCGGTCGGGCAGGATCGCGTTCATCGAGCCCTGGAACATGTTCGCCGCCAGCCAGCACACGGTGTAGACCAACGCCAGCAGTGCCAGGTTGCCGATGAAACCCATGGCGATCATCAGCACGCCGGTGACCAGTGAGAGAACGACGATCCAGGGGGCCCGGCGACCGTGGCGGGAGCGCGTGAGGTCCGAGAGCGACCCACCCAGCGGAACCGCGACCATCGACGCGATCCCTACGAACGTGGTCAGGAGGGCGAGGTTGCCCACCTTGTGCGCGGCGTCGATCCTCTCGACCTGCGCCGGCATCAGGATCTGCTGGACGCCGTTGAAGGCCGCGAACATCGCGGTGGACGTCGGGAGCAGGAAGGCGAGCAGACGTGGCAGCGGAGCGCGGTGAGGAGTGAACTCGGCGAGGTGCTCCGTCACTACGGGTGCGGTCATGGATCCTCCAACGGGACCGGCCGGGGAGTTGGTAACACGATTTACTAAATCGTCACATCCCGGCGATGTGCGAAACATACTCATGCCGTCGGTGCCCCGCAAGAGCCGTGACACAATACGAAGTCATGGCCAGGGTCACGATCAAAGACGTCGCCCATGAGGCGGGTGTCTCGCAGACGACGGTGAGTTTCGTCCTCAACGGCAGGGACAACGGGATCCCGGAGCGGACCCGAGACCTCGTGATGAAGGCTGCGGCGCGTCTCAACTATGTGCCGTCGGCAGCCGCGCGGACGCTGCGCAGCGGACACAGCAGTCTGGTGCTCTGCCTGGTGCCCCCGCTTCCTGTCGCGCAGGCCACCGAGGAGTTCAAGAACCACCTCTCGGGTGTCATCGCCGAAGCCGGTTTCACGTGTGTCTTCGCCCAACTGACCGACCCGTCCCGGCCCTCGTTGGACATCTGGAGGCACGTGCACCCGGTGGGGGTGATCACCTTGGCCTCGTTGCCCACGGCCGACAGCACCGCGCTCGCCCAGGCCGGGATCCCGCTGGTCGACGCCGCCCAGGAGCGGGAGCGGCCCGAGGACGGTGTCCTCGACCAGGCGGGGATCGGCGCGCTGCTCGTCGAACATCTCGTCGAGCGCGGCCACCGCCGCATCGGGTTCGCCAAACTCTCCGACCCCCTTGAATTCCCTTTCGTCGAAGCGCGGTTGGACGGGGTGCGTCGGGCGTGCCACGTCCACGACCTGCCCCAGCCGGTGGTCGCTGACCTCAGCTACACGCGCGTCAGCGCGCTGGCCGCTCTGGAGAAGTGGAGGGCGGAGGCAGCGGGGGTCACCGCGGTCGCCGCGTTCAACGACATGGCAGCTGTGGCGATCATGACCTCGTGCCACGCCACGGGCGTACGCGTTCCGGACGACCTCGCGCTGATCGGTGTCGACGACCTGCCCATCAGCTCCCTGATGGAGCCCGCCCTGTCGACGATCGCCCTTGACCTCCGCGGCTCGGCCCGTCGTCTCGCCAATCGGCTCCTGGCCCAGTTGCCCGGTGCGAAGAAGCTGGCGTCGAGCACCTATGACGTCGCGCCGATGCGGCTGATCCATCGCGGCACCAGCTGAGGCGGAGCTCCGCGCCTCGGGGCCGGGAGCCCGCTCGTCCGCGTGACGACCGGGTCGGCGGCGCGGTGGCGAGGGCGGGCGGCGCCTCGTTCGAGGCGTGTGACCTGGCGTGGGTCAGGTGTGCCCGGGGCGCCATCATTGCATCCGGGTGTTGACGTCGGGGTGCTGTGACGGCACTGTAGCGTTCTACTAAATCGTCACCGTAGTGCGAGGGCGACGGAACAGCCGAACGCGGTGCGGGTGTACCGCGAGGTCGGCGAGCCGATCCCCGGCCGGTGAGGTTCACCGCGCGGCGGCCTGAGGAGTTTCGTCGGCCCGAGCGCGGTGCATGCCTGGACCCGGCCGTCGATCGGTCCGACGCGGTGGTGCGGACACCGAACATTCGGCGTCGTTGTCAGTCAGGAGGCGGGTTCGACCTCTTGATGGTCGAACCCGGAGATGTCGCGCCGGTCCGATCGCAGGACGGGCTCAGCGCCAGGAACGAGCACAGGAGGATTCAATGGAGAATCGGACTGCTGAGACTGCGGCGCCAGGTGGCGGCGCGGCTCGGGAAGCGGCCGTCCAAGCGATGTTGGACGAGCGGGCGATCACGAAGGTCATCCAGCGGTTCTGCCGGGGGGCGGACCGTTTTGACGGTGACCTCGTCCGGTCGGCGTTCCACGAGGACGCCACCGCCGACTACGGAAAGGTCTTCTCGGGCCCCGCCCAGGAACTGGGAAGCGCGGAGAAGCTCGAAGCGCTGCACGCCCCGACCTGGACCAACCACCAGCATTTCGTGACGAACATCGACATCGATCTCGACGGTGACACCGCGCACGTCGAGACCTACATGCTGGGCGTCTTCCGGCGCGTCGACGGCGGTGGACTGGATGTCTCCGGCGGTCGTTACGTCGACCGCTTCGAGCGCAGGAACGGCGAGTGGCGGATCGCCCATCGGGTGAACGTGGGCGAGTGGAACACGAGGATTCCGGTCGACCGGGAGGTTGAGATGCGTGACCTCTTCGTCGGCGGACGCCGTGACCGCTCCGATGTCTCATACCTCCGCTGACCGATCCCTGCGTCGCTGGAAGGAGAGGAAACCATGGACGGCGACCTCCTGGACCCGCAATTCTCCGTGCCGAACACCCCGAGGTTCCAGCTCGGTCTGGGGATACCGGCGCACGACTACGACGTCCTCCAACGCCGCGCCCGCGCGGCCGAGGCAGGCGGCTTCTCATTCGTGGCCGTCGGCGACAACCCGGCGCTGATCAAGGACACATATGTATCGCTCACGATGCTGGCGGTGGCGACGGACACCTGCCGGATCGGCACCGCGATGACCGACTGTGTGCACCGCGACATGCTGGTGACGGCCGCTGCGATGTCCTCGGTGGAATCGGTCGCCAGAGGACGCACGTTCCTGGGGATCTCCGCCGGTCGCGCACGAAAGCCGGGAACGATGAAGCAGTTGCGTGAGTTCGTGGTCGCACTTCGCGAGCTCTGGGAGCGTGGCGAGACGGAGTACCAAGGGGAGCGAGTCACCCTCGGATGGGACGCGCGGCCGGTCCCGGTGCTCCTCGGGGTCTCCGGACCTCGCGGTCTACGGATGGCCGGAGAGATCGCGGACGGCGCGATCTGTGAGGCGGGGGTCGACGAGTCGACCTTGGCCCGGGTACGGGGAGACCTTGCCGCGGGAGCGCTCGCCGCGGGCCGGGATCCCGAGGAACTTGAGATCTGGCACTCCTTGAAGACGAGTATCGCGGAAGATCCGGACGAGGCGATGTGGCAGATCGCCCCGCAGTTGGCGGCTCTCGGGGCCATCGCACTGGGTCGCGACCCGGAGCAGGCAGGTGTGCCCGAGCGGTTCCGTCCCGCGTGCCGCGACCTCGCCGAGCGCTACGACATGGCGGCCCACCTCCGTACCGACCCGGAGAACCCGAACCGCGAGCTGGTGCTCGACCCCGAATTCCGCGCCTACGTTCTCGACCGGTTCTGCCTGGTGGGCTCGGCGCGGGAGTGGGTGGAACGGCTGGAGGACCTGAAGAAGCGCGGTGCCGACCGGATCTTCTGCGTCGGCCTCGTCCCCGACCTCGACCGATACATCGACCTCGTCGGTCGCACCGTCCTGCACACGAGGGTGGGTTCGAATGAACGGTGAACTGAGCGAGGGCGTTTCCATCATCGGCGTCGGATGCACTCCGTTCGGAGACGTTCTGGAAAGCCCGGAGCTGGCGGGGATGACCGAACGGGAGCTGGTCGCCTGGGCCGCGTTGGAGGCCATGGAAGATGCCGGAATCGAGCCCAAGGACGTTGACGCTTTCAATATCGGACATGTATTTGACGAACAGTCCTCGGGAAGCGTGAACACCGCTGCCGCCGTCGCCGACTGGATAGGCATGCGGAACAAGCCCGGCTTCCATCATGAGGCGGCCTGCAGCACTGGTGGTATGGGACTGTGGCTCGCCTGCCAGGCGGTCGCGTCCGGTATGTACCGGACGGTGATGTCCGTCGGTGTCGAGGTGACGCGGAGCAGAGTCATCGCCGGCAAGCCGCCGTACATGAGGGAACCGCTGTCTGTGCGGGAGCGGAACAGGATGACCATCACCCAGGATCTTGCCTATTCGGACTCCATGCTGGGGGTCGGCGGTACCGACTCGATTCTCATGGCGTACGGAAAGAAATACGGCCTGACGCTGCGACAGGTGGAAGAGGCGTCGGTTGCCGCGGCGATCAAGAACAGGAGAAACGCGGTGCGGAATCCGCTGGCGGCACTCGCTGTGACGGATCTCCTCGACGAGGCCGAAGAGCACGGGTTCGGTGACGAGACGGACTATATGAAGTCGCAGTTCAATCCGAGGCTCGGGGCCCTGGCCCGGAAGTCGGACTTCTACGTCCACGCGGATGCGGCGTCCGCTGTCATCGTGTGCCCGACCAGCATGGCCAGGAGTTTCACCGAACACCCTGTCGCTGTCACCGGGCTCGGCGTAGCCACGGCCATTGGATATCACAGCGAAGGGCTGGACTGGGAGTCGGACGCCGTGGCCTTCGCGAAGGCTTTCGAGATGGCCAGGGTCGACCCCGCCAAGGACGTCGACTACATGTACGTTCATGATGCCCAGGTGTGTCACCAATTCGTGGGCGCCGAGACGGCCGGGTACCTCCCGAGAGGCGAGGGATGGCAGGCCGTCATCGAGGGACGCACAGGTTTGCACGGCGACAGGCCGATCAACACCAGTGGTGGCCGCACCGGAATGGGGCATGCCTACGGCGCATCGATCGGGGCCGAGATCTCCGAGGCCGTGAAGCAGATGCGAGGTGCTTGCGCCGATCGGCAACTGAGTCCGCCCCCCGAAGTGAGCGTCGTACATGGACTCGGAGCCGGAATCAGTTCGTTTGCCGCAGTACTGGACGCGCGCTGAAAGGGATGCGGAAGTTGAAGATGCAACCCTACGTCAAGATGTGGTACGAGTTCTTCGCCGAGGGAAAGATCATGGGCCTCGCATGCAATCGCTGTGGGGCATACGAGTTCCCGCCCGTGCCGGTGTGCAACGCGTGTTCCGGTACCGGGCTGGACTGGGTCGAAATGAGCGGCGAAGGAGAGCTCACGTCGTTCAAAGTCGCACTCCACCCCGATCAACGCTTCGTCTCGGCCTGGCCGTATGTGAGCGGAAACGTGATCTTGAAGGAAGGGCCGGTCTACGGCGGCATGGTCCTGGGCGTCGGGCCGGAGGACGTCGAAGATCTCTACGAGCGACTGCCGCTGCCGGTACAGGGGGAAGTCCAGGACAGAGGGGACCACAAGTTCCTGGTCTTCCGCCTGAAGCACTGAGAAGGGTGGAGGAGGTCAGCCGCTGCAGGCGCTCGATCCGCCGAGGCGGATCATGGCCTGCCACAGCTCTTCGGAGGTGAGGGCCTGCTGGGGCAGGGGGTGGGCACGGTCGGCGCGAAAGCCGTCGAGCATCAGATACAGATGACGGCGCCAGACAGCGGGGGCGATACCCTGCGTCGCTTCCGTGATCCGGCTGTGGGACCAGATGACGAATGCGAGGTCCTCGGGGGTGAGATCGGGCCGCAACATGCCCTGCTTCTGGGCACGTGCGACGATGCGCACGGCGAGCTGGTGGATACGGATCTGAGGTTCGGCCAGGCGCGCGGTCTCCGGCAGGAGACTGGAAGCCAGGTCGTTGAAACCGCGGTCGTCCGCCTGGAGTTCGCACATCGTCTCCAGGAAATGACAGAAGCCGTTCCAGGCATCCTCCATCGTGGCCGCTCTCTCCGCTGCTGCCAGCCACGCGGCCAGTTTCTCGGCGAAGGTCGCCTGCACCAGATCCAGCCGGGTGGGGAAGTGCCGATAGAGGGTGCCGATGGCGAGGCTGGCCTGCTTGGCCACCTGCTCCAACGGAGCGTTGACCCCGCACTCGGCGAAACACGCACGGGCGGCCATGAGCAGTGCCTCGCGATTGCGCTGGGCGTCGCGTCGCAAGGGGCGGGCGGTTGCCTCGGCGGCGTGGTCGGACATGGCCTCAGGGTACCTACGGGCGGTTCGCCCAATGTTCGAGAACGTGTCCCTTCCGCTTACTGCCGCGCGGCATGTGGCGGAGAGCTGACCGCCGGTCACTCACAGGTCCCGGCGTCGACGTATGCTGTGCGTCCCCGGTGTGCACGGGCCTCGATCCCACGGCGGAGTCGCTCTCACGGCGGCCGGTGACGCGCCTCAAGGGTTGTTGCGACCCGGCCAGGCGGGGATTCTGGTAGTGGAGAGATACGGCCGCCGGATGCGCGACAACCTCTGGACGGTCAGCGATGACGAGACGAGCTTCGCATGACAGAGCGGCACGACGCACCAGGTCGTGTGGGTGACACCGGGTCCTCCTGCGTGATCGCGGTTGATGCGCACGGAACGGTCACGGCGTGGAGCGAGGCCGCCGAGCAGCTGTTCGGTCACTCGGCCGCAGGGGTTTCCCAACGGCCGGTGGCAGAGCTGTTCGATGAGGAAGAGCGCGAGGTCCTGGAGGCTCGGCTGGGCGCGGCCAGGCCCGCGGAATGGTCCGACGAGCTGACGGCACGGCATCGTGAAGGCCGGCTCCTCGCGGCGGAGGTCAGGGCGACCCCGCTGCTGGACGGCCTGGGGCGGACACAGTGGTTCCTGACGATCCGGTGCCGGGAACGGGCGACCGGTGAGGACGACGCGCGATTGGTGAAGTGGTCCTTCGAACAGTCGTCGATCGCGATGTCGCTCCACGATCGCGAGGGGCGGGTGGTTCGGGTGAACGACGAGATGGCACGCGTCCTGGCCCGCCCGGAGAAAGAGATGCGCGGCCTGCGCGCCACGGACATCACACCCGAACTGGCTCGGTCCCGGACTCTCGACCGGCACATCACGGAGGTGCTGCGGACAGGCGAACAGTCCGTGGAGGAGGCTGTGGTCCGGGCACCGATGGAGAACCGGGAGCGTGCCTGGACCGTTTTCCTCTCGCCCCTCAAGGACGCCGCGGGGCGGGTGTGGGGCGTGTGCAATTCCACGCTCGACGTCACCGAGCAGTACCGGTCCCGTCTCAGGCTCACGGTGCTCAACGAAGCGAGCGTCCGCATCGGCTCGGTCCTCGACATGGGCCGTACGGCGGAGGAGGCGGTGCGCCTGGTGGTTCCGACGTTCGCCGACTTCGCCAGTATCGACCTGTGGGAATCGGTGCACCGGGGTGAGGAGCCGCCGCCCGGCATGGTTGGTGGTCCGGTAACGCTGATGCGCATGGCTCAGGCCTCGGTCCTGACCGACCACCCCGAGTCGGCTGTCGGGCCTGGAGGGACGGACACGTATCCGGGGGACTCGCCCCCGGCCCGCACTTTGGTGACCGGCCGGTCCTCGCTGCGCCAGGCCGACGATCCGGAAGTCCGTGCTTGGCTCAGGGCGAGCCCGGAACGTGCGGAACAGGTCCGTCGGCACGGAATCCACTCGATGATGTGTGTGCCGCTCCGAGCTCGCGGTGTCACTCTCGGGACGATGCTCTACCTACGTCACCAGCAGCCCTTCCCCTTTGACGAGGAAGATCTGCTTCTCGCCGAGGAGATCGCGTCCCGAGCCGCTGTCTGCATCGACAACGCGCGGCGCTACACCCTTGAACGCACCACGGCCATGACCCTTCAGCGCAGCCTGCTGCCCGGTCACCTGTCGCCTCAGGTGGCGGTCGAAGTGGCCTCGCGCTATCTGCCGGCGAGCCCTCAGACGGGCGTCGGTGGTGACTGGTTCGACGTCATCCCGCTCTCGGGGAGCCGCGTCGCGCTCGTCGTCGGTGACGTGGTCGGGCATGGTATCCACGCTTCCGCCACCATGGGGCAGCTGCGTACCGCGGTGCGCACGCTCGCGGACGTGGAGCTGCCGCCGGACGAACTCCTCACTCATCTCGACGACGTGGTGAACCGCCTGGAGGCCGAGCACAGTGCGGCGGACGGCGAACGCGGCCACGTCGGGGCGACCTGTCTGTACGCGGTCTACGACCCGGTGTCCCGCCGTTGTGTGCTGGCCCGTGCGGGACACCTGGCACCTGTGCTGGTCGCTCCGGACGGTACCGCCGACTTCGTCGACCTGCCTCATGGCCCGCCGCTCGGGTTGGGCGGTCTGCCCTTCGAAAGTAGGGAAATCGAGGTGCCCGAGGGGAGTCTGCTCGCCCTCTACACCGACGGCCTGGTCGAGTCGCGTGAACGCGACATCGACGAGGGTCTGGCAGAGCTCCTCAGAGTACTGACGGAACCCGCGCCTTCGCTCGAACACACCTGTGACGCGGTTCTCAAGGCATTGCTGCCCCACCGTCCGGTCGACGACATCGCCCTGCTCACAGTCCGCACTCGTGCCCTTACCGCTGATCAGGTCGCCACCTGGGACCTTCCGGCGGACCCCGCGGTTGTCACCGAGGCCCGGAGTCTGGCCTGCCGACAGCTGGCTGTGTGGGGGCTGGAGGAGGCGGCCTTCGTCGTCGAACTCGTCGTCAGCGAGCTCGTCACCAACGCCATCCGATACGGCCGCCCGCCCATCCAACTGCGCCTGATCCACGACGACCGCGGCCTGATCTGCGAAGTGTCCGACGCGAGCAGCACAGCTCCACATCTGCGCCGTGCACGCGTCTACGACGAGGGCGGCCGGGGGCTGTTGCTGGTCGCTCAGCTGACCCAGGCATGGGGCACCCGCCATACCGCCACCGGGAAGACCATCTGGACCGAGCTGTCTCCAACCGATTCCGTCGGCTAGTGAGTGGCGAGCGCCTTCACCGCCACCACGCCCAGTCCGATCGCGGCGTCGAGTCCTCCTGTGATCAAGGCGGTCACCGGTCCGGCGCCGGTGCACAGGCCACCGAGCCACCCCCACAGGAACAGTGAGAACACATCCGTGGTGACCGCGACCGCCAGCGCGGTCGGCAGCTCCATGGTGCCTGCGGAGGACAGGCCCGCCAGGAGGAGCGGTCCGGCTCCGCTGAGCAGCAGCGGGGTCGCGACGTACAGCATGCGACGGATCTCCCCGGTCCGCGCCCACTGCCCGTGCACTGTGCGATGGGCCTGCGCGTCCGCCACCAGGGAGGCGAGCCACAGGCCGACGGCCGTCCCGGCAATGGCCAGTGCGGCGTCCGCCGGCTCCAGATGAGGGATCTGTCGCAGTCCCATCAACACGGCGACCATGGTGACGGTGGCGTAGATCCGCTTCTTCAGGCGCTCGACGGCCATCTGAGTTCGCCCCGGTGACATGCCCGGAGATGGCACGGCGTGTGCGGGGACGGAGCGCATGCGGGACGACTCCTGAGTGTGGGGACGGGAGACCTCCAGGATGAACGGGATACCGACGGACGGGCGTTACGACACCGCTTGAGGCCAGTCGGTCAGCCTCAGTGCCCGACAGCACCGAGCCCCGGTCCATCCGGCTCCTTGCCGGGCGGACCGGGGCTCGGCTCGCATCAGGTTCGGCGTGGGGAGAGAGGCCTACTGTCCCGGGGCCCCTCGAAGGCTGCTCCCGCCGTCCACCGGAAGCACGACGCCGGTGACGAACGCGGCCTCGTCGGAGGCCAGGAACAGCGCGGCGTTCGCGACATCCCAGCTGGTGCCCTGGTGGCCCATGGGGATCATGGCGGCGCGCTGGGCGGCGACCTCGTCGCGGCTGGCACCCGTGGCACGGGCAACGTTGTCGACACCCATGGGGGTGTCCACGATGCCGGGCGCCACGCAGTTCACGCGCACCCCGTGCGGCGCGTACTCCAGTGCCAGTGAGCGGGTCATGGCGTTGACAGCCGCTTTGGAGGTGGAGTACGCGATGGCGCCGCCGCCGGGCAGCAAGCCGGCGAGGGAGGAGATGTTGATGATCGCTCCGGTGCCGCGTTCGCGCATGTGCGGCAACATGTACTTGCAGGTCATCCACATTCCGGTGAGGTTGATCTCGAAACCCTGGCGCCAGAGATCGCCGCTCAGGTCCTCCGTGCGGCCGCCCGGAACGATGCCGACGTTGTTGTGCAGGATGTCGACGTGCCCGAGAACGGCGACCGCGGTGTCGGGCACCGCCGCGCAGTCGCCCTCGACGGTGATGTCGGCACGGTGGGCGGCGGCCCGGCCGCCGTCCTTGCGTATCAGCTCCGCGGTCTCCTCAGCCGAGTCGAGGTCGCGGTCCACGACCAGGACGTGTGCGCCCTCGTGGGCGAAGGTCAGGGCGACGGCGCGTCCGTTGCCCATGGTGGCGCCAGGTGTCTGGCCGCCGCCGATGATCACGGCGGTCTTCTCCGCCAGTCTTCCGGTGGTCACAGCTCTGCCTCCGTGTTGTCGCCGGTCACTTCGTACATGAGGTGCTGTCGCTCACCAGGTCACCGGAAGTTCGTGCAGGCCGTAGGTGACGCTGAGGTCGTGGAATCGCAGCTCCTCCTCCGGCACGGCGAGCCGCAGCCCGGGGATCCGCTGGAAGAGCCTCGGCCAGGCGACCTGCATCTCCACCCTGGACAGGTTCTGCCCCATGCACTGGTGGATGCCGTGGCCGAAGGCGATGTGGCGGCGCTCGGCGCGCGTGATGTCCAGCTCGCCGGGCGCGGCGAAGACCAGCGGGTCGTGGTTGGCCGCGGGCAGCGAGCACAGCACGCCCTCGCCGGCCCGGATCAGCTCTCCGCCGATCTCGGTGTCCTGGAGGGTGACGCGACGGGGCTCGGTCTGCACCATGCTCCAGTACCGCAGTACCTCCTCGACGCAGCTGGCGGCGTACTTATCCGGGTCGGACACCAGGATGCGGCGCTGCTCGGGCTCCCGGAGCAGGGCGTAGATGCCGAGTCCCAGCATGTTGGCGGTGGTCTCGTGACCGGCGCCGATCACGGTCACGCCGAGGCGTACGGCCTGTTCGAACGTGATGTCGCCCTTTGCGACGTGCACATTGACCAGACGGGACAGGAGCATTTCGTCCGGCTCCGAGAGCTTGGTCTCCGCGTACCTGTGTAGGAGGCCGCTCATCGCCTCGGTGGCGGCGATCTTGTCCTCGTGCGCGGCCTCAAGGTCGGTGAGCACCTGGGCCGCCCCGTGCACGATGTGGCTCTCGTCCTGGCCGACGCCCAGAACCTCGCAGATGACGGCGGTGGGAAGGGCGAGCGCGAAGTGCTCGATGATGTCGAACGGGCGGGGCAGCTGCAGCAACCGGTCGATGATCTCGTCGGTCAGCTCCACGATCCGGGGCCGCCAGGACTCGGACCGCTTGGCGGTGAAGTCCGGGTTGAGGATGCGTCGCACCGGCAGGTGACCGGGCCCGTCCTGGCGGAAGAACAGCCCGCCCTCGACCTCCGGCTGGGCGCTGTTGGTACGGGGGAAGCCCGGTTTGGTGACGTCGGCGCTGAACCGGGCGGAGTCACCCAGCACCTGCTGGACGTGGTCGTGGCGAGTGATCAGCCAGGGGGTGCTGCCGTCCCAGAGCGTCACCCGAACGGGGACACCACCCTCACGGGCCTCGGAGTAGAGCTCCGGCGGGGCGTAGGGACAGCCCCGGGTCGCGGGGAAGTCGGGTGCGCTCTTGGCGTGCGTGACTGTGCTCATGGGGGGAACTCCTCAGGAGAGGTGAGCTTGAACTCGTCGGGGGGAGGGGGACACTGATGACAGGTCAGGCCGCGCGGGCGGTGAGGGAGCCCGACGCCTCGTCCCAGTCCGCGCGTGCGGCCACGAGTGGACGCAGCCCGCGTAGTGCGCGGACCCTGTTGACGCCAACGGCCGCGCAGACGTGGCCGTCACGCTCGTAGAGGGCGGTGAAGGACCGGTCGGCCGGGCTGCCGTCGACGATCTGCATCCGGTCGAACCCATGGGTGCGGCCGTAGACCTGGATCTTCAGGTCGTACTGGTCGGTCCACACATATGGCACGGTGGTGAACGGCATCGCACGGTCGGGTCCGGCCAGGATGTTCAGGGCGACGGCAAGGCCCTGTTCGGAGGCGTTGGTACGGTGTTCGTTCCGCAGCCACTCGCCGGTGACCCGGTCGGGCCAGCACGCGACGTCGCCCGCTGCCCAGATGTCGTCCACGGCGCGGAGCGTGGCGTTGCACTCGACTCCGTTGCCCAGGGGAACGCCACAGCCGGCCAGCCATTCGATGTTCGGCAGTGCGCCTATACCGATCAGCACGGCGTCGGCGGCGATGACACGGCCGTCGGCGAGCCGGACCCCGCTGACGCGCCCGCCGTCGTCCAGCACTCCTTCGACCAGCGCCCCGGTCTCCACACGTACCCCGTGTTCGCGGTGGACGTCGGTCAGCATGGTGGCGGTACGGGTGCCTAGGGCGTTGGCGAGCAGAACGGCCTGTTCGGTCACGATGGTGACCTCGCAGCCGAGTTCACGGGCCACCGCGGCAGCCTCCGCACCGACGAAACCGCCGCCCACGACGACCACATGCGGACGACGGGCCAGCGACGCGCGCACCGAGAGGGCGTCCTCGAGAGTGCGCAGATAATGCACCCCGCCGATGTCCGCGGTGTTGGGCAGCCGACGGGCGCGTACGCCCGTCGCCACGACGAGCGAGTCGTAGGCGACCCGGTCGTGGTCGGCCAGCGCTATCTCACCGACCCGTGTGTCCAGGGCGACCGCGCGGGTGCCGAGACGCAGGTCCACGTCCAGCTCGGCCAGCGCCTCCGGGGGGCGGAGCCACAGGCGGTCGGTGTCCCAACTGCTGGAGAGGATCTGCTTGGACAGGGGCGGCCGGTCGTAGGGCAGGTGCCGCTCCTCGCCGATCAGTGTGATCCGGCCGTCGAAGCCCTCGCGGCGCAGGCCCTCGACAGCGGCGAGGCCGGCTGCCGAAGCCCCGACCACAGCCACACGGCGTGGTGTTGTCATGCGTGGATCTCGATGGCGGCGGCGGGGCAGACGGTCGCCGCCTCACGGGCGTTGCCGTGCTCCTCGGCGGGCGGTTCCGCGTCGAGGAGGATGACGACGCCGTCCTCGTCGCGCTGGTCGAAGACCTTGGGGGCCAGCAGTACGCACTGGCCGGCTCCGCAGCATTTGTCCTCTTCGATGGTGATACGCATACACGCTCCCGAAAGACGGCGTCGCGAGGCTGCTGCTCAACGGCGCCAATGAATAAACGCTTGTAAATTTACAAGCGTTTAGTCATCGAGGAAGCCATGTGGGCGACTCTCTGGAGTGGCATGGGTCACGATTCGTTTGTCAGTCCTAATCATGTCCGCGGGGGGCGAGGTCCAGCGACGCTGCGAAGTCGTCGACGAACGTGTGCACGTCTCCGAGACAGTGGGGGGAGGTGCTCTGATCGAGCGCGATGCGGCCGTGCACCGACGACCACGCCGATATCGCCGCCTGTTCGGGACCCTGCATCAGGTGCAGGCCAGCCTCGGACAGCCGTGTCATCGCGCGGAACCAGCGTTCGGCCAGTTCGGAGACCGGGCTCTGGGAGTTCGACGACGCATCTGTTGCCATCCCGGCGACGGCGAACATGACGCGGAAGCAACTCGGGTTCTCCTCCGCGAAGCGGCAGTAGGCATGCGCGAGGGCGGCGAAGCGCGAGGAGGGCGCGAGGTCGGCGGCCTCTTCGTCGGCTCGGTCCATGGCCTCGATGAGCTGCGAGAAAAGCTGCCTCATGACTGCTGCGACGAGTTCGTCCTTGTCGGCGAAGTGCCGGTAGATGGCGGGTGCGGTGATGCCTGCCTCGCGGGCCACCTCTCGCAGTGACAGGGGTGCCGGCCGCATGCGTTCATTGTCGGACACCAGGCGTACGGCTGCGGCAAGGACCTCCTCGCGCAGCTTGTCGCCCTCGCCGCGGGCGTTGCGGGTACGGGGTCTGTCGGCGGACGGGTCGGGGGCGCGGAGCGAGCCGGGATTCTGCTGAGACATGGCTCAAGCCTGCCACGGGGGTCTCCGCTGGAGCGGCGAACGCAGTCATGGTGCGGTTCTGTGCGGGGTGGGGCGGGCCGTGTACGACAGATCGAGAACCGGAAGCCCGGCCTGCGCATTTCTCCTGACGTCACCTGGACTGCGTACGGCGTCCGGTGGACGTCTTCGGCGAAGCGTGCTCGTGGCCACGAGCACGCTGATCGCGTTCAGTGATGGCGTATCCGTTCCGGTTCATGGAATCCGGCCTGGAGGTGACGGTCTCGTGCATCGCCTCCCTGGGCGACGCTCCTGGCCGACGGCCGGCAGCGGACGCGTGGGTCACCCGTTGCCGCCCGCAAGGCAGGCATCAGATCTTCTTGGCGTTCGCCGAGATGCGGTTCATGATCCGTGCGGCGGTCCGGATGTCCGTGCTCGACTCGCCCGCCAGCGCTTGGCGCAGCCGGTCGCGCACGGCGCTGTCCATCCGGTCCACGGCCTGTCGACCGGTCTCCGTGAGCTGCACGAGCTGTGCGCGATGGTCGGCCGCATCGCGCGTCCGCTCCACGAGCCCCTCGGCCTCCAGTACGACGACCTGACGAGTGGCGTGGGGGGCACGCACCATCAGTCGCTCGGCGAGCTCGTTGAAGCGGAGCGGGCGGTCGGCATCCACGAGCACACGCAGAGCGGCGAGACCGGCCCGGTCGATTCTGACGTCGACGGCCGCGGCCAGTTCGGCGTGCACCAGGTTGCGGCTCATCGCGTACGACAGGGAGGTCATCGCATGTACGAATGCGGAGATCGGGTCGTCGGCTACGTCGGGCAGGTCGGACATGCTCCCCATCATGCCGTGTGACCTTCACCCTCTTCCGCTTGCCTCCATCTGCTGGTCTCCGCACTCGCTGCTACAGTTACTTAAGTTAAGTATCTGAGAAGGAGAGTGCTGATGTCCGACCAACCGTCCAAACCGAGGGTCATCCGTGAGCTCGCCGAGAATCTGTGGTTCCCAGCGCTGTTCTTCTTCGGCTTCCTGCTCTGCTATGTCCTTCCGTTTCATGCGCCCGCGCCTCACGACGTGAAGGTCGCCGTGGTCGGACAGCACGCCGCGGCACAGGTGGAGGCGGCGCTGGACAAGGCGGCGCCGGGGGCCTTCGACATCGTCCCGGCCACGAGCGCCTCCGATGCCCGCGACCAAGTACTTGGCCGTGATGCCGTGGCCGCCTACGCGCCCGGCAAGACCACAGTGACCCTCTACACGGCCAAGGCCGACGGCGCCCTGCTGGAGTCGGTCGTGAACCAGACCTTCACGGGACTGGCGGAGCAGGGTGGCCAGAAGATCACCGTCACCGAGCTGGTTCCCACCGCGAAGGGGGATGTCACCGGCACTGGTCTGTTCTACGTCGCGATGGTCTGGAACATCGTCCCGTACATCGCGGTGATGATGCTGATGCGGGCCGTCACCCTCAGCCGTCGGGCCAAGGTGCTCACCCTGGCGGGCGTGGGCGCGTTCATCTCGGTGGTCGGCTACGTGGTCGCCCTGTCGATGGACGTGATCCCGAACGAGCCGCTCGCCATGCTGTACGGCTTCATGCTCAGCCAGGCGGTCGCCTGGGTCGCCTACGGGCTCGTGCCGTTCGCCAAGCAGTACCTGCCAGGCGTGGCGCTCAGCATATTCGTGCTGCTCAGCATCCCCTCCAGCGGAGGCGCCGTCCCCGCCCAGATGGTGCCGGGCTTCTTCCGCGCACTGCACCCCATCATGCCTTTGGGGAACGCGATCGACGCGTTCCACGGGATCTTCTACTTCGACAACGTGGGCCTGCTGCGGCCCACGCTGGTCCTCTGCGCGTGGTTGGTCGCGGGCGCCGCGCTCATCGGCGCGGGCGCGCTGCTGCAACACCGGAAGGCGGCGCAGGCGGCCGCGGACCAGGAGCCGGGGGAGGCGGTCGAGGAGATCGTGGAGGACCCGTCGATCGAGATGCCCGTCCCGCGTGCCGTGCCGCAGGGGGTCAAGCACTTGAGCGGCACGGAGCCGGTGCTGCACGGCACCGTCACGGAGGAGGGAGGTGAGCCGTTGGCCGGCGCCACCATCATGATCACCACCTCTCTCGGCCGCGAACTGACCCGCACGACGACCGACGCCAACGGCGACTACGGCGTCGCCGGGCTCCCGGAGGACTTCATCCTGCTCCTCCTCTCCGCGCCTCGGCATGCGCCCGCCGTCACCCGCATCCTTCCGCAGGAGGGCAAGGTGCTGCGCCAGGACTTCGAACTGGCCCGACGCGCACCGAAGCACGCACGGGTCTGAGTCGGTCCAACCGCCAACAAGGCGCGGGCTGATCCAGTCGACGCGGTATGCCGGTCGCCCTTCGGGGCGGCCGGCACTGTCGCGTCTATTGGCAGAACCTCGCGGATCCGGGTAGGGCGGGACAATGCGGAGGCCCCCCCCGTCCGGTCAAGTGCCTTGCGGCATCAGGAAGTTCTTACGAGGCGCTGACATGACCACCGATTGCCTGTCGCACCACCGGCCACTCCGGCAACTCTGGCTCTGCACGTCACCGAGCCGCGGTGGCGACGGATCCCCGAGGAGTCGGACGTGAGCAGGCATGACAGGCGCAGGTCGAAGACGCAGAAGCGGGCGACGATCGCCGGAGCAGGGCTGCTCGCCGCGGCGGCGGCCGTGACGACGGTGACCGTGGCCTCGGCGGGAGAGCCCCAAGCACGGCAGAAGGCCACGTACGCGGTCGGTGCCGTCTTCGTCCAGGGCAATGAGCTCGGCGGCAACACCGTCCACGCCTTCGACCGTGCCGTCGATGGCCGGCTCACCCCGGCCGGTGTCTACGTGACGGGCGGCAAGGGAGGCGACCAGACAGACGCGCCCACCGACTCCCTCGCCTCGCAGGGCTCCCTCGTCTACGACCGCCCCTCGAAGCTGCTGCTGGCCGTCAACGCGGGCAGCGGCACGGTGACCTCGTTTCGGGTGCGGGGCACCAAACTGACGGAGCGTCACGTTGTCTCCTCCAGCGGGGATTTCCCCTCGTCGATTGCCGTGCACGGACGGATCGCCTACGTCATGAACGCGGGAGGCGAGGGCAGCGTCCAGGGATTCCGTATCACCACCAAGGGACTTGAGCCGCTGGCCGGTTCGCGACGCTCCCTGGGGCTCAAGAACGAGAAGGTGCCCCTGTTCAGCAGCTCGCCGGGTCAGGTCGCGTTCACGCCGGACGGCCGGGAGTTGATCGTCACCACGAAGTCCGCGAACACCATCGAGGTGTTCCCGGTCCGCAGGGACGGACGGCCCTCCGCTCGGGCCGTGGTGAACAAGTCGGCCGGCGCGGTGCCCTTCGCGATCACCTTCGACACAGCGGGCCGCATGCTCGTCGCCGAGGCGAAGGACTCGACGGTCAGCACGTACAAGGTGCGCCGCGACGGCGTCCTCGGGATCGTCCAGAAGCCCCTCGCCAACGGCCAGAACACGCTGTGCTGGCTGGAGCGCGCAGGCGACTTCTTCTACGGCGGCAACACCGGCAATTCCACCGTCACCGGTTACCGCAGCAGGGGTGGCAGGCTGGAGCTGACCAATGACGTGGGCATCGCCACCCCGCCGTCCGCCATGTCCCAGGGCGTCATAGACCTCGCGGTGACCGCGGACGCGCGCTTCCTGTACGTGCAGAACGCGACCTCCGGCACCGTCGACGGATTCCGCATCGGCCGCGACGGACACCTCACGAAGGTGTCCACCACCACCGGACTGCCCTCCTTCGCCCAGTCGGGCATGGAGGGCATCGTCGCGGCCTAGGCCCCGGCGAGGCCGCGGTCATGGGAAGCGGCGGCCGCGGTCAGGGGGCGCCCCGGCACTGTCCGGGGCGCCTCATCGCGTCGAGGCTGAGATTCCGGCACGGCACACACCGAACTTCGGGCCCGGGTCGGCGGATTGAACCCGAGTCGATTCAGTTGGTCGATCGGTCCCGATGGTGACTGGCCGCCGCGCCCGTCCGCGGCAGCACCGCCACCGGTTGAGGTCGTGCCGGGGCAGGAGGCCCCGGATACGATCAGTTGACGTACCATTTCTGGTTGTTCTGGCCGTTGCAGGTCCAGAGGACCATCCTGGTGCCGTTCGCGGTGCCCGCGCCGGAGGCGTCCAGACAGAGCCCGGAGAGGTTGTTGGTGATGGTGCCGCCCGAGGTGACCGTCCATTTCTGGTTGGTGGCGTTGGTGCAGTCCCAGAGGATGACCTTCGTGCCGTTGGCCGTGCCGTTGTTGTCGGCGTCCAGGCACTTGTTGCCGTAGACGACGAGTTCACCGCGCGAGGTCTGAGCGAAGGTCTCGTTCTGGCCGCCGTAGCAGTCCCACAGGATGGCCTGGCTGCCGTTGGCCACGGTGTTCTTCTCAAGACCGACGCAGCGGTCGGACGCCGCGCCGACGAGTGCGACGCCGTTGGTGCCGGGAATGCCCTGGGCGCGGATGGCGTCGATGTCGGGGGCGGTGGAGCCGGAGACGGGGGAGAACCTCACGGTGTTCGTGCCCCTGGCCAGGTGCGCGAGGACGGACACGGTCCGGTACGTGCTCGGGGAACCGGTCGGCGGGAAGGACACGACGTAGCCGTACTGTCCGTTGACCTGG
This sequence comes from Streptomyces sp. NPDC096311, assembly GCF_044763085.1. Lineage (NCBI taxonomy): Bacteria > Bacillati > Actinomycetota > Actinomycetes > Kitasatosporales > Streptomycetaceae > Streptomyces > Streptomyces sp. NPDC096311. The sequence continues at coordinate 951,874 of NZ_JBIWFN010000001.1, forward strand.
ATCGTGGCCTTGCGCGCCGAACTGCCGCCGTTGGCGTAGGTGATGTCCACCAGCTCGGTGTCTGCGGCAGAGGCGTTGACGTTGCCGAAGGTGGGCGTGGTGGCGGTGGTGGTGTCCTCGTAGGCCGAGCCGGACCCCTCGGTACCGGAGACGGTCAGCAGTACGGCGTCACCTGCCGGGACGGTCGTGGTGTAACCGGTCGCGAAGGAGCCGGCGTTGGTGCCCGACCAGACGTCGCGCACGGAGGCGGAGGCGGAGGTCAGTCCGAGGTCGGTCCACCGGACGGTCATCGGCGCGGACGAGCCGGTGCGGTTGAGCAGGAGGACGGCACGCTTGCCGGTGCCGGCGAGCACCTTGCCGTACACCTGAAGGTTCCTGGTGTCCTCGGCGACCTTGACACCTTGCAGACCGCGAGGGTCCTGGTCGATGGCGAGGACCTCGGGGTCGGTCAGGATGTCCCGGGTGGCGGTGCTCATCGTGGCGAGGTTGTTTCCGGCGAGCAGCGGGGCGCCGGAGATCGCCCACAGGCTCATGTGCAGCCGGTTCTGAGCCGCGCTCAGACCGTTCATACCGACCATCAGCATGTCGGGATCGTTGTAGTACCCGGTGTGCTGGGCGGCAGGGTGGAGAGCCTGGTCGAAGTTGGTGAGCATCTTGGCGGTGTCCGCGGTCTGGCCCCAGAAGATGATGTCGTTGCTGGTGCGCCACTGGTCGCCGGTGCCCGACGCCCAGTTCCAGGTCAGTCCGGTGCCCCATTCGCAGAGCGACAGGACCAGCTTGCGGCCGGTGACGGCGCTCGCGGCGTCCTGGGCGGCGGCGATGGCCTTGTACGTCGTCTCCTGGTCGAGGCCCTCCTCGCGGCCACCACAGAAGTCGATCTTGAGGTAGTCGAAGCCCCAACGCTGGAAGGTCTCCATGTCCTGCTGGTAGTGGCCCTCCATACCGGTGTTGGGCGCGGCGGGTCTGGTGGTCGGGTAGTAGTAGCCGCAGCCCTGCTTGCCCGCGTCGGTGTAGATGCCCGCCTTCAGGCCCTTGCTGTGGATGTAGTCGGCGACGGCCTTCATGCCGCCGGGCCAGAGGTTCTCGTCGACGACGATGTTGCCGCCCGTGTCGCGTTGGCCCTGCCACCAGCCGTCGTCCAGGTTGACGTACTTGTAGCCGGCGGCCGCCATGCCCGAGGAGACCAGGGCGTCGGCCTGCTGCTTGACGACGTTGTGATCGATGCTGCTGGCGAAGCTGTTCCAGGACGCCCAGCCCATAGCCGTCGGGCTGACACCGATCTGACTGGTGCTCACGGCGGTCGGCTCCGTGGCCAGGGAGGCCGGCATCGACTTCCGGCCGAGAGAAGTGAGACCCGCCAGGGCGAGCACGACGATCAGGACCTGGGCGGTGACACGTCTGACCCAGCGCTGGGCGGTGTAGTGCGGCATACCGCTCTCCGGAGGTTGGAAAGCCCGCTCCGGGGCGGGGCGATCTGCCCCGGAACAGGCAGCGGTGTCAGGCCCAGGGGGTGATGGCCTGGAAGCTGCTGTCGGCGCGGAAGGTGTCACTGTCCTCGTACTGGTCGAGCCACAGCTCGAAGGCGCGGTGGCGCAGGTAACGGCCGGGGAAGTTGTACGACTCCAGGCGGACGGTGCCGGCCGTCGTGCCGGGGCGGGCGCAGAAGGTGGCGTCCTTGGCGAAGGTCGTGGTGCCCGCGTCGGTGTCCAGGCGGGCCCGGAAGGCGTAGTGGCGCAGATAGCGGCCGTCGGCGGCGCGGAAGGAGTAGCAGTTCGCGTCGGCCAGCCCGGGCACGGCGGCGAACGTGGCGCTCTGCTTGGTCACCGTGTCGCTGCTGGAGGTCACCTGGTCGACGTAGCCGAGGGAGTCGGAGCGGAAGCGCACGTACCGGTCGGGGTAGTTGGCGGACTGGAGCGAGCGGGTGGTGTTGAGCGGCAGCGTCACCCCGCCCGGGACGGTCTCCTTGATGACCGTGAAGTGCTTGATGGTGCCCGAGACACCGGGCAGTTCGGTGGGCGTGGTCCAGGTCTGGAAGGTGTCGTAGCTGTCGGTGTAGAACGCCTTGTGCACCTGGTAGGACTCCCAATACATCCGCCAGGCGCCGTTGTCGAGCTGCACCAGTACCGGGCCCTCGCCGTCGTAGTCGACGATGTTGTTGGTCCTGGTGTTGGTCCAGGGGCCGGTGAGGCTGCTGGAGGAGGCGAAGTCGATGGACTTGGTGGAGGTGGACTTGAGGAAGGCGTGGTAGATCGAGCCCACTTTCACGACGGTCGTGTCGATGTGGCTGTCCGAGATGCCGGACAGGGCGACCGGGGTGGACCAGGCACTCAGGGCGGAGTCCGTCGCGGTGACCTTGTACGGGTGGAAGACCCCGGACGCCTCGGAGTTCAGATGCAGCGAGACGATGATGTTGACGCTGCCGTCGCCCGGGTCCACGAACCACTCGGGTGCCCAGGCGTTGCCGATGCCGGACAGTCCGAGGGTGATGTTGCCGAGGAAGGTCCAGTTCTGCCGGTCGGTACTGCGGGCGAAGCCGATCTGGTCGGTGTTCCAGCCGCTGGTGTAGGTGACGTAGTAGTAGCCGTCGGTGTGCTTCATGATGCTCGGGTCACGGACCAGGCCGGACGGCGGGGTGTAGGCGGGGCCCTTGACCAGGTTGAAGGTCGTGCCGTCGGGAGAGTCGTACACGTACATGTCGGTCTCACTGCCGTACGTGAACGCCGTCATCGTGTAGCGGGTGGCCGAGCCCGCCGGAGGCGCCGCCGCGTGCGCGGAGCCGCCGAGCAGCACGGCCGACGGGATCAGCACGGCGAGGGAGGCGAGGAGGGCCAGCAGGGCTCTCACGGCGTTCCAGGGTGTGGATCTGAGGGGGTTCATGATCGCTCCGTTCATACGGTGATCCGGGTTCGTCGGATCCTCAGAGGGTGGGCTTGAGCTGCCACTGCCGGCAGTCGTTGGCGAGCCAGGTCCACCGGTGTACGTCGGTGCCGTCGGCGGTACCGCAGTTGGCGACGTCCGGATCGGTGCCGGTCAACTCCAGTGCCCAGAAGTTGGTTCGCGGCCTGGGGTGGTGTCCGACCGCACCTGGACGCTCGGCGCGGTGGCCAGGCCGGCGTGGGTGGGCGACTTGTGCATGCCCAGGACTCCGGTGAAGGTCGTGGTGATCAGGTGGTAGCCGCCGTTGTAGTACTCCAGCCACGGATCGGCGCCCCTTCACCGACTTGAGGGGGTTGGGGTAGGAGCAGCCGTCCGCCGCGGAAGCGGGCGGCGGCGCCGGGGACGCGCCGAGTGCCGCGAGCAGTGCGACCGGACTGACCAGTAAGGACATGGAACGGGTGCGACTCACCAGGCGTCCCTTCACCGGCATCGTTCGATATTCCGAACTCGGCTCGGAGGTTCGAGCAGAAGGTAGGGGTACCGATCAATGTCCGGCAATAGGTTCGACATCATTACCTGAGGCGGCCCTCCGTTTTCGTGCGAACCAGGGGTGGCGGATCACGGCCGGTCGTGCGGGCAGGCGGAGCGACTCCTCCGGTGCGGTCGGAGGTCTCTTGTGACCATCGCGGGCCCGGTCCGTTTGGCGGGGGATGGCCACCGCACCCGGGACGTCGCTGAGTACGTCCCACATCGAGAACCGCGCCTGTGTCCTTGGTCGGTCCGTGGGTGGCGACCTCGGAAACCCGCACGCTGTCCGTCCGTGCGCCGGGCCGTCGGTCTGCTTGGTGGAGGCGCCAACGGCGGGGCCGGGACCCTTCTTTGAAGTAGTTGCGGAGATTCCGTTATCTGCGGCGTCGCGCCCCGTCTCCTCTATGGCGGCACCCTTCGGGCCCTCCGCGGCCACCGGGTATCGAGCCGATCACCGGCCGGCACTGCTGCCACACCGTACGGATCCAGCCCCAGACCACCCACGGGACACTATTCATGCGTCATGCGCGATCCGGGCTGCTAGCCCGGCGTCAACCCCGTACATACCTTGCGGGTGTCACTGCCATCGCTGTTCTCCTCGCTCTCTACGCCTGGCTGGGACGACCCACGCCCGGTGCGGGCGCGGCCACCTCGACGGCGGCGACGGCCGTCGATGTGGCGCCGGCCAAGTTCGCTCATCCCGGTATCACCTTCGACAAGGCCGACCTGGTCCGGCTCAAAGGCAACCTGAAGCGTGAGCCGTGGAAGTCCTCTTACCAGAGCCTTCTGTCCGACTCGCGTTCCTCTCTGGACTACGTGATGCAGGGGCCCTTCGCGGAGGTCGGCCGCAATCGTGACGTGAACCGCGGTGCCTACGAGAACGACATGCAGGCCGTCTACAACCTGACACTGCGCGGCTACCTGAGCGGCCAGAAGACCTACAGTGCCAAAGCCACCAAGGTCATGACCGCCTGGTGCGGCACCCAGAAGAAGTGGTCGGGTGCGGAGGCGGCCTTCACCATCGGTGACTACTCGGTCCTGTCCATCGCCGCGGCCGACGTGCTGCGGTCGACCTACTCAGGCTGGACGGCGGCCGACACCCGGCTGTGCCAGAAGAACTTCAACGACGTCTACTGGCCCTGGCTCGGCGTCGGCAACGGCACCTCCGGCTCCGGCAGTCATCTGCTCAGCGCCAACCAGGGCGCTCTCGCGCTTCAGGGCGCGATGGCCATCGCGGTGTTCAACGACGACCGGGTGAAGTTCGACGAGGTGGTCAACGCCTATCGCACCGACCCTCTGGGCGGACTGCCCGACACACTGGCCAACGGCGAGATGGGAGACACCGGCCGCGACGGCGGCCATGCCTACGGACAGCTCATGCACTACGCCGCAGTGGCCGAAACCGCCTGGAAGCAGGGCGTGGACCTGTACTCGGACCAGAACAACCGGCTCCTGAAGGCCTCCGAGTACTTCAGCCGGTTCAACCTGGGCGGCAACCCCGTGTTCGTCCGCTTCGGCTCCAGCTACGGCCTGTACAAGTCCATCGCCCAGGACAGCGGTGGCGCACGGTGGCTGCCCCGCGCCGAGGCGATCGACATGATCTACAACGCCTATGTCGTCCGCAAGGGCCTGAAGGCGCCTTACACGACCGAGATCCGCGCCAAGATCGGCGAGTCCTACACCTCCATGATCTACCGCCGCTCGTCCGACACGACCAAGGCCACCCTTCCCCCCGCCGCCTGGAAGCAGCCCGCCGCCTCCGCCGTCACCAGCCTCACCGGCAAGGACGTGGGCACAGTGGGCGCCGCGGGCAGTTCCTCGTACGCGGGCGGCACTTGGACGCTCAAGACCTCCGGTCGGGACCAACTGGCCGGCTACCACTACGCCTACCGGAAGGTGACCGGCGACGCCACCATCGTCGCCCGGGTCAACAGCACCGGCAGCGCGGGCCAGGCCACGGCGGGGCTGATGATCCGGCCCTCCCTGGATACCCGCGACGACGTCCCCTATGTCTTCCAGCGCCTCATGAACCAGGGCTATCTCCAGAGCTACTGGAGCGGCAGCAAGGGCTCGGGCAGCTACTGGGGCAATTACACGAACCTCCCCGACGTCAAGGGGCCGTACTGGCTGAAGCTGGTCCGCCGGGGCGATTCCGTCTACACCTACTCCTCGCCGAACGGCAATGACTGGTCGCCCACGGCGAACGTGCTGCTGCCCAGCCTCCCGAACACCGTCTACCTCGGCCTCGCCGCCACCTCCGGCGACACCGCCGTCACCAACAACGTCACGTTCGACCACGTGGCCATCGGTACCGGCCCCAGCAGCAAGGTGTCCGCCCCGACCGGCCTGACCGCCACGGCGGCCCCGGGCAAGGTCACCCTCCGCTGGAAGGCCCCGGCGCGGGCCGTCTCGTACACCGTGCTGCGTGCCACCAGCAAGAGCGGGACATACAGCCGGCTCGCCACCGACGTGTACGGCACCACCTACACGAACAAGTCGGCGAAGCACGGCCAGCGCTACTACTACAAGATCGAGGCGGCGGGTTACGCGGAGCTCAGCGGCGCCTGTGCCGCTGTCGCCGCCACACCCTGACGCCGGTCGTTCGGCAGAGCGCCCACGGCGCGGTCACGGGAGGGAGTGGTATCCGTGGCCGCGCCGCGGTCTGTACGCGCAACGGACCGGCGAGACCGGTGGTCACCCGGGCTGATGTGCGCCAAGCACGGGCCGTTGTGTCACGAGCACCACGCTCCACGGGGGCAAGGACCGGGTGTGCCGCAGCCCTCCGTCACGGTCTGCTCGCAGGACCTCGGTGCGCGTGATCGCGGCCGCTTCCCGCAGGAAGGCGATGTCCTCGCGGGAGAGGGGGTCGGGCGAGCCTAGTTCGCGCCAGGCCGTGAGGGCATCACCGCTGCCCGGTTCGAGGATCTCGACGGTCACGGTGGCTCCCGCGGGCAGGCCGGTCAGCTCGATCTCAAGAACCTCGGGGCTGCCGAGCGCCAGAGTCGCCTCGACGACGTCGCGGCCCGGGGTGGACAGGGGAACGGAATACGGCATCTCCGGCGGGTAGTGATAGGCGAGTGCGGTCAGCCGTCCCGTGGCTGTCTCCCGGGTGACCACGGCACCCGGCCGACGTACCACCAGCTCGTCGCCGAGGGCGTGCAGAAATCGGTAGGCGTGGAAGGTCGGCTTCGCGATGCCCTGGAAGTTGATGAGCCCGAAGCCGCCGTGAAACGCGCTGCCGCCTGCGCCGCTCTCCTCGAAGACATCGGTGAACGTCCAGTACGCGAGGGAGTCCACCAGGCCGATGGACTCGACGTTCGCCTTGACGACGAACGTCGCGGAGGGGAGGTGGTCGTGGGTGTGGTCGCGCGGTGAGGGCGTCGAGCTCCACTCGGTGAGATGGATCTCGGCCTGCGGGAAGGCGCTCTTGTCCACGATCTCGCGCAGCACGGCGAGATCCCGGGGCGTCGCGTCCGCCCCGCGTGTGTAATGGGCGCCCTCGCCGTGGCTGTCCAACGCCCAGTCGGTGGGGTAGGGGTGGCAGGAGACGAAGTCGACCGGCAGGCCGAGGGATGCGCAGTGGTCGAGGAAGGCCTCCACCCACACCGGACGCCACTCCAGTGCCCGAAGGTCTTCGGCTTCGGTGACCGTAGCGTGCGCCGTCTTGTCCTCCCGCTCGCCGTCGAAGCGGGTGTCGGGCACGAAGTTGCTGGTCGCCGGGCCTCCGACGCGCAGGTGTCGGTCGACCTCCTTCACCGCGAGGGCGGTGGTCCCGTACAGGTCGAAGTACTCACCGCGGGTGCCGTCGAAGAAGGGGCGCAGATTGGGCTCGTTCCACACCTCGAAGTACCAGGAGCGCACCTCGTCGACGCCGTATCTGTCCACCCAGTGGCGGACGGTGCGGCCAACCAACTCCGCCCAGGCGCCGAGGTCCGTCGGCGGCGAGCCGTGGGCACCCCACCAGAAGACCGTGTTCTTGGTGCGGGCCAGGTCGCCCGGCATGAAGCCGAGTTCCACGAACGGTCGCACCCCGGCGTCGAGGAGCCGGTCGAACAGCTCGTCCACGTACTGGAAGTTGTAGTCGTGGCTTCCGTCCGCGCCCCGGTGGTGGACGAACATGTCGTCGTGGAAGAGACCGTGGAAGCGGACGTAGCGGAATCCACACGTGGCGGCGGCCGTGCGCAGCTGCTCCTGCCAGGCCGCGCGCAGTCCTTCGCCGGCGCGGCCCGCGCCCACGCAGACGCTCCAGAAGTGGGCCAGCGGCTCGCCGGGGTCGGCGGCATCGGCCCGGATCGTGATGGTCATGCGATGCGCTCCAGTTCGGTGGGGTCGACTTGGTGGAGGAGCGGGAGTCCGGCCAGCAGCCGTTCCAGCTCCTCGATCGCGTTCAGGCCCAGACGGGCCACCTCGTTGCCGTGCGAGCCGGCGAGATGCGGGGTGAGGAAGACGTTCGGGAGGTCGAAAAGCGGAGAGTCGGCGGGGAGCGGCTCCGGATCGGTGACGTCGAGGACGGCGCTGATCCGGCCCCCGCGCAGTTCGGCGACGAGCGCCGTGGTGTCGACGAGGTTGCCACGCGCGGTGTTGACGAGGACGGCGCCATCGGGCATCAGTTCAAGTTCACGACGTCCGATCATGTGGTGGGTCTCGGGCGTGGCCGGTGCGTGGACGGTGACGATGTCGCTGGTCCTCAGCAACTCGTCCGTGCTCACGAGGGGCACGCCGAGGGCGGCCGCCGCGCCGGCGTCGACGTACGGGTCGGCGAGTGCCACCCGGAAGTCAAAGGGGCGCAGCAAATCGATGAGGCGGCGTCCGGTTCTGGAGGCCCCGATGACACCGATACGGCGTCCGAAGTTGCCGATGCCCGGGACGATCCCGGCGAGGGTGAAGCGCCGCTCGGCGCGGTAACGCTCACGCGCCGCGAACAGGTCCTTGCCCGCCAGCATGATCATGCCGAGGGTGTACTCGGCGACGGGCAGCGCGTTGGCGGAGGCTGCGGACGATACGAGCAGACCACGCTCCCAGCACTCGGGTGCGATCATGCTCTTCACTGTCCCCGCGGCGTGCACCACCGTGTGGAGCTTCGGAGCGGCTTCGAGCACCGAAGCGTCGATGCGCGGGCATCCCCAGCCGGTGAGGAGGATCTCGGTGTCCCGCAGCACCCTGCGTACGAGGGGGTCGTCGAACGTACCGGCGATGAGGGACGGGTCGATGTCCACCGATGCCCGGATACGCGCCATGGAGCCCGGTGGATACAGCTGTGGAACGTGCTCGGCGCTCAAGGCGAACAACGCTGACGGACGGTGCACCAAGGAGGACTCCTCAGGATTCGGAGGACCAGGACAGAAATCGTTATCTTTACGGATCTGCGGCAATCGATGCCGATGGGACGTGACGGTGCGTCACGAGGGCCCGACGGCTCCTCGGGGGGCGTCGATCGCGACCTTGTCGCACCACGGCATGGACAGGCTCCGGGGCGTGGGGAAGGTCAACGGCAGCCACACGTAGCGTGACTCGTTGACCGGTCTGTCCCAGTTGGCAGCCCAGCGGTCGCCGAGATAGAGGTACGAGGCGGCCGACCCTCCGTCGTCGCGTACAGGCAGCACGTAGGCGGTCTGTGACGTGTAGGCCGTGGTGTCGCCGAAGTCCCGCAGTTCGCTCCACTCACCGTCGATCGCGTCGGCCGTCGCGTACTGCTGCTGGTTGGGCCGCCAGCCGGTGCAGCCGGAGGTGAGCATGAAGTACACGCCGTCCCGCTCGAAGGCCGCGGGTGCCTCGCGCGAACGGCCTTCCCACAGCCTCCGCACCAATTCCCGGGGAGCGAGACAGTCCTCTGTGAGTCGGTAGACGTGCAGGTCCTCGTTGTCGTTGGCGGCGGATACGAGGTACCCGGTGCCGTCGTCGTCGAGGTGGACGGTCAGGTCGCGTGACATGTGACCGAGCGGTCGGAAGCTGCCCCGGTACACGTAGTCGCCGTCGGGTGTGTCACAGACGGCGACGGCTGCGCGGGCCTCCCGGTAGTGGCCGGCCGCCTCCTTGTGCATCCACATGACGAACTGCCCGGTGGCAGGGCTGCGGATCACCTTCGGGCGCTCGATGTTGGCCTCTCGGAGCTCCGGGTCGGACTTCTGGGTGAGCACCCGTCCACGGAACTCCCAGGTCACGAGATCGCTGGAGCGATAGGCGCAGACGGAACGGAAGGTGTCGTCGGGGTGGCGGTCCTCGCCGAACCAGTAGTGGAAGCCGTCGGCTTCCACCATCCCGCCGCCATGGGCATGGACGGGGTTGCCCTCGGTGTCCGTGAACTGTGTTCCGTTGGTGACCTGCCGCCGCATGTGTCTGCCTCATCGCTGTCCTGACAGAAACCGTTGTCTATGAACCTTGCTGCCGCTGGGCAGTGGCGTCAAGACGTCGGGTCGTCCAGTGTCTCGGCCACGAACACCACCAATCGTCGGTGGTTCGTGGGGCTGTGGCAGGGGCGACGGCTTCTGTGGGACGGCAGCGGGCGACTAGACTTCGATCAATGCGGATCAACGTTTTCTAAGAGGGGGCGCGGTGAGTGGCGCAGCAGGCCAGAAAGGTCGGACGGCGGTCGACGACGGCTCGCGCGCCCGACTGCGTGACGTGGCCGAGCGGGCCGGGGTGTCGATGTCCACGGTGTCCCGGGTCCTCGCCGACAACTACCCCGTCGCTCAGGCCACCCGCCAGCGTGTGCTGCGCGCCATCCGGGAGATGGACTACGTGGCCAACACGCATGCCCGGGCACTGCGCGGCGTGGTCACCCAGACCGTCGCCTTCGTGCTCAACGACATCCGCGGCGGTTCGTTCACCCAGGTCGCGCACGGGGTCGAGGAAGAGGCGGCCCGCCGGGGCATGCTCTGCCTGATCTGCACCACACAGGGCGACCTGGAACGTGAGTTGTCCGTGGTCAGGACCATGCAGGAGCAGGGAGCCGCGGCGGTGATCCTCATCGGGGGCGTCGCCGACAACGCCGCGTACCGCGTGCGGATGACCGCGACGGCCCACTCGCTGGAGGCGTCCGGCTCCCGGCTGGTCCTCTGCGGGCGGCCGTCGATCGGCGACGACGTCCCGGCCACCGTCGTCGAGTACGACAACGAAGGTGGCGCCTACGCGATGACCAGCCGCATGCTGGTCGCCGGTCATCGCCGGATCCTCTTCCTCGGTACCGACCCCGTGCCGACCACCACGGTCGGCGGGAGGCTCGCCGGATACCGTCGCGCCCTCGCGGACTTCGGTGTCGAGGCTGACCCGGCTCTTGAGCAGGCGTGCGGCTTCGGCCGCGCGGACGCCTACGACCGCCTGACCGGGCGGCTGCGTACGGCCCGAGACTTCACCGCTGTCTTCGCGGTCACCGATCTCGCCGCGGCCGGCGCGCTGGCCGCGCTCAACGATGCCGGACTGAAGGTCCCGGAGGACGTGTCGCTCGGCGGGTACGACGACGTGGACACCGCGATCGATCTGCGGCCACGGCTTACCACCGTCCACGTCCCCTACGAGGAGTTGGGGCGCACCGCCGTACGGCTCGCCCTGGACCTGCGCGAAGGACGCGCCAGCAGCGCGGAACAACACGTGACGCTGGGCACCCATGTGGTCGTGCGGGAGTCGATCGCCCGGCGGCCCCTCGGCTGACCTCCGCTCTCGGCCCGTTTCCCGGGTTCGGCGCCCGGCGAGGAGTCGGGGCGGCGCACCAGTCGTAGCCATCGTTCTCTTTATCGCGGTCCTCCATGAGTCTTGTCAGGCCTGATGTAGGCGCTCTAGCCTCCAGACGACGATTTCTATGTCACGAGCCGCTCATCTCCCGGCAACACTCCGTTGACCCCCATGGCCGGACGACGCCCCGCAGGCCCATCGGATCCTCCTGCCACATACGTGGTGCCGGTCATCAAGGAGGCAGAACGACATGGAACTTTCCCGCCGCACCGTACTGAAAGGCGCCGCGATCCTTGGCGCGGCTGCGCTGACCGGGGTGACATTCTCACCCGGCACCGCGTACGCGGCTGCCTTCGCCCACCCGGGCATCGGCTTCAACCGGGCCGACCTCGACTGGCTGAAGGTGAACCTCTCCGTCGAACCGTTCGCGACGGCGTACGCCGCCCTGCGCGCCGACTCCCACTCCTCGCTCGACTACTCGATGCAGGGCCCGTTCACCGACGTGGGCCGCACACCCGACGTGCACCTCGGCGAGTACAAAAACGACATGCAGGCGATGTACAACCTCTCTCTGGTCGGCTACCTGACCGGCGACACCGCCTACAGTGCCAAGGCCACCGGGATCATTCGGGCCTGGTTCCGCACCCACACCACCTGGTCCGGCGCCGAGCCGTACCTGACCTCCACCGACTACGTGAACCGCAGCGTTGCCGGTGCCGATCTGCTGCGCGGCACCTACTCGGAGTGGACCACCACCGACACCATCCAGTGCAAGAAGTACTTCAACGACGTGCACTGGCCGGACTACAGCGTCGGTGGCGGTAACCGGGGTGCCGGAACCCAGGTCAGATCGGCAGGTCAGGGCGGCGACCAGCTTCAGGGTGCCATGGCGGTCGCCGCGTTCTGCGACGACCGGACGAAGTTCGACATGGTCGTCAACGCCTATCTGACCGATCCGGTGGGCGGGTTGCGGGACTCGCTCCCCAACGGCGAGATCGGTGACACCGGCCGCGACCAGGGCCATGCCTACGGACTGCTCATCCACTGGACGTTCATCGCCGAGACCGCCTGGAAAATGGGGGTGGACCTCTTCTCGGCGGAGAACAACCGGCTGCTGGCCGCGCTGGAGTACTTCGCCGACTACAACTCCGGCGGCAGTCCGGCGTTCATCAAGTTCGGCACGAGCTATGACCTCTACTCGTCGATCGGCGGCGACCGCCTCACCCGGACCCACGAAGCCCTCGATATCGGCCTCACCCACTACGTCGTGCGCAAGGGACTGAGCGCCCCGCACACGACCGCGTACCGCGAACTGACCACGGAGGACTACCAGTCGGTCGTCTACCGCCGGACCACCGACACCTCCACCGCCACCGCGCCCGCCACCCCCTGGTCCCCGCCGAACGGCTCCGCCGTGACCAGTCTGACCAGCGCCGACATCGGCACGGTGGGCTCGGCCGGCAGCACCTCCTACGCCAACGGCGTCTGGACGATGACCAGTTCCGGCGCCCAGCGCGAGACGGGCTACCGCTACGCCTACCGCGCCCTCACCGGCGACGGAGTGATCACCGCGCGCGTGCGCAGCGTCGGTGCCACCGGGACCGAGGCCGACGCCGGGGTCATGCTGCGCAGCGCTCTGCTCGCCGACTCCTCCTCCCCGTACGTCTACATGAGGCTCTTCGGGGCGGGCGGCGGCCAGGTGTTCTGGCGCGCGGGCCGACCCATTGTGACCGGTGACTACATCAACTACACGGCGATGGCACAGCCGTACTGGGTGAGGCTGGTCCGCCGCGGCAACTTCGTCTACGGCTACACCTCGCCCGACGGCACCAACTGGTCCCCGACCTGCAACACGCTCTTCCACGAGCTGCCGGCGACCGTGTACGTCGGCCTGGCCGTGACCTCCGGCGACACCTCGGTCACCAACACCGCGACCTTCGACAACGTCTCGATCAGCACGGTGCCCGCGACACCGACGGGCCTCACCGCGACACCCGGAGCAGGGCAGATCGCCCTTTCCTGGAGTGCCGCCGCCAACACGCTCTACTACGAGGTGTACCGGGGCAACTCCGGCTCCGGGGACTACTCCGTCATCGCCACCGAGGTGACCGGCACCTCCTATACCGACATCACGGTCGGAGCCGGAGGCGGCTCCGCGTACGACTACAAGGTCGCAGCCGCGGGCTTCGGAGGCCTGAGCAGCCTGTCCGCCTCGGCGTCGGCCACTGCGGGCGCACTGACCGTGGTGACGGGCTCGCACTCGCTCCGGTCCGTCAACTACCCCACCCGCTACATCCGGCACCAGAACGACCTCGGTTACCTTCACGAGGCCACCGACGCCCAGGCCATGCAGAACGAGACGTTCACCGTCGTGGCCGGGCTGGCGGGCACGGGTCTCTCCTTCCGGGCCCTGAACGGCATGTACCTGCGGCACTACGACTTCCGGATCCGCCTGGCGGGCGACGACGGCACGGACACCTTCGCCCAGGACGCCACCTTCCGCCCCCGGGCGGGATCGGCCGACGGGGCGATCTCCCTGGAGTCGTACAACTACCCGGGCTGGTACCTGCGGCACCGTTCCTACGAGCTGTGGCTCGACCCGTTCGAGAACACGATCGGGTTCCGCGCGGACAGCTCGTTCACAGTGGTCGATCCGCTGAGTTGAGCTCCAACTCCGCTTATGGAGCGGGCATCGGTCCACGGGCGCGGCCTGGTGTGATCACGCGGGAAGTGCCACGAGATCCGGTTCGCGCCGATTTCCTGGGTGACCGCTTCCCGGCGCGGCAGCCGGGCGACATCGCGGCCGGGCCACGTGCGATGGCGTGGCCGATGTGAACCTGGCCCCGGCCGCAAGACCCCGCGCGGCTGTCCCGTGCCGCCGTACAGAGTGTTGAGCCCATGGGGGTTGCTCTCTCGGTCCTCAGGCCTGCCCGTTCTGCGCCCACTTGCCCGGGTAGGCCGGAGCCAGTCTGGTTAAGTGGACGCGGAGCATGGCCTGTTCGGCGATCACCGGCGCGTCGTGGGGGTCAGCCTCGTTCTCCCGGCCGCAGGTGGCGCGACGGGTGAGGTTGCCGGTCGGGCCGGGCAGATGACGGGCCGTAGGCCCGCGACCAACGGCCGACGGTGACCAGTCCGCCCATGACGCCCGTCACGCCCGGACCGACGGGCCGGGCGACTCCGAAGCCGGGCAGCACCGCAGTGTTCGAGATCGCGCCGGCCAGCCCTCACGCAGAGGCCCGGGCGATCTCGACGTTCTTCAGTCGCGAAGCGGAGACGCCTTCTCGGCCCGGCACGAACGTGGCTTCCCCGACCTCCCCGCGGCAAGTGCCCTTCGTGGGCAGACGGCGACGGCGGGGCGTCTCGCCGACGTATGCCTGTCTCCATGAAAACGATGTCTATCTCGCCAGGATGGACAGTCTCGATCGTGTGGTCTCAAATGCTCTGTATGTCAGAGTGATTTGCTCGTAACCGAAGATTTTCCCGCCCGACATCTTGCACGTCTGGGCTGACACTTCTAGCTTGCGTAGACATCGTTTTCTATAGCGCTGTTCCCGCCCGAGGAGTGATTCCATGAAGGCCAAGAGGATCAGAGCGGCATCCGCCGGCGCACTGACGTTCTCGATGCTCGCTCTGACCGCCTGTGGCGGAGGCGGCGACAGCAAGGCCGACAAATCCTCCGGCCCCGTCACCGTCGAGATGTGGGGCTGGGGTGAGCTGAAGAACGTCAAGCCGATCGTCGACAAGTTCAACGCCACGCACAAGAACATCAAGCTGAAGTTCGTGAAGCAGGCCGACAACCCCGGCACCCAGCAGAACGTTCGCAACGCGGTGGCCGCCAAGGAGAACGTTCCCTGCCTGGTCCAGAACTTCGGCGAGGCGCCCTCCCTGGCCTCCGAGGGCCTGGCCACCGACGTCACCGACCAACTGAAGCCCTATCTGGGCAAGTTCGCCAAGGCGGCCCTGCCCTCGGCCCAGGCGGCCGGCCGGTACTACGCCGTTCCCGGCGGTTCCACACCCAGCTTCATGATGATCAATCGCAAGGTGTACGACCAGTACGGCATCGCCGTCCCCCGGACCTGGGAGGACATGATCGCCGCCGGCAAGGAGTTCAAGAAGCACGGCATCTACGTCATGAACCTCGCCGGCGAGGACCCCAGCACACTGGTCAACCTCGTCCAGCAGGCAGGCGGCACCTGGTACAAGGTGGAGGGCGACAGCTGGAAGGTCGACTTCCTCTCACCCGAGTCCCTCAAGGCCGCCGACGTCGTCCAGCAGTTCGTCGACGACGACATCGTCGCCCACCAGACGTACACCGACCGTCCCGCCCTGATCTCCTACTTCGACTCCGGGAAGATGGTCTCGCTGCCCACCTCCACCTGGCAGTTGCAGACCTACGAGCTGGAGTTCAAGAAGTCGACGGGCGACTGGCAGCCGGTCGACCTGCCGCAGTACGCCGGCGCCACCGGATTCACCACGCCCATGCACGCACCCGGCAGCGGCAACATCGTCCCCAAGGGCTGCACGCACGTGAAGGAAGCCGTCGAGGCCGGCGTCTGGCTCAGTACGTCCAAGGAGGCTGTCGACGCCTCCTACCAGGCGGACACCAAGCAGTACCAGTGGCCGGGCGCGATCCCGGACCCTTCCCCCTGGGTGAACTCCGTCGTCCCCGACAAGCTGTTCGGCACGCACAAGTCCGAGGCGACCGGCGTGATCCTCAAGGCCGTCGCGGGCGGGAAGGACACCTGGATCGCGGGCCCCGACTACACCGGCATGTTCAGCGAGCTGCAGGACGAGTGGGCCAAGGTCGTCGCCAAGAAGACCACGATGAAGGCGGCCCTGGAGCACATGCAGCAGTGGACGGTCGCCGACCTGAAGTCGAAGAACATCAACGTCGCGGAGTGACCCCATGACCGCCACCACCGCACCCCCCTCGGCCGCCTCGTCCGCCGCCTCTCCCGCGCCACCGCCTCGCAGGGGGATGCAGTGGCAGCGGGTCATGGCACTGAAAGGGGCGTCCTTCACCGTCCCGTTCTTCCTCGGTTTCGCCCTCTTCACGATCGCCCCGATCGTCATCGCGCTGAAGGAGAGCCTCTACACCCAGCGGAGTTCCGGCCTCGGCTTCGGCGAGAAGACCGTCTCCTTCAGCGGCCTCGACAACTTCGTCCGGGGCTTCGAGGACGGCCGCTTCTGGCTCTCCATGGGCCGGGTCGCCCTCTTCGCCCTGTTCGCCATCCCGGTCGTCATGCTGCTCAGCCTGGTCATGGCGCTGCTCCTGGACGCGGTCAGCCACCGGCTTGCCGGCCGCTTCCGGCTCCCTCTCCTCATCCCGCACATGATCCCGGGCATCGTCGCCATCCTCGTCTGGATCTACCTCTACAGCCCGTCCGTCGGCCCGCTGACCCCGTTCTTCGGCTTCTTCGGCATCCACGCGGACTTCTACAGCGGCTCGATGATCTGGATCTCCATCGGCAACCTGATGGCCTGGTCCGGGATCGGCTTCAACATGCTGATCGTCTACTCCGCGCTCCAGTCCGTCCCACGCGAGATCTTCGACAGCGCCCGCGTGGACGGCGCGTCCGAACTACGGATCGCCTGGTCCATCAAGGTGCCGCTGGTCCGCCGCTCCCTGGTCCTGATCACGGTCCTCACCATCATCGGCACCCTGCAGATCTTCAGCGACCCGATGCTGTTCCGGACCATGACACCCGAGACGGTCACCCGCGACTTCACCCCGATCATGGCGATCTACGACTGGGCCTTCCAGCAGGGCGAGTTCAACTACGCGGCTGCCCTCTCCGTCATCCTCGCCGCGGTCGTGGGCATCGCCTCCGCCGTCTTCTACCGACTCACCAACAAGGCCCCGGTATGACAGCCACTCTCGAACCCCCGGCCACCCGGGAGCCCGCCGTCCGCCGTCGCGTCGTCTCCGGCCGCGTCCGCCACGCGCGCCGCACCAGGATCCTGGTCGTGGCCGGCCTGACCTTCTTCGTCGTCTACTCCCTCGCCCCCCTGTGGTGGCTGATCGTCGCCGCCACGAAGAGCCAGAGCGACCTCTACACCACCGGCGGACTGTCCTTCGCCCGCTTCAACCTCGGCGAGAACCTGCACAACCTCTTCTCCTACCAGGACGGAATCTTCCTCCGCTGGATGTGGAACACGGTCTTCTACGGCACCGTCGGCACCCTCGGCATGACCCTGATCTGTGTCGCCTGCGGATACGGCCTGGCCATGTACGAGTTCAAGGGCCGCGGCTTCCTCATGGGCTGCGTCATCGGCTCCTTCCTGATCCCCGGCGCCCTGCTCACCATCCCGTCCTTTCTCCTCTACAGCGACCTGAAACTCATCGACAGCCCCGCCGCGATCATCGTTCCCGGCTTCTTCAACGCCTTCTCCGTCTACCTCGCCAAGGTGTACGCCGAGGGCGCCATCCCGCCCGAACTCCTCGAAGCGGCACGCATCGACGGCGCCGGCGAGTACCGCATCTTCTTCCAGATCGGCGCCCGCCTGATGTCCACCGGCGCCGCCACCATCTTCCTGCTCGGCTTCGTCGGCGCCTGGAACAACTTCTTCGGCCCGCTGATCTTCCTGCGCAGCCAGGAGAAGTGGACCGTCATGCTCGGCCTGTACTCCTGGCTCAAGGTCAAGACGGACACCTCCACGGACCTGACCGGCATGGTCGTCACCGGCTCGATCATCTCGCTGATCCCCATGGTGATCCTGATGGTCTCCCTCCAGCGCTACTGGCGCTCGGGCATCACCCTCGGGAGCCTCAAGTGACCCTGACCATCCGCCTCCCGTCGGCCGCGCCGGGAAGACCTATCAGCCCCGATCTGTTCGGGGTCTTCTTCGAGGACATCAACTCGGCGGCCGACGGCGGCCTGTACGCGGAACTGCTCCAGGACCGTCCCGAGGCCTGGGAGGCGGTCGTCCGGGACGGACGAAACGGCTTGCGCAACTCCGGTCACGGAGGCGTCCCGGTCGTCGCGGGCCGGACGTACGACCTGACCGTGGAGACGAGGCAGCGGCGAGGGGCGGAGCCGACCGCGCGTTTGGAGAGCGCGGACGCCGGTGTCGTCCACGCCGAGGCCGAGGTCCGCGACGGCCAAGCTGTCCTGAGTCCCTCCGTCACCGACCTCCACGCCCGCCTCACCCTCCTCGGCGACACCGGTCACGGACGGGTCTCCCTTTTTCCCCGCGACACCTTCCGGGGCAGAACGAACGGGCTGCGGGCCGATCTCGCCCAGGCCGTCGCCGACCTGAAGCCGTCCTTCGTCCGCTTTCCCGGCGGCTGCGTGGCCCACGGCCTCGGCCTGGACAACATGTACCGCTGGCAGGACACCATCGGCCCGCTCGCCGACCGCCGCGCCATGCCGAACCTCTGGGGCGGCCACCAGTCCATGGGGCTGGGCTACTTCGAGTACTTCCAGTTCTGCGAGGACGTAGGCGCCACCGCCTTGCCCGTGGTCGCCGCCGGGGTCTGCTGCCAGAACACCCCCGGCGGCCAGCAGGCCATCCCGCTCAAGGACATGGGCGCCTACGTCCAGGAGGTCATCGACCTCGTCGAGTACGCCAACGGCCCCGCCACCTCGCCCTGGGGCGCCCGCCGCGCCGAGGCGGGCCATCCCGAGCCGTTCGGGCTGCGCTACCTCGCTGTCGGCAACGAGGACACCGTCACGGACGCGTTCCGGACCCGCTTCGCTCTCCTCCACGACGCCCTGCGTACCCGCCACCCCGAGATCACGGTCATCGGCACCGTCGGCCCCTCCCCGGTCGGCGGAGAATGGACCCGGGGCTGGGACTTCGCCCGTGAGCAGGGCGTCGAGGTGGTCGACGAGCACGCCTACAAATCCCCCGCCTGGTTCCTGGAGCACCTCGACCACTTCGACGAGTTGGACCGCTCCGGCCCCCACATCTACGCCGGAGAGTACGCGGCCCGCGGCAACACCTGGCGCTGCGCGCTGGCCGAGGCGGCCTGGATGACGGCCATGGAACTGAACGGCGACGTCGTCCGCCTCGCCTCCTACGCCCCGTTGCTCGCCCGCCGCGGTCACACCCAGTGGGTCCCCGACCTCATCTACTTCGACCATTCCGACGTCCAGCTCACCCTCAACTACCACGTCCAGCGGATGCACTCCGCGAACAGCGGGGACACCCTGCTGCCGATCGAGGTGACCGGAGCGCCGGTGGCCGAGGTCGTGCCCGCCGCCGACCGGCGCGACGTTCGGCTCAGCGCGACGGGCGGCACCGAGGCCGACTTCGAGGACCTGACCGTCACCGACGACACGATCACCGTCCGGGCGCGCAAGACGGCCGGTCCCGAGGGCTTCCTGATCTCCTTCGGCGACCACCGCTGGGCTGTCGGCGGCTGGCGCAACCGCTCCCTCACCCTCCAGCGCGAGGACGACGGCCACACCCACGATCTGCTCGACCCCGTCCCCGCGCACATCGAGACGGACCGCTGGTACGACCTGCGCATCGAGGTCCACGGCACCCGTATCCGCTGCCACCTCGACGGAGTCCTCGTCCACGACCTGGACGACGCCCGCCCGCCCCGGTCCCGCTTCATCGCCTCGGCCGTATGGGACAGTCCGACCGGTGACCTGATCGTGAAGGCCGTCAACGCCTCCGGGAGCAGTCTGGACGCGGTCTTCGAACTGCCCGTGCGGCCGGTCCGGTTGACGGCCACTCTGCTGACGGCGGGCCTCGACGACGGCGCGCCCTTCGAGCCGTCGCCCGCCGAGCCCCGCACGACCGGACTGCGCCCATCCACCCGCGTCGGCCTCGACCTGCCCCCGTACTCCTTCACCGTCCTGCGCGCCGCCACCCGCTGACGTCTTCTCTGCCCCGAACCGAGTGCCCTCCCGCCAAAAGGAGAAGCTCCCGCATGTCCGTCGCCAGAAGAACCGTGCTCCACGCCACCGTCACCGCAGTGGCCGCGACGAGCGGTTTGTGGAGCACGGCCCTCATCGCACCCGCCTTCGCGGTCCCCGAGGCCGCCGGGGACTCGGCGGGTCCTCTGGACCTCCTCGATTTCGGAGGCGACGAGTCCGAGCGGGCCCACGCCCTGACCAGCGACGGCACCACCGATTCGGACGGCACTGCGGGGGACAGGGCCCGTGTCGCCCGACTGCTCGACCCGGACATCGACGAAAGGCAGCACCCGTGATGACCCAGTCCCCAGCCGCTCGCTTCACGCTGGATCCAGCGTTCGGGATCGGCGAGGTCAACCCGCGCCTGTACGGCTCGTTCGTCGAGCATCTGGGCCGCTGCGTCTACGACGGGTTGTACGAGCCCGGCCATCAGCAGGCCGACGAGGTCGGCCTGCGCGAGGACGTCCTGGCCCTGATCCGCGAACTGGGCGTCACGACCGTCCGCTACCCGGGCGGCAACTTCGTCTCCGGCTACCGCTGGGAGGACGGCGTCGGACCCGCCGAACAGCGCCCCAGGCGGATGGACTTGGCCTGGCACTCCCTGGAGACCAACCGGTTCGGGCTCGCGGAGTTCATCGACTTCTGCGGCAAGGCCGGCGTCGAGCCGATGCTGGCCGTCAACCTCGGCACCTGGGGTGTCGAGGACGCCGTACGCCTGCTCGAATACGCGAACCATCCCGGCGGCACCGAGCTGTCCGACCTGCGCGCCGCACACGGCGCCGAAGTGCCGTACGGCATCCGGATGTGGTGCCTGGGCAACGAGATGGACGGCCCCTGGCAGATCGGCCACAAGAAGCCCGAGGAGTATGCCCGCCTCGCGAGGGAGACCGCCGCCGCGATGAAGATGGTGGACGGGGGACTGGAACTCGTTGCCTGCGGCTCGTCCGGCTTCGGGATGCCGACCTTCGGTACCTGGGAGGCCACCGTTCTGACCGAGTGCTACGAGCAGGTGGAGTACGTGTCCCTACACTCGTACTACGGACTGGAGGAGGGCGACACCGACCTCGACTCCTTCCTCGCCTGTGGCGAGGACGTCGAGCGGTACATCGAGGGCGTCGTCGCCACCTGCGACCACATCGGCGCCAAGCTGAAGTCACCGAAGAAGATCATGCTGTCCTACGACGAGTGGAACGTCTGGCACGTCACCCGGTCACCGACGATGCCGCCCGCCGAGGACGGCTTCGCCCACGCGCCCCGCCTGCTGGAGAACAGCTATACCCTGGCCGACGCCGTCCTGACCGGCTCCCTCCTGATCGGGCTGCTGCGGCATGCGGACCGGGTCACCGCTGCTTCCCTGGCCCAGTTGGTCAACGTCATCGCGCCGATCATGACGGAGCCCGGCGGTCCCGCCTGGCGGCAGACGATCTTCCATCCCTTCGCCCAGGCGTCGGCGTACGGCCGCGGCCGGGTGCTGCGCGTGGAGCCGGACGGCCCCCGGCACACCACCGCGCGCTTCGGCTCGGTCGACCTGCTGCACGCCACGGCCGTCATCGACGACGAAACCGGCGACGTCACCGTCTTCGCCGTCAACCGAGGCTTGGACCGGCCGCTCCCCCTGGAAGTGGGGCTGCGCGGCTTCGGCGGCGAACTCCGCGTGGTCGAGCACCTGGTCCTGGACGGCGACGACCCTTGGGCCCGCAACACCCTCGACGCCCCCGACAGGGTCACCCCGCGTACGGCGACCGATGCCGTCGTCTCCGGCGGCACCCTGTGCGCCGGACTCACCCCGATGTCCTGGAACGTCATCCGCCTGAGCCACGCAGAGAGCTGACCCCACCACAGATGCATTCCGAATCGTCCTCCGAACCGCCTTCCTACGCCGAACGGGCCGGTGGTCTGGAGCGCCGGCGCTCGGGCGAACTGCTGCGCGTCGAGCCCTGGGGCCCGCACGCCGTACGGGTCCGGGCCACCACGGCAGCCGCCGTCGACGCCCACGCCCCGGGTGCCCTCGAACAGCCCGCGCCCGGCGCGCGGGCCACACTCTCCGTGCTGCCGGACGGCGGCGCCCGGCTCGTCAACGGACGCGTCACCGTCCACGCCGATCCCCAGGGACGGCTCCGCTTCACCCACACCGCCACGGGCCGCGAACTGCTCGCCGAGAAAACCCCATACACCTGGCACCCGGGACCGCGCGTGCTGGGTCCCGGCCGCACCGAGCAGCACTTCGAGGCATACGACGGCGAGCGGCTGTACGGACTTGGCCAGCATCTGCACGGCAGGCTCGACCAGAAGGGGTGCGTGATCGACCTGGCCCAGGGCAACACCGCGGTCACCATCCCCTTCCTGTACTCCTCGCGCGGCTACGGCCTGCTGTGGAACAACCCCGCGCTGGGCCGGGCCGAGTTGGCCGCCGACGCCACCCGCTGGACCGCCGACAGCCCTGGCAGCCCGATCGACTACTGGATCACCGCCGGCGACTCACCCGCCGACACCATGGCCGCGTACGCCGACGCCACCGGCCACCCACCGCTGCTGCCGGAGTGGGCGAGCGGCTTCTGGCAGTCCAAGCTGCGCTACCGCACCCAGGACGAACTCCTCGCCGTGGCACGCGAGTACAAGCGGCGCGGGCTGCCGCTGTCCGTGATCGTCGCCGACTTCTTCCACTGGCCGAAGATGGGCGACTGGCGCTTCGAGGAGAGCGAGTGGCCCGACCCGGCCGCGCTGACCGAGGAGTTGGCGGCTCAGGGGGTCAAGCTGGCTGTGTCCGTGTGGCCCACGGTCCAGGACGACAGCGACAGCTACGACGAACTGCGCGCCGCCGGAGGCCTCGTCCAGGACGGCGACGGAGCGCCGCTGACCACCGACTGGCCGGCCCGCGTGGGGAACGGCAGACCCGCCTTCCGGCCGATGGCGTACTACGACCCCACCGAGCCCCGTGCCCGCCGCCTGCTGTGGCGGCGCCTCGACGACAACTACCGCGCCCACGGCGTCACCGCCTTCTGGCTGGACGCCTGCGAGCCCGACCTGCCGCCCGAGCGGGCTGCCCGAGCGGTCTACGCTGCAGGCCCGGCCGCCCAGGTCACCAATCTCTATGGTCTCCATCACACCCAGGGCATCGCCGACGGCCTGCGCGCGGCGGGTGAGGAAAGGCCGCTGCTGCTGGTCCGTTCCGCCTGGGCGGGCGGCCAGCGGCACGGCGCGGCACTGTGGTCCGGCGACATCCCCACCACGTTCGACTCGCTCGCCCGCCAGATCCGAGCGGGCTTGAACGTCGCCATGAGCGGCATCCCGTGGTGGAACACCGACATCGGCGGCTTCCAAGGCGGCGACCCGGACGATCCGGTCTATCGCGAGCTTCTGATCCGCTGGTTCCAGTACGGCACGTTCAGCCCCCTCATGCGCCTGCACGGCGACCGCACCCCCAACCAGCCCTTCGGCGCGGGCATGAGCGGAGGCCCCAACGAGGTCTGGTCCTACGGCGACGAGGCCCTCACCGTCCTGACCGCCCACCTCCACCTGCGCGAACGCCTGCGCCCTTACCTGGCCGGGCTCTCACAGGACGCCCACCGCACCGGCGCCCCGCCCATGCGGCCCCTGTTCTTCGACTTCCCCGCCGACCCGCACGCCTGGGACACCGACGACCAGTTCCTGCTCGGACCCGATCTCCTCGTCGCCCCGGTGTACGAGGCAGGGGCCCGCACCCGCACGGTCCGCCTGCCCGCGGGGGTCCGCTGGCTCGACCCGGTCACCGGCGATGTCCATGAGGGCGGCAGCACCCTGAACGCCACCGCGCCCCTGGACCGCATCCCCGTCCTCGTACGCGAAGGCGCGGCCGTCGTCGCCGCCCTTACCGTCTGACAGCCGCCTTCACCACCTGACCTTGGAGACCCCTGTATGAAGCCCCCGCACCACCTTGCCGCCGAGGACCGCTACACCAAGGGCATGCGGTACAAGCGCTGCGGACGCAGTGGCGTCAAGCTGCCGGTCGTCTCGCTCGGCCTCTGGCACCGCTTCGGCGACACCACGCCGCTGGAGGCGCAGCGCGCCGTGCTGCGCCGTGCCTTCGACCGAGGCGTGGTCCACTTCGACCTGGCGAACAACTACGGCCCGCCGTATGGCAGCGCGGAGGCGAACTTCGGCACGCTGTACGCGCAGGACTTCCGCCCCTACCGCGACGAGCTGTTCCTTTCCACCAAAGCGGGCTACGACATGTGGTCGGGCCCGTACGGCGACCGGGGCTCACGCAAGTACCTGCTCGCCAGCCTCGACCAGTCGCTCGGCCGCATGGGCCTGGACCACGTCGACGTCTTCTACTCCCACGGACCCGACGACGACACCCCGCTGGAGGAGACGATCGGCGCGCTGGACACCGCCGTCCGGCAGGGCAAGGCGCTGTACGCGGGCCTCTCGAACTACAGCCCCGAGCGGATGGCCCGCGGGGCCGCGCTGCTGAAGGAGTTGGGCACCCCGCTGCTCATCAACCAGCACGCGTACAACATCCTGGACCGGCGGATCGAGGAGAACGGCCTGCTCGCCGCCTCCGCCGAGGCCGGCGCCGGGGTGATCGCCTTCTCGCCCCTCGCCCAGGGGCAGTTGACGGACCGGTACTTGGACGGCATCCCCTCCGACTCCCGGGCGGCCCTCGACCACTACCTCAGGAGTGAGGCGCTGACCGACAAGAAGGTCGTCCTGCTGCGAGCGCTGAACAAGTTCGCGGACGAACGCGGTCAGACGCTGGCCCAGTTGGCACTGGCCTGGGTTCTGCGCGACGAGCGGGTCACCTCGGTGCTGATCGGCGCGAGCAGCGTCGCCCAGCTGGACCAGAACCTTGGTGTGCTGGACGCGCCTCCCTTCGACGCGGCCGAACTCGCCGAGCTGGAAAAGCTGTTGGGATAGGGGCGCCGCGCCTCCCGGGGCTGCGGGTGAAGCGACCACCTCGCCGCCCCGGTTCCGCCCTGGTCCCGGCACGGCCTCTTTCGGACCCGTAGCGATCCTCAGCGACCGGCTCTTTGAGTTGTGCGACGACACCGGGTCGGCCCCGCGCCAACTGGCCCGGCGCGAGCTGCCCGGTGAACAGAGGGGCTGTCACCGGTCGTGAGCGGAACATAGACGGTCATCGCCGGTTGGCCAAACCGGCGATTCTGCAGACCGTTAAGAGCGCCCGCATCCCGCTGCCCATCGCTGTGGGAGTGGTTCTCTTCAGAGGTTCACCGGTCCCCCTGCCTCGGTCCCCCGAGTTCCAGGTGATGAATCGGATGGATGCGGCACCCGTCTCGGATCTGAGGAACGCCCTTTGCCCCGTCCACCCGCTCTAAAACTGACTGAGGTCTTGACGGAGATCCGCATGAGCCCATCGGCGTTCTACCGATTGCGCGCTCGTGGTCGGGCGCCACGAATGATCAAGCTTCCGAATGGCGAACTGCACTGCCGCCGCCCCGACTTGGACGCTTGGTGGGAAGCGTGCATCATCCGTCGGGATTCCAGGACCGGAAGAACTTGGCTGTTGAGTACTTGGCTGACCGAGCGGACACTGCCTGGGGCGTAGTGTCGCTGTCGGGTGAGCCAGTTGGAGGCATAGACCCCGAACCGTTCTCTTCCGATCTCGCGCTTGAGGTCTGCCTTTTGGCGAGGGGTGTTGCTCTTTTCGGCGTAAGCTTTGGTCAGCCGCTCGATCGCGGACTGCTGCGTCGCGTAACCTGCTTCTTCGCGCTGGCGACCTGTGGCGTCGCGGTAGCGAATGGCGTAGAGATGGGGGCACCTGTTCTGGCGAGAACAAGTGCAGAGCTTGAAGAAGCTGCCCATGCCACGGACGAGTTGGGTCGCCAACGTGCACGTCTCCTGACTCATGCTGGGAGTTTGCTGACCAAGTGGTCCCCAGCATGGGCCTGACCTGCGGCCGCGCCAAACTAAGAGACGTTGATGAGCATCTTCATGGGTACCTCCTGGTGTGACTAACAGGTGAGCCTCTGACCTCTATTTTTGCAGGTCAGGCCAGATTGGGCGAGCAAATGATCTTGGCGGTCCGTGCTGGTCGGAAGCGGGTTCCGGCGGTGCTGAAGCGGGCCTGGTGCCGACTTCGGTGACAGGGTGTCAGATATGGCTGGCACGGGTACGGATCGACCCGGGAAGCCCGCTCCGGGAAGTGTCGGCGCCGGGGCTGCGGTGATCATCCGTGCGGATGCGAACGGAAGCGTCGGCGGCTGTCCGGCTGCCGGGCGAAGCCGGGTCTCGGGGCGGGCTGCGGAGACACTGTCCGACGGAGTGTTCATCGGAGGCGCGGAGGGCTCCGGCGCGAGTGTAGTAAGCACTTCGTGTCTCGATCCCAGGCTCGGACGTGTTCCCCATTCCATGCAGGCCTGGAGGTGGAGAAGTCCGTTGCGGCCCGCTGAACCGAGCATCCCCGAAATTCTGGCTGGCTGCCAGATGTCGTGAAGGGGGTCGGAGGGGACGGCGGCGGCAGTCCTGGCGGGATTGCAGTCGGTCTAGGGACCGTCGTGTGGTGGAACTTCATCGGGCGTTCGCGGCAGGACACCGAGGAGGGGCGGAAGGGTGGGATGGAGAGGGAGAGGACTCGCTTCGGAGAGGTACACGATCACGGTGGCGCCCCGCTGCCCACTCCCGAAGTCCCGCCGCTGCCGCGGGGCGGGCTACGTTGGCCTGTGACGATGCCGGTACCCGGCGGGTCGTTGCGGTCGGCCGGCCCTTGCCGGGCAAACCAGCATGACCTTCGCGGCCGGGAGGAGTCCGGTGCCCCAGCCGCCGTCGGTAAGACGACGCTCGCCGAACAGCGCGTAGACCGCCGCGACGTGGTTTCCCAGGCCGTAGCGCGCCGCGTGGAACCCTGTGCAGGCCGCCGGCGTCACCCGTGCCGACCGACGCACCGCCCGCAGGCCCGGTCATGGGCCCTCAGCCCTTCCAGCCCACCGTCAAAGGGCACCCGTGGCGTCCTCGTGCCCGGGAATCAGGTCTGGGATCGCGCGCGACGGCCCAAACCGTGCTTGTCGGCCGGGAATCAGGAGTTGCGGGAACTGGTGGCAGAGAAGCGGGCGGAGGGTCGGGCGCCGGAGCAGAGGAGGCAAACGGCAGGCTGTCACGCCAAATGCCCTGTCAGGCTCGGGACTTGGCATGATGGTGGTGCTCGACCGAGTCGCCGCGGGCGACGAACACGTCGGCGACCAGCGTCGGAGGGAACAGGCCGTGCTCGACGACGCCAGGGGTGGCGCCGAGCAGCGCCGCCAGGCCCGCGAGGTCGTCGACGGCACCGTGGTAGTCCGCGATGACGCCGCCGTCGGGGCTGCGTGGCGCGTCGCGCAGGGAGACCGGGTGGAGCAGGCGCATGGTCGCGGCCAGCCCGAACTCGAGCAGCTCGAGCGGGACCGGCGGGTGCAGCGCTGTCACTGGTTTGCTCGAGTCGGCGATCACGACGAAACGGTCGGCGGCCGACGCGACAATCTTCTCCCTGGTGTGCGCGGCGCCGCCGCCCTTGACGAGCCAGCCGTCCGGAGCTATCTGGTCCGCACCGTCAATCGTGATGTCGAAACGGTCGATGCTGCCGAACGGCTCGACCCGCAGATCGAGCGTCAGGGCCGCCTCCTCGGTCTGCGGCGACGTCGCGACACACCGCAGTGACAGACCGCGGCGGGCCAGCGCAGGAAGGAGGTAGGCGACGGTCGAGCCGGTACCGAGGCCGACGGTCATGCCGTCCTCTACCAGCTCGGCCGCGGCTTCGGCGGCACGTTGTTTCTCATGCTCGACGCTCACGGTCCTCCACCTCCTTAGGCCCGGTCTCAGGCTGAGGACAGCCAGGCCCGGGCATGCGGTGACGCGGGTCATAGGATGAACTGCTCGACCGCGTTCGCGAAGCCCTCCTCCTCGTTGCTCGTCGTCACCCGCCTCGCCGCGCGCTGGACCTCGTCGCTGGCGTTGCCCATCGCGATGGACAGTCCCGAGTGGGCGAACATCAGTACGTCGTTGGGCATGTCGCCGATCGTGGCGATCTGGTCGGGGGAAATCTGGAGCTTGGCGGACCAGTACTTGACGACACCGCCCTTGTTGGCCCGCGGATGGGTCACATCGAGGTAGTAGGGCTGCGAGCGGGCGGCCGAGACATGCTCGCCGAACCGCGCGCGAGCTGCGACCGCGGCCGCCTCGACGACCTGGTGGTCATCGCTGACCCCGACGACCTTGGCGGTGTCCTGCTCGAGCCCGTCGAAGTCGGGAACGAGCGTGGGCGCGAACTGCACCGTCCAGCTCTCGCGATCCACGTGCGGCCCCTTCGCGTCGCGGACGTACCAGTCGGCACCCCGGTAGATCCAGACGCTGAGGCCGAACGACTCCATCAGCGCGACGACCGGGGCCACCACCTCCGCGGGAATGACCTGCTGCTCGACCACGGTCATATCCGGGTTGACGATGAGGCCACCGTTGAAGGCGGCGAGTTCAGTGACCAGCGCCAAGGGCTCGATGATCATGGACATGCCCCGGGGCGGTCTCCCGCTGGTCACCGCGAAGAGGACGCCGGCGTCGTGGAGCTTGTGGACCGCAGCGACGGCGCGGTCGGTGAGGACCTTGTCGCTCGTGACCAAAGTGCCGTCGACGTCGGCAAGAAGCAGGCGGATCGGGCGGGTTGGCATCGCGCCTCCGTAAGCTCTGGTTGCGGCCGGTCCGGGTGGGAAGAGGCAACGGCTCATGGATGCGGGGGGACCTGTGGGACGGGTTCCCAGTCGGCTTGATTTCCGAAAGTTGCTGGAGGGCACCGTCGCGGCTCGCATGAGTCGCAGTCGCGTTCCTCTCGAACAGAGGGGAAGGCCAATGCCCTTGAGGGCGCGCAATACTTCGATATACCCCTTGGGCCCCGATGTAACCCTGTAAGAGTGATGTGGCGAATATAAGGGATATGTGCGAGCGTTAAGGATCACATGGCGAAGCTCTTATGGGGCCTGACGTCCAAAATTCACCCAACACATTTTGGGCCGGCCCCTGAGGGGAGCGGGCAGTGGCGCAGGCAAGTCAGGACAAGACGGCCCATGCGCTCGGGATCGACATCGGCGGAACCGGTATCAAGGGAGCGCCGGTCGACCTCGAGCTCGGCAGCCTCATCAGTGAGCGGATCCGGATCCCGACCCCGCATCCGGCGACCCCCGGGGCAGTCGCGGACGTGGTCGTGCAGGTGCTCTCCCAGATCGGCGTCCCAGGACCGGTCGGGCTGACGCTCCCGGCAGTCATCCGGGGCGGCAAAGTCCAGACGACGTCCAATATCGACCCGGCCTGGATGGAGACGGACGCGGCCCAGCTCTTCGCACGGGCGACCGGCCGCGACGTGAGGGTGGTGAACGACGCCGACGCGGCCGGGATCGCCGAGATGCGCTTCGGCGCCGGCAAGGGACGCAAGGGCGTCGTCGTGATGGTGACGCTCGGCACCGGTATCGGCAGCGCTGTCTTCTCCGACGGGTTCCTGGTGCCCAACAGCGAGCTGGGGCACCTGCCGCTGCACCACGAGGACGCCGAGGACTGGGCCGCGGAGTCGGTGCGCGAGCGCGACGACCTGTCCTGGAAGAAATGGGCGCACCGTCTGGAGACGTATCTCGAGCTCGTCCAGCGGCTGCTGTGGCCCGACCTGATTGTCATCGGCGGCGGAGTCAGCAAGAAGGCCGACAAGTTCCTGCCGCACATCGAGCTCAGGACCGAGATCGTACCGGCGCAGCTGTTGAACGATGCGGGCATTGTCGGCGCGGCGCTCTTCGCCCCGGCCGGGAAAGCTCAACCCTAGTCTGCCGCGCTCGACATGAGCGCAGAGGCAGCACCTTCAGGGAGGCTCGCATTGAGCAACAACGGCCTGGAAACACTTTCCGTCAACACGATCCGCACGCTGTGCGTGGATGCCGTCCAGGCGGCCGATTCCGGCCGACCCGCCCTGATCCTCGACGACCTCACTCAGGATCAGCGGCGTGCAGAGCACGACCGGCGCGCTCGGCCGGGGCGTTGCGACCTCAGCCGGGATGGCGATCGCCGGGCAGTGACTCGCCGCCCGGTACCACCGCGACGACTACACCGTCTTCGACTTCGAACGCGCTGATCGGGCACTACCGCACGCTCAAGGACTAGGAGGCGCCACATGGCGACGGACAAGCCCATGCAGCTCGGGATGATCGGACTCGGCCGGATGGGGGCGAACCTGGTGCGTCGGCTGATGCGGGACGGCCATCGTTGCGTCGTGTCCGACGTCAACGCGGCCGCCGTCGCCGAACTGGCAGGCGAGGGCGCGACGGGCGCGGACTCACCCCGGGACTTCGTCGCGAAACTGGACAAGCCACGGGTTGTATGGCTCATGCTCCCGGCTGCGATCGTCGACTCCATCCTCGACCAGCTCGAGCCGTTGCTGGAGCCCGGCGACATCCTGATCGACGGTGGCAATTCCTACTACCGCGACGACATCACACGCGCCAGGCGTCTTGCCGGCAAGACGCTGCACTATGTTGACTGCGGGACCAGCGGTGGGGTCTGGGGTCTGGAACGCGGCTACTGCCTGATGATCGGCGGCGAGGACGAGGTCGTGGCCCATCTGGACCCGATCTTCAAGACGATCGCTCCCGGCGAGGGCTCCGCCGAGCCGACGCCGAGCCGGACCCGGACCGACGGCACCGCCCCGCTCGGGTATCTGCACTGCGGGCCGAACGGCGCCGGGCACTTCGTGAAGATGGTCCACAACGGGGTCGAGTACGGGATGATGGCCGCGATCGCCGAGGGCCTCAGCATCATCAAGGGCGCGGACGCAGGCAAAGGCCGGCAAGAGGTCGACGCGGAGACGACGCCCCTGCGCGATGCGTGGGCCTACCAGTACGACATCGACGTCGCAGAGGTGGCCGAGGTCTGGCGGCGCGGCTCGGTCGTCGGCTCGTGGCTGGTCGACCTGATCGCCGACGCCTTCGCCGGCTCGCCCACTCTCGACGGCTTCGCCGGGCGGGTCTCCGACTCCGGGGAAGGCCGCTGGACCGTCCTCGCCGCGGTGGACGAAGGTGTCCCGGCACCGGTCATCACCACCTCGCTCTACGAGCGCTTCGAGTCCAGGGAGGCCGGGGAGTTCACCGACAAGATCCTCTCGGCGATGCGCTCGGAGTTCGGCGGGCACGCCGAAAAGAAGGGCTGAGGGCTGTGCATCACGAACTCCAGGTCGTCGCCGACCCCGATGCGGTCGCCGGCACCGCGGCGGCGTTCGTGGCGCGGCTGGCGCGGGCGTGCGTGCAGGCCCACGGCCGATTCACGTTCGCCGTCAGCGGGGGCCACACGCCGTGGGCGATGTTCGCGCGGCTCGCACACGAGCACGTCCCCTGGGAGCACGTGGTGGTGTTCCAGGTCGACGAGCGGGTCGCGCCCGAAGGCGACCCGGACCGCAACCTCACCCACCTGCGGGAGAGCCTCGGTGCGGCCCCGGCCGAGGTCATCGCGATGCCCGTGAACGACGCCGGCCTGGACGCGGCGGCCGCTGCCTACGGGCGGTCGCTGCCCGGACGTTTCGACCTCGTTCACCTGGGCCTCGGCCCCGACGGGCACACCGCCTCGCTGGTGCCGCGGGACCCGGTGCTCGAGGTCTCGGACCGACTGGTGGCCCTGACGGAGCCCTACATGGGCCACCAGCGCATGACACTCACCTATCCTGCGCTCGCCCGCGCCCAGCAAGTGCTCTGGCTCATCACCGGAGCGGACAAGCGCGAACCGCTCTCGAGACTCGTTGCGGGTGACCGGTCGATTCCCGCCGGCCGGGTCGAGGCGGCGGCGTCGCTCGTCCTCGCGGACGCGGCGGCCGGCCAGGTACCGGCCGGCGCCGACGCCCAGTCGCCAGCATGACCATGACGCCCGACCCTAGTGCCGTGCCGGCCCCGTAAGGGGGATCAGATGGCTTTGAACTCGTCGAACGTTCCCGCAGACGTGCTGGTCATTTTCGGGATCACTGGCGACCTCGCGCGAAAGATGACGTTTCGCTCGCTCTATCGGCTTGAGCGGCGCAAGCTGCTGACCTGCCCGATCGTCGGGGTGGCGCGCGACGGCTGGTCCGACGACGCGCTGCGTGACCACGCCCGCGCGGCGATCAAGGCAACGGGCGAGCCGCTCGACGACAGCGTCTTCGCCCGGTTCGCCGCCCGACTGAGCTATGTGCAGGGCGACTACGCCGACGAGGAGACGTTCCATCGCCTCGCCCGGGCGGTCAACGGCAGGCGGCGCCCCGTCTTCTATCTGGAGATCCCACCGTCGCTGTTTGCCCGGGTGGTCGGGGGCCTGGCAGGCGCCGGGCTGACCAAGGGCGCCCGGGTTGTCGTGGAGAAGCCATTCGGGCATGACCTCGCGTCGGCGCGCGCCCTCAACGCCGACCTGCGTCAGCTCCTCGACGAGGATCAGCTGCTGAGGATCGACCACTTCCTCGGCAAAGAGCCGGCGATGGACATCCTGTTCCTGCGGTTCGCCAACTCCGTGTTCGAGCCGGTGTGGAACCGCGACCACGTCTCCTGCGTGCAGATCACCATGGCCGAGGACTTCGGGGTCGAGGACCGCGGCCACTTCTACGACCCGGTCGGCGCGCTCCGCGACGTCGTGCAGAACCATCTGCTGCAGCTGCTCGCCCTGGTGGCGTCCGAGCCGCCGTCAGGCGCCGATGCGGACGCGCTCCGAGACCGCCGCGTTGATGTGTTCCGGGCGATCCCCGACGCCGACCCGGCCCACTACGTCCGCGGGCAGTATGAGGGGTACCTGCAGGTCCCCGGTGTGCGGGCGCACTCGCGCACCGAGACGTTCGTCGGGTTGCGGCTGGAGGTCGAGAACTGGCGCTGGTCCGGGGTGCCGTTCTTCATCCGCGCCGGCAAGTCGCTCCCCGAGCGAGTGACCGAGATCCGGATCATGTTCAAGCGCCCACCGCGGCTTGCGTTCGCGGAGCGGTTCGCGCCCGAGCCCGACCAGTGGATCCTGCGGATCGATCCGAGCCCTGGCATGAACTTTCGCATCCAGGCCAAGCAGCCAGGCAAGCAGGACACGCAGCTGGTGGACCTCGACCTCCTCTTCGCGGCCGAGCTGGGTGAGGCACCCGAACCGTACGAGCGCCTGCTCAGTGATGCAATGCAAGGCAACGCGAGCCTGTTCACCCGGGAGGACTCGGTGGAGGAGACGTGGCGCATCGTCCAGCCCCTGCTGGAGGCGCCCGGCAACCCCGAGCGCTACCGGCAGGGGACCTGGGGACCGGCGGGCGTGAGCAAGCTCGTCGCCGGATATCCGCGATGGCACGACCCATGGCTGACGGCGAGGTCTCCCGACTGACCCAGCCGCGCCCCAGCCCCGGTGAACCGCCGGTCGCGGCCCCGACCCGCTCCACCTCGCCGAGTTCTTCGGCCTGGCTGGGAAAACACCCGTCCGCTACGTGGAGTCGGCACGCATGCTTCTGGGTGAAGCTGCCGAGCAGTCAGCGCAGTGAAACTCGCTCGACCTGCATACCTCCTAGAAGAGACGCTACGGGCATGGAGTTCTTCTGCTACCACCGCGACCGACCCGGCTCCGTGGCATTGCGCGACGAGCTACGGGAACAGCATTGGTCCTACATGGACCAGTACGCGAAGGAGCTGATCGCCCGGGGGCCGACCCTTACCGGCGACGGGGACGACGACGCTCCGACCGGCAGTGTGCACATCATCGACCTGCCCGATCCCGTCGCCGCCCGCGCGTTTGCCTTCGACGAGCCGGGCTACCAGGCCGGCGTCTACCGGGACGTGCTGCTGCGACGGTGGCGCAACACACTGGGGCGTAGCATGTGGGACTTCCCCGGTGGCCGGACCGGCGGCAACCGGTACTTGGTGCTCGGCCTCGGCACCGGGCAGGCCGCCGACCTCGCCGTGCCGACCAACCGGGACGAGCTGATCGCCTACGGGCCGCTGTTGTCCGACGACGGCACCACCTGGCTGGGCACGGCCGCGCTGCTCCGGGCGCCGGACCCGGATACGGCAGGAGCCATACTGACCCGGGACCGATACGCCGACATCGAGGTGCACGACTGGCAGTTCGGTGGGCGGCCGTCATCACCCGAGGACGTCTAGACCGACGTCACACCGGAAGCCTCGGATCGCTCCGCCCTCGTGTTTCATCCGAACCCACGGGGGCTCACCGGGCGCCGGCCCGACGTCGACGTGCGCCGGCAGGCGCGTCCGCTCGCAGCGGACGGCCAGGACAGCCCCGCGGTGTCCGCCACCGAGGTGTTCCGGGAAGACCACGCCATGTGCGTCTGCCCACAGCCCTCGCCAAGACCGTAACCGGTGACCTGCGGCAGGTTGGGCTCCTCGACGAGTTGGGCGCGGACTTCGTCCGCCATCCGCCATCCGCCATCCGTCATCCGCCACGCGCCGGAGCGTCCTGGCCGGTGCTGGTCGACGGCCTCGACGAGATCCCCGGCACCGATACCCGCAGCGCTGTTCTGACGGCGCTCTCCGGCGCGGCCGCGGCAGGGCGGGAGTTGCGACGCCAGGAGTCCACCGGGCGGGCACCAGCCGCACATGCTTTCACGGCACGGCGTCCCCGCTCGGGCAAGCATCACCGCGCAGGCGCGGGGCGGTGGTTTCACTCGTCCGGACGACAGACCCCGCCGCCTCCACGCGCGGCGCGCCACGTCACCCGAGGGCGTCTGTGCCGCGCGCTTAAGGTGACGCCCGGAGGTGGAGCATGCGAGTGGGGTTGCACGCGCTCGGTATCGGTGACGGTGCCCGTCCCGAGGTGATCCGCGCGGTGGCCGCAGCCGCGGAGACGCACGGCTTCGCGAGGCTCTGGTGCGGCGAGCACGTGGTACTCGTGGATGCGTTCGCCTCCCGCTACCCCTACTCCGTGGACGGCCGGATCGCCGTGCCCGCGGACGCGGACTGGCTGGACCCGCTGCTTGCCCTGACCTTCGCGGCGGCGGTCACCAGCCGGATCGAACTCGCCACCGGCGTACTCCTGTTGCCTGAGCACAATCCGATCGTGGTCGCCAAACAGGCCGCCACACTCGACGTGCTCTGCGCCGGGCGGTTCAGCCTTGGTGTCGGAGTCGGCTGGTCGGCCGAGGAGTTCGCAGCGCTCGGAGTCCCCTTCGCCAGTCGCGGGCGGCGGGCCGAAGAGTACCTCGCCGCGATGCGCACTCTCTGGGCCGAGGACCCGGCTTCCTTCGCGGGGGAGTTCACCCGCTTCGACGCGATCCGGGTCAACCCGAAACCACTGCGCGGCGGCCGGCTCCCGGTCGTGGTCGGCGGCAACAGCGACGCCGCCTTGCGCCGCGCGGCCACGCTCGCCGACGGCTGGTACGGCTTCAACGTCCCGGCGGCCGAGGTCCCGACGCGTATCGCCGTTCTCGCCGACGAGTGCGCCCGCCACGGTCGCGCTTTTGACGAGCTGACAGTCGCCGTCGCGCTGAGCGACGGCACCCCGGAGCACCTCCCCGCACTCGATGCGGCAGGCGTCACCGAACTCGTCGTCGTCGGCGCACCTCCGCCCGCTCCCGAGGCGGCGGCCACCTGGGTCGCGGAAATCGCCCAGACCTGGATTCGCCGCTAGGGCCTGTCCGGCATGATCCGCCGGGCGGCCCCTGACTAGCTGCCGGACAGGTGCTCGAGTGTGCCGAGGAAGTCGCGGAAGGCCCGGTCGGTGCGGGTGGTGTCGCCGGTGGCGTCGAGGTCCATGAGGAGACCACGGATGACAGCGAGGACGAGCGTCGCGAGATCCGGCCGACCGATGCTGCGCAGGCCGTCCTCGAGCGGCCCGAGCCAGTCGGTCGTCGCGGTGCGCCGGAAGTGGGGCCACAACTGCTGCTCCGCGCTCTCGCGCAGCTGACCGAACATCCGTAGGTACGGCCGCCCGTCCGGGCCGGTGATGGAGGTCCAGGCGCGATCAAGGGTGGCCGTGTAGGGCTCGTCGGGTCGCACCCGCAGGAGGGCGCCGAATGTGTCGAGTTGGCGTTGCCGCGCGCGCCCGAGGACGGCCCGCAGCAGGGCGTCGCGGGTGCCGAAGTGATAAATCAGCATGCGGGCCGAGGTGCCGGTGGCGGTGGCCAGCGGCTCGAGCCGGTCGGGGAGGCCGTGCGCCAGGGCGTGATCAGCGCAGGCATCGAGCAGCCTCTCCTTGATGTGCGGTTGCGGTCGTCTGCCCA
Source organism: Streptomyces sp. NPDC096311 (assembly GCF_044763085.1). NCBI lineage: Bacteria > Bacillati > Actinomycetota > Actinomycetes > Kitasatosporales > Streptomycetaceae > Streptomyces > Streptomyces sp. NPDC096311. The sequence continues at coordinate 987,964 of NZ_JBIWFN010000001.1, forward strand.
CGGCGCGACTTTTTCACGTAACAGCAGCTACGTCTACCGTTGATCGAAAGGCAGTCGAGGCAGTCGAGGCAGTCGTGGAGGTAGCGATGAGGGTCGTGTTCGTGCATGGGGCGTGCGTGCGGGACGGGTCGTGGTGGTGGCACCGCACCGCCGATCTGCTGCAGGAGCGAGGGGTGTCGAGCGTGGCCCCGGCGCTGCCGAGCTGCGGCGAGGCGGGCCTGCCCGGCGGCGTCGGCGGTCCGGGGCTGTCCGAGGATGTTGCCGCGGTGCGGCAGGTGCTGCAGGCCGGCGACGAGCCGACCGTCGTGGTCGCCCACAGCTACGGCGGCATCATCACCGCGGAAGCCGCCGCGGGAATCGGATCGGTGCGCCACCTGCTGCTGGTCTCCAGCTACCTGCCCGAGGTCGGGCAGAGCCTGTCGGAGTTCGGGGACGGCGGCCCCGCCCCGTTCCTCGACGTCGACACCGACGCCGGCACGTTCGGGGTCCGCCCCGAGCTGCTCGTGGACACGTTCCTGCAGGACTGCGACCCCGAGGTCCAGGCGCAGGCGGCGGACCACCTCGCCCGGCAGAGCGTCCAGGTGACCGGGCAGTCGGTCGGGGCGGCCGCATGGCGGCAGGTGCCCTCGACGTACCTCGTCTGCGCTCAGGACCGGGGCACCCCGCCGCGCCTGCAGCGCGAGTTCGCCCGCCGGGCCGGCAGCGTCGTCGAACTCGACGCCGGCCACCACCCGTTCCTGTCCCGGCCCGCCGCGGTCCGGGACCTGCTGCTGAGCCTGTGACGGCAGCCGCGGACGAGCCAGGCCGGCGATCCGAGGACCTCAAGGGCCCTCTCACCTGACGCGCGGCCCTCCAAGGTCAACCGCTTGGCGTTGTTCTTTCGCTGCAAAGGGAGCCCACGCGCTTTCCTGCATGTGGCGCGGATCACGTTGGGGGGAAAACCTGCGGCGCGACTCGGGCGTCTAGCCGGTGTGAGATCAGTCAGGAAGGCACCGCGCGCGCTGGACGAGGAACAGCTCGTCCGGCTGGTGGCGAGGGGTGACCGCGCGGCGTTCGAGGAGTTGTACCGGCGTACCGCGCCGTGGATGGCGTTGCGGCTGCGCCGTCGCTGCGCCGACGAACAGATCGTCGCCGAGGTCATGCAGGAGACGTATCTGGCGGTGTGGCGCGCGGCGGGGGCGTTCGCGGGGTCCTCGACGGGCGGGACGGCGGCCGGATGGCTGTGGACGATCGCGGCGCGCCGCCTCGTGGACGCCTTCCGGCGCAGAGCCCACCACGCCGAGCCGCCGACGGTCGCCGCTCTCCCCGACGCGGCGCCCGCCGCCGAGGAGGAGGCACTCGCGACGACCGTCGGCGGTGACGTCGGCGACGCGCTGCGGCACCTCGCGCCAGAACTCAGACAGGTACTGCAGGCCATGGTGCTCGACGGGCTTTCCGTCCGGGAGACCGCGGTCCTGCTCGGACTGCCCGAGGGCACGGTCAAGACCCGTGCCCGCCGGGCTCGTATCGAGATGCGGAAGGCGCTGGCATGAGCGGGGAACACGCGTCGACGCGGATCATCGACGGTTACGCACGCGGCGGCACGGACCTCGCCGCCGACGAGGTCTGGGCCCTGGAGGCCCATCTGGAGGCGTGCGGGGTGTGTCGTGACCGGCTGTCGGCCGCCGTCACCTTCGAGGTGCCCGCCGTGGCGGTGCTGGTCGGTACCGTGTGGGCCGACCTCGAACCCCAGCTGGCCGCCACCGCCACGATGCCGCGCCGACGGCGCCGGTCGGCGTGGTTGTCGAGGTGGATGACGCCCACGATGGTGCCGTGGCTGGCCATGGTCGTGAGCGTGACACTGCTCGCGCTCCTGCTCGACCTGGTCGGCACCGGCTTCGGCGAGGTGTCGCTGGTGCTGCTGCTCGCCCCGATCCTGCCCGTCCTCGGCGTCGCGGCGTCGTGGTCGCGCGGCCTGGACCCGGCGTACGAGCTGACGGCCTCCGTGCCGAGGGCGGGGCTGTACCTGGTGCTGCGGCGCACCGCGTCCGTGCTCGCCGTGGTCGTCCCCGCGCTGCTGGTGGCCGGGTGGACGACCGGTGTGACGGCCGGGCAGTGGCTGCTGCCCTGTCTGGCCTTCACCTCGACGACCCTGGCGCTCGGCGGTCTCGTCGGCGTGACCCGCGCCGCCGTCGCGCTGGCTGCCGTGTGGGTCGCGGCGGTCCTGGCGCCGACCCTGGCCACCAGCCGTACGGCCTTCACCCTGCAGACGGGCAGCCTGCCCGTGTGGGGACTGCTCCTCGCGCTCGGCACCGCCGTCGTGATCGCACGCAGGGGCGCGTACTCCGTGCTGGGAGCTCATCGATGACCATCGGAAAGGAACACCACACCATGTCCGCGGCAAACGCGGCCGACATCGCACCGACGGCCTACGCCTGGCAGATCCAGGCCACCGGGCTGAAGGTCAAGGTCGGCAGGAACCGGATGGCCGTCGACGGGCTCGACCTGTCGCTGGGCACCGGCGTGCACGGCCTCCTCGGCCCCAACGGGGCGGGCAAGACCACCCTCATCCGGACGCTCGCCACCGTACTGCGCCCCACCGAGGGCACCCTGGAGCTGCTCGGCGAGTCCGCGGGCGGCATGGGCGAGCATCGTGCGCTGCGCCGCCGTATCGGCTACCTGCCGCAGGAGTTCGGCTACTACAAGCGCTTCACGGTGCGCGAGTTCGTCGAGTACATGGCGTGGCTGAAGGAGGTGCCCAAGGCGGACATCCCCGCCGCCGTGCAGCGCGCCGTGGAGAGAGTGGGTCTGGCGGACCGCGCCGACGAGAGGATGAAGTCCCTGTCGGGCGGCATGGTGCGCAGGGCCGGCATCGCCCAGGCCATCGTCAACGACCCGACGATCCTGCTCCTGGACGAGCCGACGGTCGGCCTGGACCCGGCGCAGCGGCTGCGTTTCCGCGAGCTGCTGCAGGAGTTGCGTACGGACACCTGCGTGGTCGTCTCGACCCATCTGGTGGAGGACGTCGCCGCCGCCTGCACCGACGTGGTGCTCATCGCCGAGGGGCGACTGGTCTTCCAGGGCCCTCCGGACGAGCTGGCCTCGGTGGGCGGCCCCGAGCACGTGGGGGACAGCCCCCTGGAGCGCGGCTACTCGGCGCTGCTGCTCAACCCGGAGCAGGGAAGGGGCACTTGGTGAACGTCCGCGTCCTGCGTATCGAGCTGAAGCGTTCCGTCGCCCCGTGGGCCGGCGCGATGGTCCTGGCGCCGGCGCTGGCGTTCCTGTACCTGATTCCCGGATCGTGGTGGACGGGCACCACGGCGTGGACAGCCCAGTGGACGTCCATGGCCCTGTGGACCCGCTCCCTGTTGTTCTACCTGTGGCCGCTGGCCGTGGGGCTCGGGGCGCTGCAGGGCCTGCGCGACCACCGCTCGAAGATGTCCGAGCTGCTGACGAGCACGCCGCGGCCCGCCCGGCACCGCGCGGCCACGCTGGCCGGCGCGACGGCGATCACGCTGACCTCGGCCTTCGCGCTCCTCGTCCTCGTGGGCGCGGTCCAGGTGGTCGCCCACACCGAGTACACCCACCTCGGGTGGCTGCCGATCTCGCTCGTAGGGGCACTCTCCCTCGTCGCGGGGGCCGTGCTGGGCATGGGGGCCGGGCGGGCCCTGCCGTCCGTGCTCACCCCGCCCGCGCTGGCCATGGGCGCCTTCGTGTTCACAGCCCTCATGCAGATGTCGTTGGGCCGGACGGAGACGACCACGGCGACGGGACTCTCGAGCACGGAGCCGAACCAGGTCTCCCTGCTGTCACCGGCGGTGGGCGAGGTGCGCGACACACTCGTCACGCTCTCCGCCTCCGTTCACGTCGGGCAGACGATCTGGCTGCTCGCCATGGCCGCGACCGGCTTCGCGCTGCTGATCGCCGCGACCCCGCGCGCCCGGCTGCTCGCCCTGACGCCCGTCCTGGCGGGCGCGGTGATCGCTCTGCTCGTCCTCCCCTCCGACCCGCGCCGGATGTACGTCGTCGACCAGGCCGCCGCGGAGCCGGTGTGCGACGGCCCGGTGTGCGTGACGAAGACGCAGCAGGCACGACTCGCCGACCTCGCCGGTCCCGGCAAGGAGGCGCTGCGGCTGCTGCACGGCGCCCTGGGCAGCCAGGCGCCGGTCTCGGTCCGGGAGAACACCGCCGTACTGCCGCAAGGCTCCACACGGCACTGGTCCCGCAAGACCGTGCTCTTCGACTTCGACGACGACATCATCGCCGCCGCGAAGGGCGAGGAGCTGACCTGGGCCCTGATCGCCAAAGGCATGGTGCCAGGGTGCGCCCCCGTCGGCTGGAGCAGCTTCGGAGGAGATGAATTCGCGCAGACCGTCGCGGTGGGCTGGGTCCTCGGGGACCTCGGACCGCTTCCCGGCACCTGGTCAGCGAGTATGCGCCGCGAGGTCGACGCCGAGACCCGCCCGGTGTGGAAGAAACTCAAGGCGCTGCCGAGGGCCGAGCAGCTCTCCCGGATCAACGCGATGCGCGCCGCCGCGCTCTCCTGCAAGGGCGACGCGTTCGCCGCGCTGAAAGGCGGTGCGTCCCGGTGAGATGGCTGACGCTGTACGCGCGCTCGCGTCAGGTACCCGCGTCGCTCGCCGCGGTGGTGATCAGCGCGGTGGCGGTGTGGGCACTCGCCAGGGACGGCAGCGGGGTGACCGGTGATCCGCGGCTGCCCGTGCTCGCCCTCGCTACGGGGGCGATGGCAGCCTCGATCGGGCTCAGCGGGCAGGACCTCGCGCTGGACCGGACGGCCGCGATCCGCTGGGTGCCCCGCAGGACGGCACACGTGCTGCTCTCCGGCGCGGTCGTGGGCGCGGTGCTGCTGACAGTGCAGGCGATGGGCGAGGACATGGCCGCTACCGCGTTCGTCGTCCGGGACAGCGCGGGCCTGATGGGACTGGTCGCCCTGGGCGCGGCGCTCTCCGGCGGCCAGTACGCCTGGACGCTGCCGTTCGCCTGGCTCTCGTTCTCGTTCTTTGCCCCGCCCCCGACGAGTGCGCCGACGCGGGTGGCGAGCTGGATGCTGCTGCCGCCCGGCACGGCAGCGGGCACCTGGACGGCCCTGGTCCTCTCGGTGGCCGGCACCGCGGCCTACGCCGTCGCGGGACCGAGACGGTGACGACCGCAGCGCGGTCGCGTGCCGCACGCGCACGCATCGGATCGAGCGCCCACCACGCGGCCTCGAACATCCGCAAACCGGGAGTACTTCAGCGTGTCTCCGTGACCGATCCGTCAGCGGTGTCCGCCCAAGTGCGGGGGCGGGGCGGGCACCGCCGGGCAACCCACGGCTGGATGACGGGCGACTGCAGAGTCGCCCCGCCCCCGCACTGGCGCCCCTGGCGGATCGGCTGAGGGCGGGGGCGGGGCGAAGGCGTGGCCCTGCGGGAGGCCGGCGGAGGAGGCGGCGAGTACCGCGAGCTCCGGTGTTTCGTGGTTCGCCGATCGGCTGACGGTCACCAGTACATGACCGACGCGTTCCCGGAACCCCACGTGGAGTACATCCGGACACGGAGGACATACCGGCGTTGCTTGAAGAGTTTGACCTCGAAGCGGCCGTTGCGGTCCTCGCCGCTGTCGTCCTCGCCGGTGACGTAGTGCAGGTTCTCACCGTCGGCTTCCTCGAAGAGGACCATCTTCACATCGGCGTCCCCGAAGGTGCCGAACTGATACTTCTGGCTCTTCTCCGGGATCACCTCGTAATCGGCCTGCTTTCCTGAGCCTAGGCTGAGGACAGTCGATTGGTACGGCTTCAACTCGTCCATGTGAGGAGCGAGCGGCGGATACCACATGTTCACGTACTCTTTGTCCTGCTCGGACAGTTTGAGCGGGGAAGGAATGCCGCTCTGATAGGCCTCCGGTCGCTTGATCAGGCCGGGCCCGAACCCGTATTCCATGATCGACTTTACGTCCCACTGCGAACCGCTCACCTGGTCCGTGGAAAGTTTGCGGATGATGTTTTGGTAGGTCGTCTCCCGTGGCCAGAAATTGGGCGAGCCCGCCATGTACGCGTAGACCTTCTCCTCGTCCCACTCGATGCCGGCGAACGGATTCTGGTGCTCATGGCAGAAACCGATCGAGTGCCCTATCTCGTGCCTGACCGTGGCCTTGCCGTAGGGCGACGTCGGGTCCCACCCGAAGTTCATCGTGGCTTCTTCGGCGCTGATGCCGAGACAGTCCGTGCCGACGTACGACCAGGATCCGTCGTCGGCAAAGGCGATCCGGATCTCCGAGTCCGCAGGGTTGTCCGCGGGACGGAACTGCAATCCGATGCCAAGGCGCTCCCACTCCTCGAAACCGTTGTGGACCTCGGTCAACCACGCCTTCGGCACACCGTCGTCGGCGCCGTCGAGGAAGCTGTAGCGCAGTTGAGTGCCGTTCACCCACTTCGCATGATTGGCCAGTATCGCCCTGGTCCGCGGAAGGCTGAGGTCCGAGGGCAGCACGGGTATTCTCTGCGGAGGTTGGGCGCAGTACCGCTGAGCGTCCTTTTCCTGCTGAGCAGTCATGGTGATGTTCCTGACGTAGTTGCTTGTGGCGGGGGGCGAGGGGCGGGGAGCTCGCGCGTCCACGTTCACGCCATCGGGACAGGCGTACTGGTCGTGCTGGCGCATCGTCACCGTCTTCCAGGCACCGGTCGAGTCGATACCCAGGCAGGAGTCGAACGGGTACGACACGACGGGAGGCGGCTGCGCCGCCGCGGCATTGGCGTCACGGCCGCCGGGCTCTCGTCTTCATGGACTGTCGAGTCGGGCCCGCTCCAGGCGTCCTTCCCCGTTGCCTGTTGCCTCCTGGAGCAGTTCGACAGCTGGCTCGAAGTTCTGGAGCGGTGCCGGGACACCCGTCGGTTGATTGTTGGACATAGCGAAACACCCCATCGTTTCTGCTGATGGCGGCATTTCCCGGTGCGCGGCCGGGTCGAGAGTTATTGACCATTGAAAGGCCATTCCTGACCTGGCGTAGGATTCTGAAACGCTCGACGGGTGATTGCAGTCGGCGGATCCCGGTCGAACCAATGCCCCTGATTCGATGCTGCTCCAGATTTCGCTGTTGTGCATCCCGGGGAACCGCGTTCACCACGGTGTTCTCGGGCTCCGGCGGTTTGATGGAACTTTCACACGATCCCGTTCGGGACCGTCCGGATGTCCAGCTTCTTCCGGCCCCGCAGCGACTCAGCATGCGCGGCCGGTCACGCCGCATATTGGTCAGGGGGACGGCGTTCGCGATGCCTCGATGGGGCCGACGGCCGTCGTAGAAGCTTTCGAACTCCCGCAGCGCGTGGAGCAGATGGCGCTGGTTCCAGATCAAGGTCCGGGTCCGCTCAGGTGCGAGGAGCGCACGGTGCGCGGTCGGCCTGGGTGCTTCGGCCTGGACGTCTGCGCGTACCGACGTCTGACCAGGTCGCGGTGCCCACGCGGCACCGTGTCCGGGCGCACCAGCAGCCGCCATCTCCGCGCAACGTCCAAGGGCAGCGGGCACGGCAGCGCCGCTGGGAACGTCCGGTCGCTCGGAGTGAACCGCACGTTCCCTGCGCCGAGTTGGCGCTCCAGCACCGTGATCTGATGGCGCAGGACGAGGATTTTCGCGCCGTTGACACGATCGCTCATCGGCAGCAGCCGCAGCGTGGCGAACGCGTTCACCACGCCCAGGCGGGTCAGTCGGAGCAGCGCGGTCGATTGTCCTGCTGCGTTAGTCGCCAGCCGCGCGAGAATGCCGACTCGAGCGGTCCGGACCCAGGGCGCTACCAGATCAGGCACCAGTAGTTGCCGGCCTGCCCGGTGCCGACCGATGTGAGGCCCGTTGGAAGCTGCGCCGGGTCCGGCTCGCCGACGGCCGCCAGTGAACAGGCAGGATCGCCGACTACTCCTGCTGCGGCCATGCGCTGAGCAGCGGCCGTCGCTGCCGCGCTCGTGTACCACCGTGTCGGCGAGGGTGACGGCGACGGCGGCACGGGGGACACCGATGGCACGGGGGGCGGGGGCGATACCGATGGCAGGGGCGGCACGGGCGGCACAGGCGGAAGGGGCGGCACGGGCGACACGGGCGGCACGGGCGGAGGGGGCGACGCGGGCGACACGGGCGGCACGGGCGGCGGGGGCGACGCGGACCGCGACGGCGGTGGGGGCGGCGTGGACTTGGGCGTAGGCGGCGTTGGTGCTGGCTTCGGTGTTGTCGTAGGCGGCTTGGGCGCAGAAGGCCGTATCGGTGTGGGCCTGGGCGGGAGCGGCGCGCTCAGTGTGGGTATGGGCTTTGCTGTTGCTGTTGCAGTTGTCGGTGGTTTGGGTGATGGAGGCTGCGTGGGGGTGGGCGTGGGCTTGGGGGTGGGCTTGGGCAGGGACGGTGCAGGCGGTTTCGGCGTGGGCTTCGGCACTGCTGTTGCCGACGGTTTGGGCATGGGGAGCCGTGTTGCCGGTGGCTTCGGTTTCGGCCCCAACGAGGGGGCTGTCGCCGTCTTGTGGGGCGTCGGCTGAGGCCGGTTGCTCGAGGGTGCCGATTGCCGGGGATGAGCCGTGGCTGTCGGCTTGGGCTTCGGGGTGCGTGGAGACGTGGGCAGTGTTACGTGCGACGGCGTGGGCCGAGCGGCTTCATGGTCGGGCGTCACTGTCGCCCACACGCCGACGCCGATGCCACCGGCGACCAGCACGGCGGCACCGCCCGCGATCCAAGGGGCTCGACGGGGTGAGCGTCGGTGACGGTTCATATCTCTTACTGTCTGCAAGGGGTGGCGGTACCGCCACTTGGGTGAGTGGCGTCGGGGTTTCCAGCTGATGAGGGACACGGCCGTGAGAGCCGGTTGTCGCGATGAGCCGGTGGGGCCGTCGGCGAGACACTGGAGGCGCTGGAGCTCGGTGCACGAGGCAATCTCGAGAGGGCGGGCCGGGGCCAGCCGGCGACCGGACGGCAGACACTCCGTCCGCGGAACGGACGGCACGCCTGCATGCCGGACAGCACCGGCCGCAGTGACCATCACGACCAGCAGCAGTCCCAGGCAGTCACACGACGTGCCGCTTGGGCCCGCCCACCTTCTTCCCGTCCCATCACGCTGCTGCGGCCCGCAGCATCGTCTCCAGCCAGTAGGCCTGCGCAGTTGCTCACCCGTCGGCTGGAGGACTTTGCGTTGCCTGGCCTGCGACTTCGCGACCTTCCTCCTACGGCATTGCCGGCCTAAACCCTTTTCGGGCACCGTCGAAACGATGGTCAGAGCGGCGGCGCGCAGCCGATAGTTATGTCCTTTCCGTCGACCGGTTCAGACATAGGGGGAATGGCATGCGCAAAATCTTGCGCGGGGTCGCCGCGTTGGCGACCGCGGCGACAGCCGTCGTGGCGATGTGCGGCGCGGCGCAGGCGAAGCCCGCTGAAGGCGACTGGAATGGTTGCCCGTACGGTGCCGTCTGCATCTGGGGCCAGGACCGCAACCCGTACCTCGACCCCCACCCGACCAACGTGTACTGGAGCTACGGCGCCCACAACCTGAGCAATCAGTATGGCGACCATTACGTCTTCAACAACCAGTACGGCGGCGCCAGCATGAGCCTGTGCACCGGCTCCAACGGCGTTGGCTGCCACGTGGCGCTCAAGATGCAGGAAATCGGGAGCTTCAACCTGACGCCCTACAACTCGGTCACCCTCAACCGGTAGCCCATCCACTGCCCGGGGGCCGCATTCGAAACCGCGAACGGCGGTGCCGAATGCTACGCGTATGGCTGTCCGCTGACCGCTGACCGGTCAAGGTATCGGGAGGAGTGAGGAAGAGGGGGTGGCCTCAGCTGCATGCTGGGCCTCAGCGGGCCGTCATACGGTGATGACGACCTTCGAGCGCGCGTGCTCCACTTCGAGGTACCGAATGGCCTCGGGTACTTCACTCAACGGGTAGGTCCGGTCGATGACTGGGGTGAGTTTCCCAGACTCGGCGAGTTCTCTCAGCGCTGCCAAGTTCTCCTTGCTCGGCGTCGCCGTGAGGATGAGCAGCCGCTGGTGGACAAAGTGAGACATCACTTGCCCCTTGAGGATGAGACCCATCGGCCCGATAAGACTCCCGCCTTCGGATACGCCCCCACCGGAGAGAACGAGCCTCCCCGTGGGTGCCAGGGCACGGCGGCACTCGGTCAACGAATGGTTCCCCACCAGGTCGAACACGACGTCGTACCGCCGTCCGTTCCGGGTGAAGTCTTCCCGGGTGTAGTCGATGAGGTGATCCGCGCCCATCGACCGGATCAGTTCTATGTTTCTCGTACTGCACACGCCGGTCACTTCCGCGCCGAACGCCTTGGCGATCTGTACGGCGAAGGTACCTACGCCACCTGACGCACCATTGACCAGTACCTGCTGTCCCGGCTGTACCTGTCCCAGGTCGCGCAGGCCCATCAGTGCGGTGTTCCCCGCCAGCGGCACCGCGGCCGCCTGCTCGAACGACAGGCCGGCTGGTTTCGGCTCCACCACGTTGTCCTGGGCACACACGTACTCGGCAAATGCCCCGTCGACCTCACCGAATACCTCGTCACCGGGACGGAACCGCTTCACGTTCCTGCCCACCGCTTCCACCCGACCCGCGAAGTCCGTGCCCCGGATCTTCGTCTTTGGGCGGCTCAACCCGAGCACCAGGCGTGCCAGGTACGGGTCGCCCCGCATGAGGTGCCAGTCGCGGGCGTTGACCGCGGCCGCGTGGACTCGAACCAGTACGTCATGGTCGGCGACGACCGGCTTGTCGACCTCCCTGAGTTCCAAGACGTCAGGTGAGCCGTACCGGTCCTGGGCGATCGCCTTCATCGGGCCTCCACGGCATACGAGTTCGATGTGGATGGGATCGGCTGACCGGAAGTTCAGCACTACTCATGACGGTAGGCGAGCGACCTCGGTGCGGGCATCGGGGCGAATCCCTAGGTGACGCACAGAACCAGGCGGCGACGGGGCTGGTCTTGTGTCCCGGTCTTGTCGATGACGTCGGCGAACTCCCGGGCGAGGTCCGCGTCCAGGGCGGACGCGCACAGCAACAGGTGCGGCTGACGCGGAGTTTCGGGCATCTGGTGGATCCCGACGCCACGTCTGTGACCAACTGCGCCTGCCCCCACGCATCCTGGGCGCCACTGCCGTCAACCGACTTCCGCCGGCGGGACGACGACTTGCGCCGGAGAGGGGATCACCCGGCGGGCGGACGTCCCCGGACGGGCGGGGCGTCGAACGTCCGCATGCGATCGGGCTCGGTGTACAGGGGGGGAGAGCGGCCTGCTCGGCTCGGTGGCGCCTCAGGGTGCGCTGTCGACGTCCATGGCCGCCGGGTTCAGTGACGCCAGGAGTTTCAGGAGCAGTGAGTGGGCCTGTTCCTGCTCCGTCGGTGTGAGTACTTCCAGGGCTTCGGCGTGGGTGGCGTCCACGGCGGCGCCGGCCTCGGCCGCGAGCCGCAGGCCGGCCTCGGTGGCGTGCAGTCGATGCGTACGTCTGTCGCCGGGAGCGGTCCGCCGTTCCAGGAGCCCCCGCTCGACGAGCCCGTTGACGGCGGTTCCCATGGACTGGGGGGTGATCGCCGCCCGGCGCGCGGCGGTCGCGCTGGTGACGCCCGGGTCGAAGGCAGCCTGCACCAGGGCGCTGTTCTGGGCGAGGGTCAGCTGGAAGGGGCGCAAGCTGCGCTCGATCCGGGTCGCCATGATCTGGCCGATCTGCCAGGCCACATAGCCCGTACGCCGGTCGGGATGTTTCACGTGGCGGACCCCTTTTGTAAGGCAGCTGATTGTGGTGTAGAACAGATTATCAGTTGACTTCTATTCTTCCTATTCTTCGAGGATCCTGCCTCTGATGTCCCAGCACGCCTCCACCCGACAGCACCACAAGCACGCCCTGGACGTGGCCCATGCGCCGCCGCGCCCCGGGACCCCGCGCGCCGTCCTGGTGCCCGTGGCGGTCGTCCTGCTGATCGGCACCGTGTTCGTCAGCGTCTACCTCGCCGCCTTCCACGCGCCGCGCCCGCACGAGCTGCGGGTGGGCACCACGGAGATCGGTACCCATCAGGCAAGCCTGCGCCAGGACCTCGCGCGCGCGGTCCCGGACGGCTTCACCCTGGAGACCTACCCCGACGAATCCGCCGCCCGGCGCGCCGTCCAGGACCGGTCCGTCTATGCGGCCTACCTCGGCAAGGGGGATCTGCTCTACGGCAGTGCCAACGGAGCCGCCGTCACCGCCACCGTGACCACCGCGTTCGGCTCCGTGGCCCGCGCGGAACACCACCGCCTCTCCGTCGAGGACGTCGCCCCTGCGTCGGCGGGGGACACCCGGGGGCTGTCCGTCTTCTACGCGGCGTTCGGCCTGGTACTGGCCGGATACCTCTTCGGCATGACCACCTACCAGCTGGCTCCCCGCCTCCAGTACCGCTGGCGGATGGCCAGCCTGGCCTTGTTCGGTGTGGCCGGCGGCGTACTGGTCTCCGTCATCGCCGGAAGTACCGGCTTCGGCGCCCTGCCCGGCCCCTTCCTGCCCCTCGCCCTCGTCGTCGCACTGATGGGCGCCGCGGTCGGCGCCACGACCATGGTGCTGCTGCGCCTGTTCGGCTCGGCCGGCGTCAGTCTCGCCTCGATCCTGCTGCTGATCCTCGGCAACAGCAGCAGCGGCGGCATCATGCCCGCCGCCTACCTCCCCTCCTGGCTGCGCCCGCTGTCCGAGATCCTGCCCGTCGGGGTCGGCGTCCGCGCCATGCAGGGGCTCTCCCGATTCCAGGACGACGGCCTGGCCCGCGCCCTGGTGATCCTCCCGCTGTGGGTGCTGGGTGCCGCCGCCGTGCTCTACCTCAAGGACGTCTTCCGACGCGAGGCCGTGAGCCGCGTGCCGGACACGGCCGAGCCCCAGCCCGCAGCGGCCTGACAGGGGACGCTTCCGCACCCGGCCGTGGCGGCGACGGTGGCGGAATGAGCGCGGACGCGCAGTCGGGGATCGGGCGGGGCACGTCAGGATCGATGAGCCCGCCGTATGAAGAGCGGGGCCGCCGGCCGAGGGTTCCGGGACGACACCGGACGGCGGTGCCGCCCCTCAGCCGGATCAGTCGGCCCGGATGAAGCGGGCCATCCCGATGGACTTGGGCGCCCTGTCGGTGAACCCGAACTTCCGGTAGAGATGGTGGGCGTCGCCGTCGGCGATGAGGGAGACGTACGAGAGTGCCGGTGCGCGGCGTTCCAACTCGTCGTTCAGGGCCTGCATGATGCGGCGGCCCAGCCCGCGGCCCTGGTGCTCGGGCAGGACGCAGATGTCGACGATCTGGAAGAAGCACCCTCCGTCGCCGATGACCCGGCCCATGCCGATCGGATCGCCGTTGTGGACGGCCACCACCCCGTACCAGGTGTGGGCCAGCCCCACCGCCGCTCCCTCGTCGGACTTGTCGCTGAGACCGGCGCGGGTGCGGAGCCGGCGGTAGTCCTCCACCGACGGGACGCCGGGCTGGATCTCGTACGCGCTGGGATCGGGCAAGGCGGTTCCCCTCACGGATCGGTCATGGCTCGGTGTGACGCGGGGCGTAGTAACCCAGGAACATGTCTACCCCACCCGTGAGCAGACGGTCGGTGAGACCGTCGTCGATGTCGGTCCCGTAGGCACTGAAGACCAGGTACGGGAAGACCAGCAGGGAGGAGAGCTGGAGCACGGCCACCTCGATGTCGGGGACGTCGAGCCCGCCCTGCGCGACCAGCTGCCGGAGTGCTCCCGCGACGGCGGGGTAATGGCGCTCGGGACCGGCGTCGTGCCGGCCCCTGCCGAGTTCGGCGGTGGGTCTTCTACGTCAACGTGCCCGTCGGTGTCCTCGCGCTCGTCACGCTGCCGGGCCTGCTCCCGGCCCGTCCGCCGCGGCCGCTACCAGGTGCGCTGCTGGTCACCGCGGGCACCGGGGCGCTCATCCACGGCCTGGTCAAGGCGGGCGACACGCGCTGGAGCGGAACCGCCACACTCCTGTCGCTGCTCGCTGCGGGGCCGCCCGGGGGCGCTGGCGGTGCGAGTGGAGGCCGCCGACGAGGAGAACCTGCGGCGGTTCCAGGAACTCGTGGGCGGGCATGTCGAGAGGTTCGGGAGGCGCGAGCGGGTGAAGGTGGTGTGGCGAGGCGGCCTGGCCTCGACGGCTGTTCCCGGCAGCCCGGCCCGTGGTGCGGCTTCCACGACCGCGGGGGCGGTTTCCGCGACCGGCGGGGGTGTCACAAGGCGTCGATGGGTCGCCAGGACCACGGCTGTCGCGGCGGTCGGCGTACTGACCGTTGGCTGACATCCGCGTCGGCGCCACGTGATCCGGCTGCTGGTCAGGGTGCGGTGGAAGCAGGACGTGCCCGGCCCCGACGGCGGTGACGCCAGGGCCGGGCGTGACCGCTCCAGGCGCCTCACGGCGGCCGAGGGAGCCCGGAACGGTCAACGGGTACCGCGGATCAGAGCCGGCCGAGGATGCTCCGGAGTTGCTTGACCTCGGCGGACTGGCCCGTGACGATGGCGTCGGCCATCTTCTTGGCGTCGGCGTGCCGGCCGCTCTTCTGCTCGGTCTTCGCCATGGCGATCGCGCCGTCGTGGTGGTCGATCATCATCTGGGCGAACATCTTGTCGAACTCCTTGCCCTGCATGGCCTTGAGTTCCTTCATGTCCTTGTCGGACATCATGCCGTCGCCGCCCATGTCCATCCCGGGCGTGTCGCCCATCGCGGTGGGCTTGCCCCAGGACTTGAGCCAACCCGTCATGGTCTTGATCTCGGGATCCTGAGCCTTCTCGATCTTCGCGGCCAGGTCCTTGATCTCCGCGTCGGAAGCGCGGCCGTCGGCCAGTTCGGCCATCGCCACGGCCTGCTCGTGGTGGGGGATCATCATCTGCGCGAACGTGACGTCCGCCTGGTCGGCGTCACCGGCCTCGGCGGCCGCCGTCGCGGTCGCTGTGGCCGAGCTCTTGCTGCCGCCGTGGTCCATGCCGCTCATGCCGCTCGCGCCGTCGCTGCCGCAGGCGGAGAGCATCAGGGCCCCCGCGGCTACGACGCCGACGGCCGCGACACGGCGGACGGGCTTGCGGTGGAGGTGCTTGCCGTGGAAGGCGCGTGTGAAGGCAGTCATCGTGAACTCACCTCGTGTGTTGGTTCTTGCTGTGTGGGCGTACGCGTCGTCGCGGGAGCGCGCGTGGTGCGCGTCCGCGAGGGCGGTTCGGCCTACAGCCGCAGGACCGACAACTCGGTGAGATCAGGGCCGCGGGGTGGGGGATTGGGCCGCAGCACGACGGGCGCCTCGGCGAGGAGCTTCGCCAGCCAGTCCGGACGGCGGGCGAGGGCCCTCCTCAGCAGTGCCGTGAGTACCCACGCACCGAACATCACCGCCACGCACAGCGAGACCATGTCCATCGCCATGGCCGGCCTGTCCTTGGATGACGTGTGCGTGGAGTGCGCGGCGCTGCTCCGCTCCGGTGATGCCGGAGCCCCCATGGGGTCGTGGGCGGCCACCACCGTGGACGTCGTCGAGACCTGGGCCGCGGGGCTCATGCCGTCGCCGGGCGGCTGGTCGGGGTGTCCCACGGTGTGCATGACGAACACGCCCAGCGCGAGAACGACGACGAGCAGCAGGTGCCCGTAGGCCCCTCCCGCCCGTACGTATCGGTTCACGTGCACGTCGGCAGTCTCCGTCTGTGATCGCTCCGGGCCGGCTGTCCGACAGTATCGACTGGCTTTCCGACAATATCGAAAGGGAGTGGAGCGTGCCGTCATGGGCGCAGGGTTCCGGCCAGCGGGGCGTCCTTCACCCGGTCGGGCCAGGGCATGATCTTCAGTGAGCGGAGCGCGTTGGCTGCGATGAATGAATGACGGACCGACCGAGATGAGTGATGTGCGGACCGCCGTGGGTGACGTACGGCCCGGTCGGCTGAAGGTCTGTCTGGGTGCGGCCCCGGGGGTCGGCAAGACTCACCGCATGCTCGACGAGGCGCGCCGCCGGGCGGCACGCGGCGCCGACGTGGTGGTGGGGTTCGTGGAGTGCTACGGCCGCCCGGGCACGGAGGCGCTGCTCGACGGTCTGGAGGTCGTACCGCGTGCCCGCTGCGGCCACCGCGGCGGGGAGTTCGAGGAGATGGACCTCGCCGCGGTCCTCGAGCGCCGGCCGCAGGTCGCGATCGTCGACGAGCTGGCCCACACCGACGTCCCCGGCGACGGCCGCAACGCCAGACGTCGGCAGGACGTCGAGGAACTGCTCGCCGCCGGGATCGACGTCATCACGGCCCTCACCATCCGGCATCTGGAGTCCCTCAACGACGTCGTCGAGAAGATCACGCGGATGCCGCAGCGCGAGACGGTGCCCGACGAGGTCGTACGACGGGCGCAGCAGATCGAGTTCGTCGACATCACGGCGGAGGGACTGCGTCGTCGGATGGCGTACGGCAACATCTACGCCCCCGAGAAGATCGACGCGGCCCTGGCCGACTACTTCCGGCCCGGCAATCTGACCGCGCTGCGCCAACTGGCCCTGCTGTGGGTGGCCGACCGGGTCGACGAGGCACTGCAGTCGTACCGCTCGGAGCACGGCATCGGCGGGTGTGGGAGATCCGGGAGCGGGTCGTGGTCGCCCTCACCGGCGGGCCCGAGTGGGGCACCCTCATCCGGCGGGCCGCCCGGATCGCCGACCGGTCGGCGGCCGGGGCGTGGCCGCCGCCCTCTTCTTCGTACCTGCTCGCCGTGCATGTGACCCGCAGCGACGGTCTCGCCGCCGGCGCCTCGCACGCCTCACTCGGACCCCGGGGTACCGCTCGTCCAGCTCACCTCCGAGCGCCGCACCGTGGGGCGCCCGATCGCCGAGTACGTGGGAGAGGCGGCCGCCGCAGAGCCCGGCACCCGGGTCACCGTGCTGATCCCCGAGGTCGAGCCGGACCGGCTGTGGCTGGGGGTCCCCCGCGTGAGCGAAGCCGAGTGTGGGCGAGGCTGATGCAAACCAGCGGGGCGCGGTCGTCGCCCACGCGGTGCGCCGTGACACGGACGCGGTGATCTGCCGACTGCGGTTCCGCATCCACTGAATCCTTTGACGCCCTGCTCCGATGCCTTGCTCCGATGCCTTGCTCCGATGCCCTGCTCCGACGCCCCGCTCCGGACGGCGGGACCCGTTGCCGCACGTTGAGCAGTTGCCCGTAAGGGTTCCGTCAAAGGCGGACCGGCGGCCGTATGGGAGGTGTCAACGGCGGCCAGATCCGGCCAGAGAGGCGGTTACCTCTAACCGTCCGCTTCATTTCTGAACCTCACCCAGGAGTTCGCGATGGCCGATCTGGCCTTCGTCGTCACCACGATCGCGGTGTTCGCGCTGGTGGCCCTTGTCGCCAAGGGGGTGACGAAGCTGTGACCGCCGAGAACATTGTCGGCCTGGTCGTGGCCGTCGCCCTGCTGGGCTATCTCGTCCTCGCCCTGATCTTCCCGGAGAGGTTCTGAGAGCGCCATGAGTCCCGTTCTTGCCGGCGTGCTCCAGCTGCTCGCGCTCATAGCGGCACTGGCCCTCGCCTACGTCCCCCTTGGCGACTACATGGCCAAGGTCTACTCCTCCGACAAGCACTGGCGTGTGGAGAAGTGGATCTACAAGGGCATCGGCGCCAATCCGAACACGGAGATGCGCTGGCCCGCGTACCTGCGCGGCGTCCTCGCCTTCTCCGCCGTCAGTGTCCTCTTCCTCTACCTGCTGCAGCGCCTCCAGGGCCACCTGCCCGGCTCGCTCGGCTTTGCCGCCATCGACCCGGACCAGGCGTTCAACACCGCCGCGTCCTTCGTCACCAACACCAACTGGCAGTCGTACTACGGCGAGCAGGCCATGGGCCACGTCGTGCAGACCGGCGGCCTGGCGGTGCAGAACTTCGTCTCGGCCGCGGTCGGCATCGCCGTCGCCGTGGCGCTCGTACGCGGCTTCTCGCGCTCGCGCACCGGTGAGCTCGGCAACTTCTGGGCCGACCTGGTGCGCGGCACGGTCCGTATCCTGCTGCCGCTCTCGGTCGTCGCCGCGATCGTCCTGGTCGCCTGCGGCGCGATCCAGAACTTCTCCGGGATCCACTCCGTGGGCCAGTTCATGGGCGGCTCGCAGCAGTGGAACGGTGGCGCGGTCGCCTCGCAGGAGGCCATCAAGGAGGTGGGCACCAACGGTGGCGGCTACTTCAACGCCAACTCCGCCCACCCCTTCGAGAACCCCACCCCGTTCTCGAACCTCTTCGAGATCTTCCTGCTGCTGGTCATCCCGTTCGCGCTGACCCGCGCCTTCGGTCGCATGGTCGGCAGCCTGAAGCAGGGCTACGCGATCCTCGCCACGATGGCCACCATCTGGCTCGGCTTCATCGCCCTGATGATGTGGACCGAGTTCGCCCACCACGGTCCGGCGTTGCAGATCGCGGGCGGCGCGATGGAGGGCAAGGAGAACCGCTTCGGTGTCGGCGCCTCGTCGATCTTCGCGGTGTCGACCACCCTGACCTCGACGGGTGCGGTGGACTCCTTCCACTCCTCGTTCACCGGCCTCGGCGGCGGTATCACCATCCTGGGCATGCAGCTGGGTGAGATCGCACCCGGTGGTACCGGCTCCGGTCTCTACGGCATGCTGATCATGGCGGTCATCGCGGTGTTCATCGCCGGTCTGATGGTCGGCCGCACCCCCGAGTACCTGGGCAAGAAGATCGGCACCCGCGAGATCAAGTTCGCGGCCTGCTACATCCTCATCACTCCGGCGCTGGTGCTCGTCTTCACCGCCGCGGCGATGGCCCTGCCCACTCCGGGCCACTCCATGACCAACAGCGGGGCGCACGGTTTCTCCGAGATCCTGTACGCCTACACGTCGGGTGCCAACAACAACGGTTCGGCGTTCGCGGGTCTGAACGCCGACACGCAGTGGTTCAACAGCACGATCGGCATCGCGATGCTGCTGGGCCGTTTCCTGCCGATGGTGTTCGTGCTGGCGCTGGCCGGTTCGCTCGCCGAGCAGAGGCCCGTTCCGGAGACCGCGGGCACCCTGCGCACCAACAAGCCGCTCTTCGTGGGTCTGCTGGTGGGCGCGATCCTGATCATCACCGGTCTGACCTACTTCCCGGCGCTCGCGCTGGGTCCGCTGGCCGAGGGGCTGGCGTCATGACCACGCGCACAGATTCGCCTTCAGAAGAGGACTCGATGTCCACAGCCACTCCGACCCGGGCGCCGCACAGCGATGTGCCGACCGGTCACAAGGACGAAGACAAGGTCGGCGCGGGTCTGTTCGACCCGAAGCAGCTGCTGAGGTCGCTGCCGGACGCCTTCCGCAAGCTCGACCCGCGGGTGATGATCAAGTCGCCCGTCATGTTCGTGGTGCTGGTCGGCTCGGTCCTGACGACGATCTTCTCCTTCAAGGACCCGGGCGACTGGTTCGGCTGGGCGATCAGTGCCTGGCTGTGGCTGACCGTGATCTTCGCCAACCTGGCCGAGGCGGTGGCCGAGGGCCGCGGCAAGGCGCAGGCGGACACCCTGCGCAAGGCCAAGACCGACACGGTGGCCCGTCGCCTGACCGGCTCCGTCGAAGAACGGGTGCCCGGCACCGAACTGCGCGTCGGCGACTTGGTCGTCTGCGAGGCGGGCGACATCATCCCCGGCGACGGTGACGTCGTCGAGGGTGTGGCGAGCGTCGACGAGTCGGCCATCACCGGTGAGTCGGCCCCGGTCATCCGCGAGTCCGGCGGCGACCGCAGCGCCGTCACGGGCGGTACGAAGGTGCTCTCCGACCGGATCGTCATCAAGATCACGACGAAGCCCGGCGAGACCTTCATCGACCGGATGATCGCTCTGGTCGAGGGCGCGGCCCGGCAGAAGACGCCGAACGAGATCGCGCTGAACATCCTGCTCGCGTCGCTCACGATCGTCTTCCTGCTCGCGTGTGCCACGCTGCCGCCGTTCGCGGACTACGCGGGCACACACCTCACGATGGTCGTCCTGGTGGCCCTGCTGGTCTGCCTGATCCCGACGACGATCGGCGCACTCCTCTCCGCGATCGGCATCGCGGGCATGGACCGGCTGGTCCAGCGCAACGTGCTGGCCATGTCCGGCCGCGCGGTCGAGGCCGCCGGTGACGTCTCCACGCTGCTGCTCGACAAGACCGGCACCATCACCCTCGGCAACCGTCAGGCCTCCGAGTTCGTGCCGGTGTCCGGCACCACCGAGGCCGAGGTGGCCGACGCCGCCCAGCTGTCGTCGCTGGCCGACGAGACGCCCGAAGGCCGCTCCATCGTCGTACTGGCGAAGGAGAGGTACGGGCTGCGCGAGCGGCACCAGGGCGAGCTGTCCGGGGCCGAGTGGATCACCTTCACCGCCCAGACCCGTATGTCCGGTGTGGACGTCGACGGACGCAAGATCCGCAAGGGCGCGGCCGGTTCGGTCATCACCTGGGTCCAGGAGCGGGGCGGCGAGGTGTCAGCCGACGCCGACACCCTCGCGGGCCGTATCTCCGAAGCGGGCGGCACGCCGTTGCTGGTGGCCGTCGAGGACACCGACGGCGCGCGCGTCCTCGGAGTCATCCACCTGAAGGACGTCGTCAAGGCGGGCATGCGCGAGCGGTTCGACGAGCTGCGCCGGATGGGCATCAAGACCATCATGATCACGGGTGACAACCCGCTGACGGCCAAGGCGATCGCGGACGAGGCCGGCGTCGACGACTTCCTCGCGGAGGCGACTCCCGAGGACAAGATGGCGCTCATCAAGCGCGAGCAGGCGGGCGGCAAGCTCGTCGCGATGACCGGTGACGGCACGAACGACGCCCCGGCCCTCGCGCAGGCGGACGTGGGCGTGGCGATGAACACGGGTACGTCGGCCGCCAAGGAGGCCGGCAACATGGTCGACCTCGACTCGAACCCGACCAAGCTCATCGAGATCGTCGAGATCGGCAAGCAGCTCCTCATCACCCGGGGCGCGCTCACGACGTTCTCGATCGCCAACGACGTCGCGAAGTACTTCGCGATCATCCCGGCGCTGTTCGCGGCGGTCTACCCGGGCCTGGACAAGCTGAACATCATGCACCTGTCCTCGCCCGACTCGGCGATCCTGTCGGCGGTCATCTTCAACGCGCTGATCATCATCGCGCTGGTGCCGCTCGCCCTGCGGGGTGTGCAGTACCGGCCGGTGAGCGCCGACAAGATGCTGCGGCGCAACCTCGGGATCTACGGCATCGGCGGCCTGATCGCCCCCTTCATCGGCATCAAGGTCATCGACCTGCTCATCTCCCTCATCCCCGGGCTGTAACTTTCTGAAAGCGTGCTGATCGGCTATGAACAACTCGGTTACGAACACTGCCCGGTTGCTGTGGGCGGGCCTGCGCGCGCTCCTCGTGCTCACCGTGGTGACGGGCGTCCTGTACCCGCTCGCCATCACCGGGGTCGCCCAGGGCCTGTTCTCCGACAAGGCGAACGGCTCGGAGATCAAGGCGAACGGCAAGGTCGTCGGCTCCTCGCTGATCGGCCAGTCCTACAACCTGCCGCTGAAGAAGGGCCAGGAGACCCCGGATGCCGACCTGAAGTGGTTCCAGGGCCGCCCCGCGAACGGGCTGGGCGCCAACAGCGTCAACACCCGGTACAAGCTGATCCTGTCGGGCGCCACCAACCGTTCCGGTGACAACGCCGACCTGATCAAGTGGGTCAAGGACGCCAAGGCGGCCGTCATCAAGGACAACTCGGTGAACGGCTACACGGTCAAGCCGTCCGACGTGCCCGCCGACGCGGTCACCTCGTCCGGCTCGGGCCTGGACCCGGACATCTCCCCGAAGTACGCCGACATCCAGGTGCACCGGATCGCGGAGAAGAACGGCCTGTCCGTCGCCCGGGTGCAGAAGCTGGTCGACGAGCACACCGACGGCCGCACCCTCGGCTTCATGGGCGAGCCCCGCGTCAACGTGCTGGAGCTCAACATCGCGCTCAAGGGACTTGTGGCGAAGAGCTGATGGACTTAGGGCCTGTCCGGCGGATCATGCCGCAGACGCGGGGTCTGGCACGCCCATCTGCGGGAGTTGGCGGACGGGGAACAGACCCCGGTTCGTCAACTCCCGCGTTCACGAGGCCGGTTCCGCGGGTTCCGGCCCGCCGTACAACAGGAAAGGCACACACCGATGACCCGGGTACTGGTGGTGGAGGACGACCCTCAGCTCGTCCGGGCCCTCGTGATCAACCTGCAGGCCCGCAGGTACGGAGTGGACCCGGCCCCCGACGGCACCACCGCCCTGCGCATCGCCGCCGCCCGGCAGCCCGACGTGGTCCTGCTCGACCTCGGACTGCCCGACATGGACGGCACGGACGTCATCAGGGCCCTGCGCGGCTGGAGCCGCGTACCGATCCTCGTCCTGTCCGCCCGCCGGGCCTCCGACGAGAAGGTCGCGGCCCTGGACGCGGGCGCCGACGACTACATCACCAAGCCGTTCAGCATGGACGAACTCCTCGCCCGGCTGCGCGCCGCCGTCCGCCGCACGGACGACGTTCCGCTGGCCCCCGAGGCGACGCTCGTCATGACGGACGGCTTCACCATCGACCTGCTCGCCAAGAAGGCCACCCGCGCCGGACACGACGTACGCCTCACACCCACCGAGTGGCATCTGCTGGAGATCCTGATCACCAACCCCGGCCGGCTCATCACACAGAAGCACCTGCTGGCCGAGGTGTGGGGAGTCAACCAGAGCAACAAGACCAACTACCTGCGGGTCTACATGGCCCAGCTCCGCCGCAAACTGGAGGCGGACCCCGCCCACCCCCGCTATCTGATCACCGAGCCGGGCATGGGATACCGCTTCGAGAGCTGAAGCGTGCGTACGAAACCGACGAAGAGAAGAGAAGACGGCACGCGGCAAGCTTCGGATCTACCTCGGTGCGGCACCGGGCGTCGGCAAGACGTACGCGATGCTCTCCGAGGCGCACCGCCGGTCGAGCGGGGCACCGACTGCGTGGTGGCGTACGTGGAGCACCACCACCGGCCGCGCACCGAGGTGATGGTGCACGGCCTGGAGCAGGCGCCCCGCAAGGAGTTGGAGTACCGCGGCACCACGTTCGGCGAGATGGACATCGACGCGGTGCTGGCCCGCCGCCCCCACGTGGCCCTGGTCGACGAGCTGCCCCACACGAACATCCCCGGCTCCCGCAACGCCAAGCGCGGGCAGGACGTCGAGGAACTCCTCGCCGCCGGGATCGACGTGGTCTCGACCGTCAACATCCAGCACCTGGAGTCACTGGGCGGCATCGTCGAGTCCATCACCGGCATCCGGCAGCAGGAGACAGTCCCGGACGAGGTCGTACGCCGGGCCGACCAGATCGAACTGGTCGGCATGTCACCGCCCGCGCTGCGCCGCCGTATGGCGCACGGCAACATCTACAAGCCGGACAAGGCCGACGTGGCCCTGTCCCACTACTTCCGGCCCGGCAATCTGACCGCGCTGCGTGAGCTCGCCGTGCTGCGGGTGGCCGACCGGGTCGACGAGTACCCGACCGCTGCCCAATGACGGCTGACTGACCCTCAACTACCGCTGTACGCACCCGAGTTCAACCCTGCCCGGGATGTGTGGTTCAACCCCGTCCAGGATGTGTGGTTGCCGGCGTCCCTGCCCGTGAACCCGCCCGCGGTCGTCGCGCTGCTCGATGGCGCCGGCGCGGTCCGGCGGCAGAACGTCGCAGCCATGGTGGTCTGCCGCACCCGCCAGGATCTCCCCAGCGGAACACGACCGAGCTCGGACCAGCAGTCACGCATCCCTCCGCCCGGATGCGACGGGTGAGGCGGAGGCGCATGGTGGTTTTGGCGGCATATCTCGCTGGAGGTAAGGGTGATGAGGCATCCGCTCACTACTATGACTACTGCCGCAGTCCTACTGGTCTCCATCGCTTCTGCGGGAGGCGTGGGGACCGCGGCCGAGGCACAGACGGCCCGGGCCTCTGCTCCGGCGACACTGTGCACGTACCGTGACGCATTCCCGCCCGCCGGCGGCACCAACATCGGAGGTGCCCCGACTCGGTACCGGCATACGGGCAGCCCGTACGTCGGCGCCCGCTTCGACGGCTGCACCAACACGCTCAAGCTGTACTACGGCGGCTTTTCCAGCCCCCGTTACGCCTACTACGACGTCCGCTACACCTATCCGTCACAGCTCGGCTGGTTCAGCTGGCAGATGCAGATGGGGCCGAACAGGGTCGCGACGCTCCGCGCGCCCGCTCACGGCGACTGGAACTTCAAGGTGCGGGCCTGCGCCAGAACGATCGACGGCCCGGGTCCCGGCACCTGCACGGCGTGGTCGCCGCAACTCTTCCTGCACGCCGTCTGAACGCACCGGAGCGGGGTGACGTCGTCCTCCGGCTGGCCACAATCCCGGCCCATGGTCCTCAGTCGCTGCCACGCCACTGGAGCAGATCGAGGGCGACGGCCACCTTGACGGTGTTGTCCTCGAGTGGCTTCGGGAGCAGTTGGTCGGCTCGGTCGAGCTGCCGGAGCAGGGTGTTGCGGTGGGTGTAGAGCCGGCCGGCGGCGCGGGTCGTGTTGCACTGGGCCTGGACGTACGTGAGGACGGCGTGCCTCAGTTCCGGGCTCGCCGTGGCGAGGTCGCCGAGGGTGGCCTTGACGAAGTCGTCGGCCTGTTCGACGTCCTGGCTGATCAGGCTGCTGAGCTGGACGTCGTCGAAACCGGCGACACGACGCGGTGAACGGAGCCTGGCGAGCATGCGCTGGGTGGTCAGCGCGGCGAGGTGGCTGCGCCGGAAGCCTTCTCTGCCCCCGGCGGGCGGGCCCACGGCGATCCGGACGCCCGGCAGCGGGTCGAGGAGCCGGCTCAGCAGGCCGGTGTCGGGTGCGGCGGGTCCGGGCAGCCACACCCACGAAGTGGCAGCGCCGACGATCACGGTGAGCGGTTGCTGCACTCCGGCCGTCTGCGCCAGAGCCTCGGTCGCACGCTCGAGGTGGCCCGGTTCGGGGGACGGTTCCTCGCTCCACACGACGGCGGCGGTGTGTGTCCGGTCGAGGGCGTAGCCCAGGCGTGCTTCCGCCCGTTGCCGGCTGATGGGTGCCCCCTCGACGAGCAGGGTGACGACCTCGCGACGTTCGGCGTGGGTGCCGTGGGTCAGCTCTTCGCGCTCGGCGGCCATGCGTGCGGCGATGTCGACGATCGTGGCGTCGAGGAAGCCCGAGACGGAGCGCGCCGACACATCGAGCAGCTCGCGCAGTTCGTCGGGGTCGGAGGTCAGGGTGAAGGCGGTCTGCATCCAGCGCCGCCAGGCCGCGTTCTGTCCGACGCGGTAGGAGTCGAGGGCCGATTCGTCGAGCCCCCGGCGCACCAGGTCGCGGGCGTGGCTGAGACTGTCCGGGCCGGTGTACGCGGGTACCGGCGCGCCGGGGTCGCGCACGGTCTCCGACGCCCAGAACGCCAGGTGGGCGCGGTTGATGCGCCGTGTGGCGGCGCGCAGGGCGGGGTCCTGCGCGATGGCTCGCATGGTCGCCGCCGCCAAGGTCGCCTCGTCGATCTCGTCGAGCCACTCCTGCAGACTGTTGAGTGCGATCGCCGCACCCTGCCGAAGCAAGTCGCTTGTACGTTCGGAAGGGCGCTGCCAGGTCATGTCCGCACGTTAGCCCGCAGTGGTGCAAAATGCACTGGTCTTTTCCGATGGAGGTGCGAACTGCCACACCGTACTGGCCGGTATGCGAGGTCATCATCGAGGCACCACCCAGCGAACGCCTCATCAACGGAGTTCCCGCCCATGACCCGTCAGAGCGAGCACATCGACGTGCTGATCATCGGCGCCGGCATTTCCGGCATCGGCGCTGCCCACTACCTGCAGACCGAGCGGCCGGGCAGCAGCTACGCGATCCTGGAGGCCCGTGGTGTCTCCGGCGGCACGTGGGCGCTGTTCCGCTATCCGGGCATCCGGTCGGACTCCGACCTGCACACCTTCGGCTACGCCTTCAAGCCGTGGCGCAACGACAAGTCGATCGCCACCGCCGATCTGATCCTCGACTATCTGCGGGAGACGGCGGGGGAGAGCGGCATCGAACAGCACATCCGCTACCACCACAGGGTGCGCGGCGCGGCCTGGTCCACCGCCGAGGCCCGCTGGACGGTGGAGATCGAGCGCGCCGACACCGGTGAGACGCTGTCGATGACCGCGAACTGGCTGTTCTGCGCCGGTGGTTACTACCGCTACGACGAAGGGTTCACCCCCCGGTTCGAGGGCCGGGAGCGGTTCGCCGGGCCGATCGTGCACCCGCAGCACTGGCCGGAGGACCTGGACTGCGCGGGCAAGAAGGTCGTGGTGATCGGCAGCGGTGCGACGGCCGTCACGCTGATCCCGGCGCTGGCGGACACGGCAGGCCATGTCACCATGCTCCAGCGTTCGCCCACCTACATCCTTCCGGTCGCGTCCGAGGACGTGATCGCGAACACGCTGCGCAAGGTGTTGCCCGCCGGCCTGGCCTACCGGCTCACCCGGCGCAAGAACATCGCCATGCAGCGCTTCGTCTGGCAGACCTCGCAACGCCACCCACGGGTCGTGCGACGTCTCATCCGCGCCGTGAACATCAGGCAACTGCCGGCCGGTTATCCCGTGGACGAGCACTTCAACCCGTCCTACGACCCCTGGGACCAGCGGCTGTGCGCGGTCCCCGACGCGGACCTGTTCAAGGCGCTCAAGAAGGGCACGGCCTCGGTCGTCACCGACCGGATCGCGACGTTCACCGAGACCGGCGTCCGGCTCGAGTCCGGTCGTGAGCTCGACGCCGACATCATCGTCACCGCCACCGGGTTGAACGTGCAGCTGTTCGGCGGGATGGCGCTCTCGGTGGACGGCGAACCCGTCGACTTCGCCGACAAGGTGGCCTTCAAGGGCATGATGCTGAGCGGCGTTCCGAACTTCGCCTTCGCGATCGGCTACACGAACTCCTCGTGGACGCTCAAGGTGGGCCTGCTGTGCGAGCACTTCACCCGGCTGCTCGGACACATGGACGCCACCGGCACGGACATCTGCTGCCCCGAGCTCCCCGACCCGGCCATGCCGACCCGTCCGCTGCTCGACTTCGGTGCCGGCTACGTCAAGCGGTCCCTCCACATGATGCCGCGTCAAGGACTCGCCTATCCCTGGCTCATGTCGATGAACTACCACTCCGACGTCAAACTGCTGCGCGGCGGCCCCGTCGAGGACGACAACCTGCGCTTCACCTCCGTCGCACGCCAGGCGAAGGCCCAGACGTCGGCCTGAGCGATGGCTGCTTCGCTTCCCTCGGACGCGACATCACCCCGTACCACCGGACGCACGGCGACGACCGACGGCCGCGTCGGCCGGAGCTTCTTCGGCAGACGCGTACGGCCTGGGAGACCCGGCTCAGGACACCACCGGATCGCTCGACCATCTCGGTGTGGCGGTCGCCGTCGTGGCCGGCGCGGACCCGGCCGCCGGGGCCGGTCCCGTACGCGCGCTGCCCACCGGTCTATCGAGCGGTGAGGTCCAAGGGCTTCGCCGACGGGCCGGGGCGGGTGCGTGCCTGAGGCGGGACGAGGGTGCCGTGTCCCGCGGAGCAGACGACCACGGTCTCGACCGGCGCGCCGCAGCCGGCGTGCGTGACCTCCAGGGGCGGGCCCTCGGGATCCGCCGCGTGGCGGTCTCCCCACTGCTTGAGGGCGATCATCGCCGGCCACAGCTCCCAGCCCTTGCGGGTGAGCCGGTACTCGTGGCGGGTGCGGCTGCCGGGCTCGTTGTAGGGGACGGTGTCCAGGATCCCGGCCGCGACGAGCTTCCGCAGCCGGTCGGCGAGCACGCTCTCGGACAGTCCGACGTGCCGGCGGAAGTCGTCGAAGCGCCGTACGCCGTTCATGGCGTCCCGCAGGACCAGCAGCGACCACTTCTCGCCCACCAGGTCGAGCGTCCGCTGGACCGTACAGTTCTCGGTGCTTGTCTCCAGCCACGTCATGCGGCCCATCGTAGGCTGGCTTCGACGTTGACATCCAGACCTCGTGCTGGCTAGCTTCGAATTTCACATCCAGATCATCGAGGGAGCGACATGGGCAGGTCACGCACGTACGACTGGGAGGACCCCGCCGTCTCCGCCGCCGCCGTCGGGCAGTACAGCGGTCTCGACTTCCTCCGCGAGGTGCAGGCCGGGCGGCTCCCCGCCGCGCCGATCGCGGCGACCCTCGGGATGACGTTCGAAGAGGTCGAGCACGGCCGGGTCGTCTTCGCCCTCGTCCCGGGCGAGGAGCACTACAACCCGATCGGAAGCGTCCACGGCGGTGTGTACGCCACCCTGCTCGATTCGGCGGCGGGCTGCGCGGTGCAGTCGGTCCTGCCGCAGGGGATGGGGTATACCTCACTCGATCTGAATGTGAAGTTCCTGCGCCCGGTCACCGTGGACACCGGCAAGGTCCGTGCCGTGGGCACCGTCCTCAACAGCGGACGTCGCACCGCCCTCGCGCAGGCCGAGCTCTTCGATTCCGGGAACCGGCTGCTGGCGCACACCACCAGCAGCTGTCTGCTGTTCCCCGTCTGAGCGACCGCCCGCACAGGAGCGCGACGTACGGAAAGCAGGCAGCCATGACGGTGTACGACTACGACCGGCGCCGGACGGGGGTTCTGCTGGTCGATCCGCTGAACGATTTCCTCGCCGACGAGGGCAAGCTCTGGCCGCGTATCGCGGAGGTCGCGCGGGAAGTCGACCTGCGGGCCCATCTGTCCGAACTGGTGTCCACCGCTCGTGACGTCGACGTGCCGGTGTTCTATGTTCCGCATCACCGCTGGACACCGGGGTTGTACGAGTCCTGGTCCCACCCGAACCCCTCACAACGCGCCGTGGACAAGCATCAGCTCTTCGCCCAGGACGCGTTCGGCGGGGACTGGTACCCGCCCCTGCGGCCCGAGCCCTCGGACACGGTGGTCGCACAGCACTGGGCCCAGAGCGGGTTCGCCAACACCGACCTGGAGATGCGCCTGCGTCAGCGTGGCGTGGATCACGTGATCGTCGTCGGACTGCTCGCGAACACCTGCATCGAGACCACGGCCAAGTACGCGATGGAACTCGGATTCCATGTGTCGCTGGTGACCGACGCCACCGCGGCGTACTCGAGCGAACTCATGAGGGCCGCCCATGAATTGAACGGTCCGACCTACGCGCATGTCATCACGGACACGAAAAGCGCCGTAGCGGCACTGACGACATAAGGTCACAGGGTCAGATGGTGCAGAGGATGTTGGACCGGCTGTGAGCCGGGCTTCACCGGAAGGATCCACTCATGGACGAGCGCTTCGACGTGGTCGTACTCGGAGCAGGACCGGGCGGCTATGTCGCCGCCATCCGTGCCGCGCAACTCGGCAAGCGGGTCGCGGTCGTCGAGGAGCGGTACTGGGGTGGTGTCTGTCTGAACGTCGGCTGCATCCCCACGAAGGCGCTGCTGCGCAATGCCGAGCTGGCGCACATCTTCACGCGGGAGGCGAAGACCTTCGGCATCAAGGTCGACGGCGAGGTCTCCTTCGATTACGGCGAGGCGTTCCGGCGCAGCCGCCGGGTCGCGGACGGCCGTGTCAAGGGCGTCCACTTCCTGATGAAGAAGAACGCGATCACCGAGATCGACGGCCGCGGCACCTTCCTCGACGCCCACACGCTCCAGGTCGCCCTCGCCGACGGCACCACGAAGACGGTCGGATTCGACGACTGCGTCATCGCCACCGGCGCCACCCCCAAGTTGCTGCCCGGTACCCGGCGCAGCGACCGTGTCGTCACCTACGAGGAGCAGATCCTCGCCGAGGACCTGCCGCGCTCCATCGTGATCGCGGGCGCCGGGGCCATCGGCATCGAGTTCGCGTACGTCCTGCACAACTACGGCGTGAAGGTCACGGTCGTCGAGTTCCTGGACCGGGTCGCCCCGCTGGAGGACGCGGACGTCTCCGCCGAACTCGCCAAGCAGTACCGCAAGCTGGGCATCGACGTGCTCACCTCGACGCGTGTCGAGTCGATCGACGAGTCGGGCCCGCAGGTGCGGGTGACGGTCACCGGCAAGGACGGTGCGCAGAAGGTGCTGGAGGCCGACAAGGTCCTCCAGGCGATCGGCTTCGCGCCGAACGTCACCGGGTACGGCCTGGAGGCCACGGGTGTACGGGTCACCGAGCGCGGCGCGATCGACGTCGACGGCCGCTGCCGTACGTCCGTGCCGCACATCTACGCGATCGGGGATGTGACCGCGAAGCTGATGCTCGCGCACAACGCCGAGTCCATGGGGATCATCGCGGCCGAGACGATCGCGGACGCGGAGACCATGGAGCTGGACTATGTGATGATCCCGCGTGCCACGTACTGCCAGCCGCAGATCGCCAGTTTCGGCTACACCGAGGCACAGGCGAAGGAGCGGGGCTACGACGTCAAGGTCGCCAAGTTCCCCTTCACGGCCAACGGCAAGTCGCACGGCCTGGGTGACACGGTCGGCTTCGTGAAGCTGATCAGCGACGCCAAGTACGGCGAGCTCCTGGGTGGCCATCTGATCGGCCCGGATGTGACGGAGCTGCTCCCGGAGCTGACACTGGCGCAGCAGTGGGACCTGACCGTGCACGAGGTCGCCCGCAATGTCCACGCCCACCCGACCTTGGGTGAAGCGGTGAAGGAGGCCGTGCACGGCCTGGCCGGACACATGATCAACTTCTGATTCCGTACGGGGCGCCGGAGCACCGGCTGCGCGAGGATGTCGCCCACCCCGCGGTGACTTCCACCGCGGGGGTCCTCGGGCTCCTGCGCACCCCGCGGCCTCGCTCCGCCTCTGCGCGACGCGAACGGCATCCTCAGGGGCGCAGCACCAGGCGGATCGGATCGCCCTTCTTGTGCTCCAGCCGTTCGACGGCTTCGGCCGCCCGCTCCAGGGGCAGTACGTCCGAGATGGAGCGGGAGAAGTCCAGCCGCCCGTTCTCGGTGAGGTGGATGAGCTGCGCCACCGCGTTCGCGCCGGAGCCGTAGTGGCCCAGGAGCCGTAGCTCGCGGGTACTGAAGGTGGTGCTGTCCGCGATGGTGACCGGCTTTCCGCTCAGGCCGACGAGGACCAGCTTGCCGCCGTCGGCCAGCACGGACAGGGCCTGTTCGCGCACCGGGGTGACGCCGGCGAAGTCGAAGGCGGCCTCGATGCCGGCCCCGCGGGTGGCGGCGGCGACCTTGTCCGCCAGAGCAGGGTCGGCCGGATCGAGGGCGAGGTCCGCTCCGAAGGCGAGGGCGCGGTCGCGGGCGGCGGGGGAGGGGTCGACGGCGATGACGGGGCAGGCGCCCACCATGCGCAGCAGTTGCACCCCGTGCGCGCCCAGACCGCCGATGCCCCACACCCCGACCGCCTGGCCGGGGCGGATGCCGGCGGTGTCGGTGATGGCGCCCCACGGGGTGGAGACCGCGTCGGGGATGACCGCTCCCTGCTCGAAGGGGATCGAGTCCGGGAGCGGGACCAGGGTGTCCGTCCGGGCGAGTGCGAACTCGGCCCAGCCTCCGTCGTAGTCGACACCACGGGTCCAGCCCCGCCCGTCGCGGTACTCGCCGGCCTGTAGGACGACGCGGTCGCCGACCGCCCAGCCGTCCGCGTCCGGACCCGGCTCGGCGACGGTGCCGGCCACCTCGTGGCCCAGGGTCACCGTGTCGCCCCGCAACAGCGCTGGTGTGCCGCCGAGTTCCCCGGAGATCAGGTGGACGTCGGACAGACACACCCCGGCCGCTTCCACCTTGACCAGGACCTCTCCCGCACCGGGGGTGGGCCGTTCGACCTCCTCGACCCGCAGCTCGTGGGTCGGGAAGTGCAGACGAACTGCGCGCATGACAGCCATGGCGGCTTCCTCTCCGTACGTGATCCGTGCCGTGATCCGTACCGTGAAGTGTCGCCGTTGATGCCGCGGTTGAGGTCCGTTCTACGATCCCGGGCATGACGACTCCCCCCTGCTACGCATGCGACAAGGAAGCGCGGTTCGACGAACTTCCGCCACGCGAACGCATCGCGTTCGACCCGTACTGGCGGGTGGCTCACAGCTTCAACACCGCGGTGCCCGGCTGGCTGGTGCTGCTGCCGCGACGGCACGTCACGGCCGTCCATGACCTCACCGACGCCGAGGCGGGGGCCCTTGGGGTCTGGCAGGTCGGGCTCTCCAGGGCGCTGCGCGGGGTGACCGGTTGCCTCAAGACCTACGTCGTCCAGTTCGCCGAGTCCGAGGGCTTCGCGCACGTGCACTTCCACATCGTGCCGCGCAGGGCGGATCTGCCCGTCGCACACCGTGGGCCGGGCATCTTCGGGCTCCTGGACCGCCCGGAGCCGGAGCGGGTGACAGCGGAAGGCGCGGACCGTATGACCCGCGCCCTGCGGGCCCGGCTTCACGGGCTCCCGCACTCCCAGGTCCGCAGACCCTAGTTCTGAACCCTGAGGGTGCCCCGGTCGCTCTCCCGAAGTGCGCGACCGATGATCAGGCGCTGGATCTGGTTGGTGCCCTCGAAGATCTGCATGACCTTGGCCTCCCGCATATAACGCTCGACCGGGAAGTCGCGGGTGTAGCCGGCGCCGCCGAGGACCTGGACGGCGTCCGTGGTGACCTTCATGGCGTTGTCCGTGGCGATCAGCTTGGCGATGGACGCCTCGCAGGCGAACGGGAGCCCCTGGTCCTTGAGCCGGGCGGCGGCGAGTGTGGTGGCCCGGGAGGCCTGGACCGCCGCGGCCATGTCCGCGAGGACGAACGCCAGGCCCTGGTGCTCGATGATCGGGCGGCCGAAGGTCTCCCGTTCGCGCGAGTAGCGCAGCGCGTGGTCCAGCGCTCCCTGGGCCAGGCCCGTGGCCACGGCCGCGATGCCCAGTCGTCCGCAGTCCAGCCCCGCGAAGGCGATCTTGAGTCCCTGGCCCTCCTCACCGATCCGGCGATCCGCCGGGACGCGCACGTCCTCCAGGCGGATGGTCGCGGTGGCCGACCCGGTCAGACCCATCTTGTGCTCGGGCGGATCGGCTATCAGGCCGGGGGTGTCGGCCGGGACGAGGAAGCAGGAGATCGCGCCCGAGCCCGCGTCGGACGTACGCGCCATGATCGTGTAGAAGTCCGCGTGCCCACCGTGCGTGGTCCACGCCTTCGCGCCGTTCAGGACGTAGTCGTCGCCGTCCCTGACAGCCCGCGTACGCATCGCGGCGGGGTCGGAACCGGCGTGGGCCTCGGACAGGCAGTAGGCGCCGAGCAGCTCGCCGCTGAGCAGGTCGGGCAGCCACTCCTTGCGCTGCTCCTCGGTGCCGAAGGCGGCGAGGGCGAAGCAGGACAACGCGTGCACCGAGATGCCGACCCCGACGCTGGCCCACACGGCGGCGATCTCCTCGAGGACCTGGAGGTAGACCTCGTAGGGCTGGTCCCCGCCGCCGTACTCCTCGGCGTAGGGCAGGCTCAGCAGGCCCGCCCGGCCGAGCGTGCGGAAGACCTCGCGGGGGAACTTCTCCTCGGCCTCCGCCTCGGCGACGCGGGGCGCGAGCTCCTTCTCGGCGAGCTCACGGGTCAGGCCGATCAGGTCGACTGCTTCCGGGGCGGGAAGCGTGCGGGTAGCTGGCATGGGATTTCCTCGGTCGCTCGGAAATTAATGATACGGCGAGCGATACAACAGTATCGTTTTTGGTACCGTGATGCCATGCAGTCCAGCGATGGATCCGCCGGTCCCCTCGTCGGCCTACGCGTCCTCGAACTCGCGGGACTCGGGCCGGCTCCGCACGCGGCCATGGTGCTGGCCGATCTCGGCGCCGACGTGGTGCGCGTCGAGCGGCCCTCGGGCCGAGCGCTGCGACTCGGCCCGGAGGAGGCGAACGACATCGTGCGGCGCGGCCGCCGGTCGGTCTTCGCCGACCTCAAGGAGTCCGAGGGACGTGCGCTGGTGAGGGCGCTCGCCTCCCGTGCTGATGTGCTGGTCGAGGGCCTCCGGCCGGGCGTCGCCGAGCGCCTCGGCGTCGGCCCCGAGGACTGCGGCAGGGACAATCCGGGGCTCGTCTACGCACGCGTCACCGGCTGGGGCCAGGACGGCCCACTCGCCCAGGATCCCGGGCACGACCTGAACTACATCGGTCTCACCGGACTGCTCCACGCGATGGGCCGTGCCGGTGATCCGCCGCCCCCGCCGCTCAATCTGGTCGGAGATTTCGGGGGCGGGTCCATGCTCCTGGTCATCGGTGTCCTGGCCGCGCTCTGGGAGCGCACACGCTCCGGAGCCGGACAGGTCGTGGACTCCGCCATGGTCGACGGGACCGCCCTGCTCGGTCAGATGACGTACGCGCTGCGCGGCATGGGCCAGTGGTCGGACGAACGGAGCGCCAACCTCCTCGACGGGGCCGCCCCCTTCTACGACACCTACGAGTGCGGCGACGGCAAGTACGTGGCCGTCGCCGCACTCGAACCGCAGTTCTTCGCGGCGCTGCTGGAGGGACTGGGGATCGCCGGGGCCCATCTGTCCGCCCAGGGCGACCGTGGCGGCTGGCCCGCGCTGCGTGCCCGGTTCGCGCGGCGGTTCGCCTCCCGTACGCGCGACGAGTGGGCCGCGCACTTCGCCGGCACGGACGCGTGCGTCACCCCCGTGCTGACGTTCGAGGAGGCGGGAGCGCATCCGCACGTGGTGGCCCGCAGCACCCTCATCGAGGTCGACGGCATCCTCCAGGCCGCCCCCGCCCCGCGCTTCTCGCGCACGCCCAACCGGCGGCCCTCGGCTCCGGGCGAGCCGGGGGCGGACACCGAGTCGGTGCTGCGGGACTGGGGTGTCGGCTCCCCGGCCGCCACCCCCGCGCTCAGGGGGAGACCGCGTGCACGATGAGCGACGCCAACTCGGCGTACGCCTCCGCGTCGGTCAGCCCCGTGCGCGCGGACACCTCGCCGCGCTGGATCTCCTGCATGGTGGCGGCGACGACCTCGCCAACGAAGGCCGCGTGGACGTCACGGAACGCGCCGGCGGCGACGCCGTCCGCGATCAGGTGTCGGATCCGGCCCGCGGCCAGGCGGGTGTTGGCCTCGTACACCTCGCGGGCCGGTTCGAATCCGGCCATGTCGTCGAGGAATCGCCGGGACAGCGGCCTCAACTGCTGGGCGACCGCGTTCAGGTAGACCACCACGCGCTCCGCGGGCGCGGAGGTGTCCGCCACCTGCTTCTCGATGGCCTCGGCCGCGCTCCGGAAGTAGTGCTTCACGGCCTCGCGGACCAACTCCTGCTTGCTGCCCGCCAGTTGGTACAAGGTCGTCTTCGAGCAGCGCAGCCGCTCGGTCAGCTCGTCGAGCGTGAACGAGGCGAAACCTTCCGCCGCCAGCAGGGCGACCAGCCTTTCGAGCAGGTCGGTCTGGCGCGCTGTGCGACGTGTGGACGGCATGACCTCAGCGTAACCGTTCACCTTTACTCGGCAGGAGGTGCTGTCAGCGGGCGGTCCAGCCGCCGTCGACGACGACCGTCTGCCCGGTGACGTAGCTTCCGGCGTCGCCGACGAGCCACAGGACCGCGCCGACGATGTCGTCGGCGGTCCCCTCCTTGGGCAGCGGGGTGTTGCGGCGCAGGTACTCGGCGGCGCGCTCACCCTCGTAGAGCGGGCCGGTGATCTCGCTGCGGAAGAAGCCGGGGGAGACCGTGTTCACCCGGATCGAATGCCGCGCCCACTGCACCGCGAGTTCGGCGCTCAGGCCGGACAGGCCGGCCTTGCTCGCCGCGTACGAGGCCTGCGGGATGCCGGGGATGCCGACCCGGCCGCTGATGGACGAGACGTTGACGATCGCGCCCCGGCCCAGGGCACGCATGTGGGGGAAGACGGCCTGCGCGAGCAGCAACGGGGCCAGCAGGTTGAGGTCCACCGTCCGGCGGATGGCGTCGAGCGGCTCGGATTCGGCGCGCTCGGTCGTGAACATGTTCCCGGCGGCGTCGACGAGGATCTCCGGCGGTCCCAGTTTCTCGACGACCGTGGGCACCACGGAGCCGATCCGGTCGAGGTCGGACAGGTCGCAGGGGACGGCGAGGCCGTCGATCGCCTGGGCGAGCTCGGCCAGCCGGTCGTGACGGCGGGCCACCACGGCGACCCGGGCGCCGAGCGAGGCGAGTGCGTGCGCCACCGCCGCTCCCAGCCCCGACGAGGCACCGGTCACGACCGCCACCCGTCCAGGTTCCGGCGAAGGCAGGTCCCACCGGCTTCCCCGGGGCCACGGGCGAGGTCGACACGGGCGTGTGCGTGCGCCGCTCCGTTACGGTCACGGCGACCAGGGCGATCGGGATCGATGGCACGCAGGTGACGTACGGGCCGCAGGGTGACACCACGACGACCGCGGGGCCGGGGTTCCCCCTGCAGGGCGTGCCCAAGTGGTCGCTGATCGGGCGGATCGGGAACGGGCCGTGGCAGTACATCGGGGTGGGACCGACGACGCTGGTGAGTCGCGGTGAGCTGTACCTCGCGGTGAACGACGACTTCCTCTCCGACAACAGCGGATCCTTCATGGCGAACATCTCGCTCTGCGGCTGCGGTGACCATTTCTGGTCGGCGATGGACGCGCTGGCCCGATGACGGCCTTTCACAGGGCGGGATCCGGCTGACCCTCTACGGCCACGACACCCTCGCCTACGGCCAGTCCCGTCCCCGGGCCGAACCCTCTGTCAGCAATGCAGACCCGGACCGGCAGCTGGTGGAGCTGATTCCGTCGCAGATGGCGGCGCTGCGGGTGTTTGTCGGCCTCACCGGCCGGCTCCTGGTGGCGCGCGCTGATGGGCTGGCTGAGCAGGTCAGGGCGGCCTCGTGCGACCACGGGATCAAGCGGTGGCGGCTGTATCTGACGCCAGAGCAGATGAAGTCCGTGGCGTATGGGTTGTGGCTGCACCGGATGACGGGCTCGGCCGCGGAGGCCAACCGCTTCGGCCGCGAGTACGGCGTCGTGCACAGCCCGTCCGGGGCGGGGGGCGAGGGATCTCCGGCTGGCGACGGCCTGCCGTTGGCAGCCGGAGCAACTGCGCGCGGTGCGGGGGTCAGCGGGCGAGGGTGACGGTGATGGGCGCGGCCTCCTGGACCCTGGCTGCTCGCGCTGCGCTCCTGGGAGAGAACTGCAGGGCCCCTGTGCCGCATGGGCGCAGATGGTCCCCCTCTGGATCCCATCACGCGGCGCGGCCTACGGCCTCACTGGAGGTCAGCCGATGCCGGTGACCTGAAGTGCGGTGGTCCAGTTGTTTTTGATGGCGCTGCGGGCGGCGGACAGGGTGATGGTGCCGTTGCAGACGGCGTTCTTCAGTTTCGTCTCGGTGCCGTCCTTGGTGTAGGCGGTCTTCGTGCCGTAGTGCGGCTCGGGCCACAGGTTGCCGGGGTCGCGGGGTGCACCGCTGAGTTCCAGCGGCACGAGGTGGTCCTCCTCGTAGTCCGACATGGTGGTGTCGGAGTACCCGTAGTCGATGATGCCCTGCGCCGTGAGAGGGTTGGTGTAGGACGTGGGGGGCCGGACGGTGGCGGTCCAGCCGGACACGCAGATGGTGCTGCCTATGTTCGACTGGGTGACGTTGGGGTGTAGGAGCCGGGTGTGCAGGAGGAGTCGGGCAGCGGTAGGTAGGACCGGGAACAGGTGGAGGCGTGCGCGGTACCGGTCGCAGCGATGATGAGGCCGGCGGCGGCCATGCCGAGGGCGGTGGTGGTGGCGGTGACGTGGTGCAGAGGTCGCATGTGGCGGTCTCCCGTTTTTAGCCCGGAGGCGAGGTGCCGGGCGGCTGACGGAATGACAGCACCGGCAGGGTCTATGCGGGTAGACGCAGGCGGTGAACATCTGGTGACCTGCACCTTCTCCATACCAGGGCAGGGGCGAGCCTTGCCCAAAGCCGCAGTTTCGCTTGGGACTTGAGCCGAAGAACGTGGCCGCGGCGAAAGTCTCAAAAGCCTTGGGCACCTCCCCGGCACCCTGCCGCTGACCCGCTGACCCGCTGACCCGCTGACCCGCTGACCCGCTGACCCGCTGACCCTGCCCTTGTCGAATACCTCATCCATGTTGGTCAGGACGCGTGGGCGTACTTGTGCAGGGTGCCGCCGAGTCGTGAGTGTCGTCGTAGGTCAA
>NZ_JBIWFN010000002.1:0-120727 GCF_044763085.1 Streptomyces sp. NPDC096311
GGGGGGGGGGGGGGGGGGGGGGGGGGGGGGGGGGGGGGGGGGGGGGGGGCGGGGGCCCCCCCCCCCCCCCCCCCCCCCCCCCCCCCCCGCTTCGCCGTGCTCCCCCGTACTCCCCGTTGGGCCCCCGTTCGGTCGTCCCCCGGGTTCCCCCGTGCCTCGCTCCCGCCGACGGAGTCGACGGAAGGAGCGGCCAAGGGCGCGAGGACCGTTCCGCCGCCCCGTGTCGGCGGTACCGGAGCCGCGCCCCTTTCCGTGTCTCCACTCTCTCTTTCGCGCAGGTCGGGCCCCATCCGCGCGCGTACTCATCTCACTCACTAGGTACGGATACTCAGTCGTACGCACTCATGCCCAGGACGCACCGTCGTCAACTGGTTACGATCGCGTCCGTGTCCGTACTCCCCCTGGTCTTCACCAGCGGCTGGGCCAGCGGCATCAACGCGTACGCGGTGGTGCTGCTCCTCGGCATCTTCGGAGCGACCGGTCTGAGCGACGACGTCCCGGAGTCCCTTCAGCGCCCTGAGATCCTGATCACAGCGGGCGTTCTCTTCCTGTGCGAGGCGGTCGCCGACAAGATCCCGTATGTGGACTCGGTGTGGGACTCGGTGCACACCGTGATCCGCCCGGCGGCGGGGGCATGGGTGGGGGCCCTGCTCGCCGGGCAGAGCGGTTCGCTCTCCGATCTGGCGGCGGGCGCGATCGGCGGTTCGACGGCGTTGGCGAGCCACACGGTCAAGGCCGGGACGCGGATGGCGATCAACACCTCGCCGGAGCCGTTCAGCAACTTCGTCATGAGCACCGCCGAGGATCTCGGGGTCGCCGGGATCCTGACCTTCGCGATGTTCCACCCCGAGGCCGCGGCGATCATCGCGGGCGTGCTGCTGCTCGCGGGCCTGCTGGCGCTCTTCTTCCTGATCTCACGGATCCGCCGGTTCCTGCG
Source organism: Streptomyces sp. NPDC096311 (assembly GCF_044763085.1). Taxonomy (NCBI): domain Bacteria; kingdom Bacillati; phylum Actinomycetota; class Actinomycetes; order Kitasatosporales; family Streptomycetaceae; genus Streptomyces; species Streptomyces sp. NPDC096311. Next base: position 938 of record NZ_JBIWFN010000002.1, read on the forward strand.
CCGCAGGGCCCAGCGCCGGGAGGAGAAACGCCTGGCCGAGCGGGTGGGACAGCCACCCGACTGAGACCGCGGACCGGGTTGTCAGTGGCGGCCGATAAAGTCGCTGGCATGGGACGGATTGCGGTGATCGGCGCTGGGATGGGCGCGATGGCGGCCGCCGCCCGGCTGGCCGTCGCGGGCCACCGGGTGGTGGTGTACGAGCGCGGGGCGACGTACGGCGGGGCGGTGCGCCGCTTCGAGCGCGACGGCTTCGTGTTCGACACGGGCCCGGGACTGCTCCCACTGCCCGCGGTCTACCGCGATCTGTTCGTCAAGACGGGCAAGGAGCCTCTGGAGACGTGCGTCGAGCTGGTCCAGGTGGACCCGTCCTCGCGCCATGTCTTCGCCGAGGGCACGGAGGTCGGTCTGCCGAACGCCTCGCGCGCGGGCGTCGTCACCGCCCTCGACGAGGCCCTCGGGGCGGGCGCGGGCGCACGGTGGGGCGACTTCCTGGTGCGGGCACGCGAGGCCTGGGACCGCACCCGCAGGCCGCTCCTGGAGGAGCCGCTGTGGCCGCACTGGTCGGTGCTCGCCGAACGCGAGCCCTACCCGTCGGTGCCGCACAAGAAGCTGCTGCGCACCCGCCGCGCCACGACCCTCGCCGAGGTCGCCGCCTGGGAGTTGCGCGACCCGCGCCTCACGGCCCTGCTGGAGAGCCACGCCCTCGCCCACGGGCTCGATCCGCGCGTCACCCCGGCGAGCGCGGCGGTACTGCCGTACATGGAGCACGCCTTCGGCACCTGGTATGTGCGCGGCGGCATACGGGAGTTGGCGCGCGCGGTGTACGAGCGGTGCGTGGCCCGCAGGGTGGAGTTCCGCTTCGAGGCCCCGGTCGCGCGGATCGTCGAGAAGGACGGCCGGGCGACGGGTGTGGAGCTGGCCGACGGCGAGGTCGCGGACGCCGACTTCGTGGTCGCCGGTGTCGCGCCCGGAGCGCTCGACGCCCTGGTCCCCGGGACGGCGCTACGGGGCGGTGACGAGGTCGCGCCGCAGCGCGGGGCGCCGAGCAGGCTGACCGTGCTCCTGGCGCTGCGCGGAGGGCGTCCCGAGGGGGTGGCACACCGCACGGTGGTGCACGCGGCGGACCGGGCGGAGGAGTTGGAGGGCTTGTTCGATGACAGCAACGCCCCGGTGGGTTCGGCGCAGCCCACGGTCACTGTGCTCAGACCGGGAGACGCCGGCCTGGCACCGGACGGCGACCACGAAGCGGTCACCTTGACCGCCACAGTGCCCGCGTACAGCGATGCCCCGGACTGGGCTGCGCGTGATGTGTTCGCCATCCAGGCCGAAAATCTGGTCGCCCGTGCCGAGCGTGCGATACCGGATCTGCGCGACCGCATCCTCTGGCAGGAGGTCCGCACCCCGTGGGACGTCGCGGAGGAGACCGGCGCGGACGGCGGCGCCGTCCCCGCACCGGCGCTCGCCGCGGCGGACGGACGGCTGCTGCACGCGTCGAACACCACCCGTATGCCGGGGCTGTTCGTGGTCGGCGGCTGGGCCCACCCGGGCGGCGGCCTCCCGCACGCGGGCATGTCAGGCGCCCTGGTGTCCGGACTGATCGTGGAGGGACCGCAGTTCCGGGGCTCTCAGTGAGCGCACCGGCGCGCCGAAGGCCGCCCGAAGGGGCCGGCCTTCAGTACCGGTACTGCTCGTCGTACCCGGCGCCGTTGGCGTTGCCGTTGCCCTGGTACGGGTAGGGCTGCTCCGGCGGGAGTTCGCCGCCGTAGGGGTCGTCGGTGTTGCGCTGCTGCGGGACCCAGACGCCGCCGGCCGGGGTCTCGCCGGCGTAGCCGCCGGTGGCGTACTGCTGCTGGCCGTTGTCGTAGCCCTGCTGCTGCGTGTACTGCTGGTCGCCGCCACCGTAGGTCGTGTCGTACGAGGCGCCGCTGTAGGTCTGCGTGCCGATGTACGGGTCGGAGTAGGCCGCGTACTGCTGCTGGCTGTTGTCGTAGCCGTACTGCTGCTGGTCGTACCCGGTCGAGTAGCCGTCGTACGCGTAGGCCTGCTGGTCCTGGGACTGGGCCGCGGCGGCGTAGGACTGGTCGTTGGCGGCCGCGTAGGCCGTGGCGCTGTAGACGCCGTAGGAGCCGGTGTCGTCGGGCAGGGGCTGGGGCTCGTACACGGCGGTGGCCTCGGCGGCCGTCAGGTCGCCGGAGCCGGGCGGCATGAACCGGTCGGAGTGCGCGGGCGAGAACACGTCGTCCTCGCGGGTGAAGTCGTCGCCCTGGGGATACGCCGCGCCTCGGGCCGGTCCTTCGGCCCCGGCCTCGGCTCCCTCGGCTGTTTCGAGGTCGGAGACCTCCAGCGCCGGGTCCTGGTGGTCCTCGCCGCGGCGTCGCTTGCTCTTGCCGAAGCCCTTGCCGACGCCGCTGTCGGCAGCCTGCCGGTTGCCCACGGCCCAGCCTTCCGCGAAACCGCGGCGGAACGACAGGGTGACGTACGTCTGGCCGACCGCGAAGGCCGCCGCGCCGAGCCCGATGACGACCACGGAGGGGATCAGTACGCCGAAGACGACACCGAGGAAGCCCACGAACGCGAGCAGGCGCCAGCGCAACCGCGCCTTGTACTGCAGCAGGACCTCGCCGAGCAGCCACAGCGCGACGATGCCGAAAGCGATATAGAGGACCGTCCAGCCCATGTACGCCCCTCTCCCAGTGGCCGCTACGCAGTGTGTCGTACGTGGGTGCGACCGGTCTAGGCCTGCTGCGGGTGGTGCAGGCCCAGATTCTCGTAGATTTCCAGCGTCGCCGTGGAGTTGTTGAGCGTGATGAAGTGAAGTCCGGGGACTCCCTCGTCCTGCAGCCTCGCGCAGAACTCCGTCGCGAACTCGATCCCAATGGAGCGTACAGCCGCCGGATCGTCTTTGGCTGTGAGGATCCGCTCTTTCAGGACGTCCGGGAACGAAGCGTTGCTGAGCTTCGGAAGTCGTTCCAGCATCTTCACACTCGTCACCGGCATGACTTCCGGGATGACCGGTGTCGTACAGCCGGCCGCCACCACCCGGTCACGCAGGCGAAGATACGACTCGGGCTGGAAGAACATCTGGGTGATCGCGTAGTCCGCGCCGGCCCGGCACTTGTCGACGAAGTGCGCGACGTCCATGTCCCAGTCCGCGGAGCGGGGGTGCATCTCGGGGAAGGCGGCGACGCCGACACAGAAGTCGCCGGACTCCTTGATGAGACGGACGAGTTCGGCGGCGTAGGTCAGGCCCTGGGGGTGCGAGACCCACTCGCCCATCGGGTCGCCGGGCGGGTCGCCGCGGACCGCGAGCATGTTCCGGATGCCGGCGTCGGCGTACTGGCCGATGATGTTGCGCAGTTCGGCGATGGAGTGGTTGACCGCGGTGAGGTGGGCGACCGGGGTGAGCGTCGTGTCGGCGACGATCTGCTCGGTCTCCTTGACCGTGCCCGCGCGCGTCGAGCCACCGGCACCGTAGGTGACAGAGACGAAGTCGGGGGCGACGGCCTCGACGCGACGCAGCGCGTTCCACAGGTTCCGCTCGCCCTTGGGGGTTTTCGGCGCGGAGAACTCGAACGAGTACGTCGCCTTGCCGGTGGCGAGCATGTCACGCACGGTGCGTGCGCGATCAGTCCTGGTGGAAGCAGATCCGAGGGCCATACCCGCAGGTTAGTCAGGGGGCGGCGGTCTCCCAACCGAACCGACGTCAATTGTCCGATTTGTCGACTTCTTGTCCACCCCTCGGACACCTGTTGGGACAACCGGTCCGATCGTCATCGACCATCGACGCGCCCGTGGGCACGGCCTGTACCTGACGCGGCCGCCCCTTACGCCTGACGCAGCCGCTTCGCGAATTCTCCCGCCGCCGCGCCGGGATCCGCCGCCTCGGTGATCGCCCGTACGACGACGACGCGGCGGGCGCCCGCCTCCAGGACCTCGTCGAGGTTGCCGAGGTCGATGCCGCCGATGGCGAACCAGGGGCGGTCGGTGACGAGCGAGGCCGTGTAACGGACCAGGCCGAGGCCTGGGGCGTGGCGGCCGGGCTTGGTGGGGGTGGGCCAGCAGGGACCCGTGCAGAAGTAGTCCACGCCGTCCTGGGCGGCGGCCGCCGCGGCCTCGGACTCGGCGTGCGTGGAGCGGCCGATCAGGACCTCGTCGCCGAGGATCGCGCGGGCGGCGGGGACCGGCAGGTCACCCTGGCCCAGGTGGAGTACGTCGGCGCCGATGGCGTGGGCGACGTCTGCCCGGTCGTTGACCGCGAGGAGCTTGCCGTGGCGGGCGCAGGCGTCCGCGAAGACCTGGAGGTGCTCCAGTTCCTCGGCGGCCTCCATGCCCTTGTCGCGCAGCTGCACGATGTCGACGCCGCCGGTCAGGACCGCGTCCAGGAAGTCGGCGAGGTCCCCCTGACGCCTGCGGGCGTCCGTGCAGAGATAGACGCGGGCGTCGGCGAGGCGGGTGCGGGCGGCGTTCTCGGGCATGCGTGTGTCCCCCGTGGTGCGGTGCGTACGGATGTCGTACGCACCCTACGGACGTGGTGCGGTGCGTACGGACCGCGGCGGCCGGGGTGGTCCGGGGCCGGCCGTGGTCCGTACGCCGGAGGGTCGGTCGAATCAGACGGCGAGCGCCTGGGCGCGGCGCTTCACCTCCGTGCCGCGATTCTCGCTCAGAGCCTGCGCGGGGGTGCCGGGCAGGCTCGGGTCGGGGGTGAAGAGCCACTCGAGCATCTCTTCGTCGGAGAAGCCGTCGTCCCGCAGGAGCGTCAAGGTGCCGGTCAGGCCCTTGACGACCTTCTGCTCGTTCCCGTCGATGAAGGCGGCGGGGACGTGCAGCGCGCGGTTGTCACCACGGCGTACGGCGATCAGCTGGCCCTCCTTGACCAACTGCCGGACGCGGGTCACCTCGACGCCGAGCTGTTCGGCGATGTCGGGGAGGGTGAGCCAGGCGGGGACGAGAGCATCGATCTTTGCGTCAATCTCGGTCACGGGACAAGCCTGCCATCCCGGACTGACACTCGGTACCCGAGCGCCCCCCGGACCGCCGTCCGGGCGACGCAGACCGGGCGGTCATGCCGTGGCGTCCTTCAGAGGGCGGGAAGGGTCGGCCAGGACGTCCGGATGCATGGGCATGCCCGCCTCGATGAGGCGGCGGCCCTGGGCCAGGTCACGGGGACGCCCCACGGCCAGCAGGGCGATGAGGCGGCTCTCGCGGAGCCAGCACACCGTCCAGGCCGCGCCCGACGGGTCGCCCCGCCAGATGGTCGTATCGGCGGGGGTGTGATGGCCGACGTACTGGACGAAGCGGCCGAACTGCTCGGACCAGAAGTACGGGACCGGGTCGTAGGCCGCCGGGGCCTCGCCGATGATGTTCGCCGCGACCGTGCGCGGCGCCTGGAGGGCGTTGTCCCAGTGGTGGACGAGGAGGCGCTGCTCGTAGCGGCCCGACGGGAAGGAGGCGCAGTCGCCGACCGCGTAGACGTCCGGCACGGAGGTACGCAGGTGGTTGTCGGCGACCACTTCGCGGTGGGCACCGAGCTCGATGCCGGAGCCGGCCAGCCAGGCGGTGGCGGGGCGCGCGCCGATGCCGACGACCACGGCGCCCGCCGGCACCCTCGTGCCGTCGTCAAGGATCACCGCGCCGGGCTCGACGCGCTCCACACGCGCGTGGGTGCGCAGCGACGCCCCGCTGTCCGCGTACCAGGCGGTCATCGGCGCGGCCACCTCCGCGGGCAGCGCGCCGGCCAGCGGCCGGTCGGCGGCCTCGACGACCGTGACCGCGCACCCGGCCTCACGTGCCGCCGTCGCGAACTCCGCACCGATCCAGCCCGCCCCGACGACCACGATGTCGTGCTGCTGGGCGAGCACGGGGCGCAGCCGCTCGGCGTCGTCCAGGGTCCGCAGCAGATGGACGCCGGGAACGCCCTCGGCGCCCGGCAGCTGGATCGGTTCCGCGCCGGTCGCGAGGACCAGGACGTCGTAGGGCACCGGTCCTGCCTCGGTGTCCAGCTCATGGTCCGCGGGGCGCACGCCCAGCGCCTCGCAGCCGAGCCGCAGTTCGATGTCCAGCGCCTCGAAGTCGATGTCGAAGGCGGAGCCCTCGGCCTTGCCGAGCAGCACCGCCTTGGACAGGGGTGGCCGGTCGTACGGCTGGTGCGGCTCGGCGCCGATCAGCGTCACATTCCCGGTGAATCCCTGTTCCCGCAGGGCGACCGCCGTCTGTACGCCGGCCATGCCCGCGCCCACGATGACGACCCGCCGTGCCGTACGCACCTGTGCCCGCGTCTGCTCGCTCACCTGATCACCATAGACAACTGACAATCTGTCAGTCAGGGGACGTGCGCAGTGACCTGTTCCACAACGCTCGTACCGCTTCCGTCCTGGGACTCCCACTCCCAGGTCTCCTCCAGGCGCAACCGTCCGTCGGGCAGCTCCACGACCACGGACACGCAGTGGCCCGACGAGGTGCTGCCGTCGTGCTTCAGCTGCACGTAACGGAAGTCGAGGCGGTCGCCCTCCCGCGTCCCCACGAGGTGACCGCGTACGACGTCCCCGCCCGCGTACTCGGCCCAGATCTCGCCGTCCTTCTCGTGGTACGTGAACCGGGTGCGCGTACCGACCTGCCCGGGGGCCTGGTCGGCGACCGGGGCGAGGACCAGGCCGTCGAGCGTACGGGCCATGGGCGGAGGCTCCCTTACTGAGACATACGGCAGCGGCTAGGGTGGCCAACGTAAAGCACTCGCGGGAGCCCGGACGCACCGGGCTGAGAGGGAGGCTGGCGGCCTCCGACCGTACGAACCTGATCCGGGTCATGCCGGCGAAGGGAGGGGCTGGACGCCCATGTCGCCTACGCGTACACCTGCACGTTCCTCGGATGCGCCGTCATCGGACGCACGTGCGTCAGACGTCCTCGTCATCGGGGGCGGGATCATCGGTCTGGTGACCGCCTGGCGGGCCGCGCAGCGCGGGTTCACCGTCGCGGTCGTGGACCCCGAGCCGGGCGGCGGGGCGGCACGGGTGGCCGCCGGAATGCTCGCCGCCGTCACCGAGCTGCACTACGGCGAGCAGACCCTGCTGGGCCTGAACCTCGCCTCCGCGCGCCGCTATCCCGACTTCGCCGCCGAACTCACCGAGGCGAGCGGCCAGGACCTCGGCTACCGCCGGTGCGGCACGCTGGCCGTCGCGCTGGACGCCGACGACCGGGCTCACCTGCGCGAACTGCACGCCTTGCAACACCGCTCGGGGCTCGAATCGGAGTGGCTCAGCGGCCGGGAGTGCCGCCGTCTGGAGCCCATGCTCGCGCCGGGCGTGCGCGGCGGGCTGCGGGTCGACGGCGACCACCAGATCGACCCGCGCCGGCTCGCGAAGGCCCTGGTCACGGCGTGTGAGCGAGCCGGAGTGGAGTTCCACCGGACGTGGGCGGAGCGCTTGACCGTCGTACGGGACCGGGCCGCCGGGGTCGTCACGACGGGCGGTGAACGGCTGGCGGCGGGACAGGTGGTGCTCGCCGCCGGGAGCCTCAGCGGAAAGCTCCCGGGCGTGCCTGCCGACGTACTGCCGCCCGTACGGCCCGTGAAGGGTCAGGTGCTGCGGCTGACCGTGCCGAAGCGGTACGCGCCGTTCCTGAGCCGGACCGTGCGGGCCGTGGTCCGCGGCAGCCAGGTCTACCTGGTGCCGCGGGAGAACGGTGAGCTCGTCGTGGGCGCCACCAGCGAGGAGCTGGGCTGGGACACGACGGTGACCGCGGGCGGGGTCTACGAGCTGCTGCGCGACGCCCACGAGCTGGTGCCCGGGATCACCGAGCTGCCGCTCACCGAGACGCGCGCGGGCCTGCGGCCCGGGTCGCCCGACAACGCGCCGCTGCTCGGCCCGACCGCGCTCGACGGGCTGCTGCTGGCCACCGGGCACTACCGCAACGGCGTGCTGCTCACGCCCGTCACCGGGGACGCCATGGCGCACGCCCTGACCACCGGCGAGCTCCCGGAAGAGGCCCGCCCCTTCACCCCCGGGCGCTTCAGCGCCGCACTCACGGAGCAGACCGTATGAACATCTTCGTCAACGGAGAGCGACGGCTCGTCGCCGCCGACACGGCCCTCGACGCGCTCGTCGCCACCCTCACCGTCGCGCCGTCCGGCGTCGCCGCCGCGCTCAACGAAACCGTCGTCCCGCGCACGCAGTGGTCGTCCACGGCCCTCTCCGAGGGAGACCGCGTCGAAGTCCTCACCGCAGTCCAAGGAGGCTGAACCATGGCCGACGATCCGTTTGTCCTCGGAGGTACGTCCTTCTCGTCCCGGCTGATCATGGGGACGGGGGGTGCGCCCAGCCTCGACGTCCTGGAGCGGTCGCTCGTGGCGTCCGGCACGGAGCTGACGACGGTCGCGATGCGGCGGGTGAATCCCGCGGCGCACGGCTCGGTGCTGTCCGTGCTCGACAAGCTGGGCATCCGGGTGCTGCCGAACACGGCGGGGTGTTTCACCGCGGGCGAGGCCGTGCTGACCGCGCGGCTCGCGCGGGAGGCGCTCGGTACGGAGCTGGTCAAGCTGGAGGTCATCGCCGACGAGCGGACCCTGCTGCCGGATCCGATCGAGTTGCTGGACGCCGCCGAGACGCTGGTCGACGACGGGTTCACCGTGCTGCCGTACACCAACGACGATCCCGTGCTCGCGCGGAAGCTGGAGGACGTGGGGTGCGCGGCGGTCATGCCGCTCGGGTCGCCCATCGGGTCCGGTCTCGGCATCCGCAACCCGCACAACTTCCAGCTGATCGTGGAGCACGCGCGTGTGCCGGTGATTCTGGACGCGGGGGCCGGTACGGCGTCGGATGCGGCGTTCGCGATGGAGCTGGGGTGTGCGGGCGTCATGCTGGCGTCGGCCGTGACCCGGGCCCAGGAGCCGGTGCTGATGGCCGAGGGTATGAAGCACGCGGTGGAAGCCGGGCGGCTCGCGTGGCGTGCGGGGCGGATTCCTCGGCGGCACTTCGCCTCCGCGTCGTCTCCTGCGGAGGGGCTGGCGCGGTTGGATCCTGAGCGGCCCGCTTTCTAGGTACCTGGCGTCTGTGTTTTTTCTCCCGCCCGCGCACCGCCCGTTTCCAGTCGGCTGGAAAGTGTGCGTCGCCTGTGGGGGGCGGGGTGCCGTTGGCGGCTGGGGGGTGGCGGGGCAGGCTGCCTTACCTTCCCTGTGCACGGCATGTGGACCGGATCGATCAAGCGTGCGAGATCCGTCACAGGTCGGCTGCAGTCCCGCTCCGGAATTGGCCGGAAGGGTGGGGGTGACAGTGGCGGCTCGTAGACTCGCCTGCGTGGATACGACCCTTCAGGACCCGCTTGTCGGGCAAGTGCTCGACGGCCGCTACCGCGTCGACGCACGGATCGCAGTCGGCGGGATGGCCACGGTCTACCGGGCCCTGGACACCCGCCTCGACCGCGTACTCGCGCTCAAGGTGATGCACCCGACGCTGGCCGCCGACGGCTCGTTCGTCGAGCGGTTCATCCGGGAGGCCAAGTCGGTGGCCCGGCTCGCGCACCCCAACGTGGTGCAGGTCTTCGACCAGGGCGCGGACGGGTCGTACGTCTATCTGGCCATGGAGTACGTCGCCGGCTGCACCCTGCGTGACGTGCTGCGCGAGCGCGGGGCGCTGCAGCCGCGGGCAGCCCTGGACGTCCTGGAGCCGGTGCTCGCCGCGCTCGGCGCCGCGCACCGCGCCGGGTTCGTGCACCGCGACATGAAGCCGGAGAACGTCCTGATAGGGGACGACGGCCGGGTCAAGGTGGCCGACTTCGGCCTCGTCCGAGCCGTGGACACCGTCACGAACACGACAGGGGCCGTCCTTGGCACCGTGTCGTACCTCGCCCCCGAGCAGATCGAGAACGGCACCGCGGACACCCGCGTCGACGTCTACGCCTGCGGGGTCGTCCTCTACGAGATGCTCACCGGCGGCAAGCCGCACTCAGGGGACTCCCCCGCCCAGGTGCTCTACCAGCACCTGCACGCGGATGTGCCGCCGCCCTCGGCCGCCGTGCCCTCGATGCCCTACGTCCTGGACGAGCTGGTCGCCTCGGCGACCGCCCGCAACCCCGAGGTGCGCCCGCACGACGCGGTGGCGCTGCTCGGCCAGGTCCTCCAGGCGCGGGCCGGCCTCACCGCCGAACAGCTCGACGCCATACCCCCGCAGGCGCTCGCCGTGGGGCACGACAACGCGGGCGACCGTACGAGCGTGATCCCGCGCTCGCTCTCCGTGCCCCGCCTGCTGCCGGTGAACGAGGACGACGGCGACGCCGGCGACCCGGTGAACCGGACCAGTCGGTTCGAGCAGACCAGCCGATTCGAGTCCGGACCGCCCGCTCCCCCGCGGAGCGGCTCACGGCCCCGGCGCGGAATGTTCGCGATCATCGCCGCGGTCGTGCTGGTGCTCGGGCTCGGCGCGGGCGTCTGGTACATCAATTCCGGCCAGTTCACGAAGGTCCCGCTGCTGCTGGCAAAGACCGAGGCGCAGGCCACGGCGCGCATCGAGCAGGCCGGTCTCGACGTCGGGCAGGTCAAGCACGCCTACAGCGACACCGTGAAGCGCGGCACCGTCATCAGCAGCGACCCGGCGCCCGGCGCCCGCATCCGGGACAACGACTCCGTGACGCTGACCATCTCGAACGGCCCGGAGACGGTGAAGGTGCCCGACCTGACGGGACTCGCGCTGTTCAAGGCGCGGGAGGTCCTGAAGGGGGACGGGCTCGCCGCGGGCATGGTCACCCGGGAGTTCGACCAGGACGTTCCCAAGGGCTTCCTGATCAGTTCGGATCCGGGCGCGGGCACGGAGCGGCACGCCGGTTCGGCCATCGCCCTCACCGTCAGCAAGGGCAGCCCGGTGGAGGTCGCGGACGTCACGGGCGCGTCCGTCGCGGACGCCACCTCGGAGCTCGAGCAGGCGGGCCTGAAGGTGAAGATCGCCACCCAGCAGGTCAACTCGGAGTTCGACCAGGGCCAGATCGCCCAGCAGTCGCCGAAGGCGGGCAGCCAGGTCGCAGGCGGCGACACCGTCACGCTGACCGTCTCCAAGGGCCCCGAGATGGTCTCGGTGCCGGATGTGGTGGGCGACAGCGTGGACGACGCGAAGCAGACGCTGGAGGACGCCGGGTTCCAGGTCGACGAGGACCGCGGGCTGCTCGGGCTCTTCGGTGACCACGTCAAGAGCCAGTCGGTGGAGGGCGGCAAGACCGCGCCCAAGGGGTCGACGATCTCCATCGTGATCCGCTGAGACCACAAGCGGCGCCGAGACCACGGCAAATTGCTGGGACCTCGGCAGTGAGGTCCGCCGCCGGGCCGTCCCGGAGCGCGTGACACCCTGAAGAGCGTGACCAGCAAGCAGCTCCGCAACCCCGTCGGCGGCCATGTCCCCGTGGCCGGCGGCCTCAGCTCCGTCGGCCTGACCTACGCACGCGAGATGGGCGCCGAGGCCGTCCAGGTCTTCGTCGCCAACCCGCGCGGCTGGGCGACGCCCGTCGGCAGCCCCCGCCAGGACGAGGAGTTCCGGGCGGCCTGTGCCGCCGAGTCGATACCCGCGTACGTCCACGCGCCCTATCTGATCAACTTCGGCTCGCACACCGAGGCGACGGTCGAGAAGTCCGTGGAATCGCTGCGGCACTCGCTGCGGCGGGGCCGGGAGATCGGGGCGCTCGGCGTGGTCGTGCACACGGGGAGCGCCACCGGGGGCCGGGAGCGGTCCGTCGCCCTGAAGCAGGTGCGTGAGCATCTGCTGCCCCTGCTGGACGAGCTGACGCATGACGACGACCCGTATCTGCTCCTGGAGTCGACCGCGGGCCAGGGCGCCTCGCTCTGCTCGCGCACCTGGGACTTCGGGCCGTACTTCGAGGCGCTGGACGCCCATCCGAAGCTGGGCGTGTGCCTCGACACCTGCCACATCTACGCGGCGGGGCACGACCTGACCGGGCCGAGCGGCATGCACCAGACGCTCGACCTGCTGGTGGACACGGTCGGCGCGGGCCGGCTCAAGCTGATCCACGCCAACGACTCCAAGGACGTGGTCGGCGCCCACAAGGACCGCCACGAGAACATCGGCTCCGGTCACATCGGCGAGGACCCGTTCCGCGCGCTGATGACCCACCCCGCCACTGAGGGCGTACCCCTGATCATCGAGACGCCGGGCGGGAAGGAGGGGCACGCGGCGGACGTGGAGCGCCTGAAGAAGCTCAGGGACGGCTGAGGCCGCCTCAGGAGGCTGGCCGGGTCAGAGCTCGGGGCCGTCCCCGGGCTCCTCCTGGTAGGAGTAGCGCTGTTCGCGCCAGGGGTCGCCGATGTTGTGGTAGCCGCGCTCCTCCCAGAAGCCGCGGCGGTCGGCCGTCATGTACTCGACGCCACGCACCCACTTGGGGCCCTTCCAGGCGTAGAGGTGGGGGACGACGAGGCGGAGCGGGAAGCCGTGCTCGGCGGTGAGGAGTTCGCCGTCCTTGTGGGTGGCGAAGATCGTGCGGTCGGAGGCGAAGTCGTCGAGGCGCAGATTCGAGCTGAAGCCGTACTCCGCCCAGACCATGACATGGGTGACGGTGGGCGCGGGCGGGGCGATCTCCAGGATCGTGCGCGCCGGGATACCGCCCCATTCGGCCCCGATCATGCTGAACTTCGTGACGCAGTGCAGATCGGCCACGACCGAGGTGTACGGCAGGGCCGTGAACTCCTCGTGGGTCCAGCAGTGCTTCTCACCGTCGGCGGTGGCGCCGAAGACCCTGAACTCCCAGCGTTCGGGACGGAACTTGGGTACGGGACCGTAGTGCGTGACCGGCCAGCCGCGCTGCAGTCGCTGCCCCGGCGGAAGCTCCGACTGTGCTGCTGCTCCCGTTCCACGTCCCACCGGCTGACCCATGACTCCATCCTGACAGACCGGGGACAGTGCACATGACCAGCCCAGTACGGAATCGGGCAACTCCTACTAAGCGTGCACTTACTGGACGACCCGGGACGCCGATGCAAGGATGCGGCGCAATCTGCCCAGTCCCCCGCTTGGAAGGAGCCTCTGCGATGCAGGGCGACCCCGAGGTCATCGAATTCCTCAACGAGCAGCTGACCGGTGAGCTGACCGCGATCAACCAGTACTTCCTGCACGCGAAGATGCAGGAGAACTTCGGCTGGACGAAGCTCGCGAAGTACACGCGCCACGAGTCCTTCGACGAGATGAAGCACGCGGAGGTGCTCACCGACCGGATCCTCTTCCTGGACGGCCTGCCGAACTACCAGCGGCTCTTCCACGTCCGGGTGGGGCAGACCGTCACCGAGATGTTCCAGGCCGACCGGCAGGTGGAGGTCGAGGCGATCGACCGCCTCAAGCGTGGGATCGAGGTGATGCGCAACAAGGGCGACATCACGTCCGCGAACATCTTCGAGTCGATCCTCGAGGACGAGGAGCACCACATCGACTACCTGGACACCCAGCTGGAGCTGGTGGAGAAGCTCGGCGAGGCGCTCTACATCGCCCAGGTGATCGAGCAGCCGGAGAGTTAGGCGGCTTCTTCCAGTCGCTGCGCCGGGGACAGCTCGGCCAGTACCGGCTTGCCCTGTTCGGCCAGCTCACGGCGGGGGCAGCTGCCACGGCCGAGGATCGCCTGGATGCTACGGACGCAGGAGCCGCAGTCCGTGCCCGCCTTGGAGGCGGAGGCTATCTGGCGGGGCGTGCAGGCGCCGTTCTCCGCGTGCTGCTTGACCTGCTGTTCGGTGACCCCGAAGCAACTGCATACGTACACGCGGTTCACCTCCCGGCGGGGTTGAAGTCTGGTGCCATCCCGTTAATCGGTGAGGCTAACCTAACCTTACCCATCACTCAGGAACCACAAAAGTGGGAGGGGGCGCGGATCGTATGTGATCCGCGCCCCACTTCACTCAGGTGTAACAGGCGAACCCGTCACTGGTCCCTGTACATCTCCGCGACCAGGAAGGCCAGGTCGAGGGACTGGCTGCGGTTCAGACGCGGGTCGCAGGCCGTCTCGTAGCGCTGGTGGAGGTCGTCGACGAAGATCTCGTCGCCGCCGCCCACGCACTCGGTGACGTCGTCACCGGTGAGCTCGACGTGGATGCCGCCCGGGTGCGTGCCCAGACCCTTGTGGACCTCGAAGAAGCCCTTGACCTCGTCGAGCACGTCGTCGAAGCGGCGGGTCTTGTGACCGGAGGCCGCCTCGAAGGTGTTGCCGTGCATCGGGTCGGTCACCCAGGCCACCACCGCGCCCGAGGCCGTGACCTTCTCGACCAGCTCGGGGAGCTTGTCGCGGACCTTGTCGGCGCCCATCCGCACGATGAAGGTCAGCCGGCCGGGCTCGCGGTCCGGGTCGAGGCGGTCGATGTACTGGAGTGCCTCCTCGGCCGTCGTCGTCGGGCCGAGCTTGATGCCGATCGGGTTGCGGATCCGCGAGGCGAACTCGATGTGCGCGCCGTCCAGCTGCCGGGTGCGCTCACCGATCCACACCATGTGGCCCGAGACGTCGTACAGCTGGCCCGTACGCGAGTCGACCCTGGTCAGCGCTGCCTCGTAGTCGAGGAGCAGCGCCTCGTGGGAGGCGTAGAACTCGACGGTCTTGAACTCCTCCGGGTCGGTCCCGCAGGCCCGCATGAAGTTCATCGCGTTGTCGATCTCCCGCGCCAGCTGCTCATAGCGCTGCCCGGACGGGGAGGACTTCACGAAGTCCTGGTTCCAGGCGTGCACCTGGCGCAGGTCGGCGTAGCCGCCGGTGGTGAAGGCGCGCACCAGGTTGAGCGTGGAGGCGGAGGCGTTGTACATCCGCTTCAGGCGCTCGGGATCCGGGATGCGGGCCTTCTCGTCGAAGTCGAAGCCGTTGACCGAGTCACCGCGGTACGTCGGCAGGGTCACGCCGTCGCGGGTCTCGGTCCCCTTGGAGCGCGGCTTGGAGTACTGGCCGGCGATGCGGCCGACCTTCACGACCGGCACGGAGGCGGCGTACGTGAGCACGGCGCCCATCTGGAGCAGGGTCTTGAGCTTGTTGCGGATGTGGTCGGCCGACACCGCGTCGAAGGCCTCGGCGCAGTCGCCACCCTGGAGAAGGAACGCCTCTCCCTTGGCGACGGACGCCATCCGGGCGCGCAGCTGGTCGCACTCGCCCGCGAAGACGAGCGGCGGATACGACTCGAGGTCCGCGATCACATCGCGCAGAGCCTCGGCATCGGGGTACTCGGGCTGCTGCGCCGCGGGCAGGTCTCGCCAGGTGTTGCCAGCGCTTGCGCTGGGCTTAGCGTTCACGGTCACCCTGACAACATTACGGGGTCGTGTCGGGCGTCCCTCCCCATGCCCATCAATTGAGACGAACCGCGCTCGATCGGGACGCGCTCCGGGCGGCCGCATGGCAGGTCACCGCGGCCGCCCGGAACGGGCAGGGCCTAGTCCACGTCGAGCCGGTCGCGGTCGATGGAGATCGTCACGCCGCCGTGCGTCTCGGTCGTGTCGCCCTTGTACTGGTGGATGCGCTGGTGGTCGGCCCACAGGTTCGCGGGGATCGTCGAGTCGGTGGTCGTCGACTCGCCGTTCCAGTGGGCGAAGTGGAGCACGTCGGGCAGGGTGACGCGGCTCTTGTTGGCCACGAGGTCGGTGACCAGGGACGAGGTGTTGCCGTAGACGCCGGAGCGGTAGCCCAGTGCGTGCACGCGCTCGGTGTAGGCGTCGAGGTAGGACAGCACCAGGCTGGTGACGGTGGAGCCGGGTGTGTAGTGCTCCAGGTCGCTGTAGATCACCGTGCTCTTGGGGAAGCCCAGCGTGGTCGCCTGCTGGACCGCGTCGTCGGCGGCCTCGGTGCCCTGCCGCACGGGATCGGTGATCGCCTCGCAGCCGCCTGCGCAGCTGCTCCCGCCGGAGGTGGGCTGGCGGCCGACGTAGAGCGGGATGAACCGCCAGCCGTTGGCGTACTGCGTCCGCAGCCAGGCGGCGGTGAGTCTGCTCTGGACGCAGGCGCGGTTGATCCCGCCGATGTAGACGCCGACGGCCCGGTAGTCGGAGTCGTCCCGCCAGGCGTCCATGGCCGTCTGGCCCGGCGCGGTGCAGGCGTCGAAGCCCTCGCCGCGGAAGGACGTCGCGTCTGCGGGCAGCGGCGCCTCGGCGGGCGCGCCCGCGGTCGCGTCAGTTCCCGCGGCGGCGGCCGGCAGGCCGGCGTCGCGCAGGATGTCCTGGATCCTCGTGCGGTCCTCCGCGTACGCGGCGGTCACGGCGATCCGGTCGGCGGTGACCCGGAACGTGCGGGCCGTGCGGTTCTCGCTGGCGGTGCGGCCCTTGACGGCGGACGGCTGGACCAGGAACGCCTCGGTACGTCCCCTCGCCCCCGCCGGACACCGCTGCTGGTCGCCGGGCGTGCCGAGGTACACGGCGTGCCGGTCGAAGCGGACACAGACGTCCGGATGTTTCTCCAGGTCCACGATCGACCAGGAGGCGGGGACGGTGAACTCGTGGCCGCGGTAGGTGACCTTGACGGTGTCGTCGGTCCCGGCGGCGCGTGCGGTGCCGAGCGGGCCGGCGGCGAGGGCCGCTGCGGCGGCACACACGGTGAGGGTTCGGACGCCGCCCCGGCGGGGCCGGGGTGAACGGGCTGCGTACATGGCTGTCTCCTCGGTCGGGCTTCCTGGGCCATGCCATCCATGGCCGGTGACCGAGCGGTAGGAACGCAGGGCGTGGACGGTTCACGCTGTTGCCCGCCCCCTGACGTCGGGTAAGGTGCGGCGCATGTTCGCGCACTCGACCCAGAACTGGTGGTGGACCGCTCATCCGGCGGCCCACTGACTGCGCGTACGCAAGACTTCGCGAAGGCCGCCCGAGGGGCGGCCTTCGGTGTTTGCGGACACGGGCCGTTCCTCTCCGAGTTTTCGGGAAACCGAGAATCCGAGAATCCGAGAGAAGGAACAGGACCGATGCACCTGCTCGACCTGCTGGACGATCCCCGTCCGTTCGCCCTGCTGCGGCGCCGCACCCCCGGTCACGACCACGACACCGTCGAGCTGCTGCTCGGACCGGTCAGCACCTGCGACCGCCTCGCCGACCTCCCCGACGAGGGACTCGCGCTCGTTCCCTTCCGCCAGATCAGGGAGCGCGGCTTCGACGTCCGCGACGACGGCACGCCACTCGCGGTGCTGACCCCCGAGGAGACGCACGTCCTGCCGCTGGAGCGGGCGCTGGCTGAGCTGCCGGCGCACGAGGTGCGTGTCACGGGCGGGGGCTTCGACGTCACCGACGAGGAGTACGCGGAGATCGTCGGGCGCGTACTGGAGGAGGAGATCGGGCGCGGCGAGGGCGCGAACTTCGTGATCCGGCGTACGTACGAGGGCGCGATCCCGGGGTTCGGGCGGGCCGACGCGCTGGCCCTGTTCCGGCGGCTGCTGGTCGGCGAGCGGGGCGCGTACTGGACGTTCGTCGTGCACACCGGAAATGAGCAAGGGTCCGAAGGGCCTTCCTTGGAAGGGCGGGGACGGGAGACGGGTGGGCGCACGCTGGTGGGCGCGAGCCCCGAGGTGCACGTGCGGATGTCGGGCGGAACCGTCGTGATGAACCCGATCAGCGGCACGTACCGCTATCCGGCCGAGGGGCCCTCCGCGGACGACCTGCTCGGCTTCCTCGCCGACGGCAAGGAGATCGAGGAGCTCTCGATGGTCGTCGACGAGGAGCTCAAGATGATGTGCACGGTTGGTGACATGGGGGGCGTGGTGATCGGTCCGCGGCTCAAGGAGATGGCCCACCTCGCGCACACCGAGTACGAGCTGCGGGGCCGGTCCTCGCTGGATGTGCGCGAGGTCCTGAAGGAGACCATGTTCGCGGCGACCGTCACCGGGTCGCCGGTGCAGAACGCGTGCCGGGTGATCGAGCGGTACGAGCCCCTCGGGCGGGACGGCGTCGGGCGGGGCTACTACGCGGGGGCGCTGGCCCTGATCGGCCGCGACGCGGGCGGTGCCCAGACCCTCGATTCGCCCATCCTCATCCGGACCGCCGACATCGACGCGGACGGGCGGCTGCGGGTGCCGGTCGGCGCCACCCTCGTGCGGGGATCGGATCCTGCGGGCGAGGTCGCCGAGACGCACGCGAAGGCCGCGGGGGTGCTGGCGGCGCTGGGGGTCGTGGAGACCGGGGCCCGCGTGGAGGGCGTACGGCCGAGGCTGGCCGACGATCCGCGGGTGCGGGCGGCGCTGGACGGGCGGCGGACCTCGCTCGCGCCGTTCTGGCTGCGGATGCAGGAGCAGGCGCGTGAACTGGAGGGCCATGCGCTGGTCGTGGACGCCGAGGACACCTTCACGGCGATGCTCGCGCATGTGCTGCGGTCCTCGGGACTCGAGGTGACCGTGCGGCGCTACGACGAGCCGGGGCTGCGGGTGGCGGTGCGGGCGCACGAGGGGCCGTTGGTCCTGGGCCCCGGCCCGGGCGACCCCTTGGACCTGGACGATCCCAGGATGCGGTTCCTGCGGGAGCTGACCGCCGAGGTGATCGGGGGGCACGGGCACGGCGTGCTCGGCGTCTGTCTCGGGCACGAGCTGATCGCGGCGGAGCTGGGCCTGGGGATCGTACGCAAGGAGGTCCCGTACCAGGGAGCGCAGACGGAGATCGATCTCTTCGGGCGGCCCGAGACCGTCGGTTTCTACAACAGCTTCGTGGCGCACTGCGACGAGGAGACGGCGGCCGGGCTGTCGGCCCGTGGCATCGAGGTCAGCCGCACCGAGAGCGGTGAGGTGCACGCGCTGCGCGGGCCCGGGTTCGCGGGTGTGCAGTTCCACCCGGAGTCGGTACTGACGCTGAACGGGACGGCCGTCGTGCGGGAGCTGGTCGGTCGGCTGCGGGGCGCCGGCACGCCCTCGGAGCGGCGGCCCTCCGTGTAGTCGTGGCAGCCGAGGACGCCGGCCGCACGGGTGTCGGGTGGCCCGTGCGGCCGACGGGATCGCGGGGAGGGGGCGCGTCAGCCGAAGAAGACCCCGACCTCCTCGTACAGCTTCGGCTCGACCGTCTTCAGCTTGGCCGTGGCCTCCGCGATCGGGACCCGGACGATGTCCGTGCCGCGCAGGGCGACCATCTTGCCGAAGTCGCCGTCACGGACGGCCTCGATGGCGTGCAGTCCGAAGCGGGTGGCGAGCCAGCGGTCGAAGGCACTGGGGGTGCCGCCGCGCTGGATGTGCCCGAGGACCGTGGTGCGGGCCTCCTTGCCGGTGCGCTTCTCGATCTCCTTGGCCAGCCACTCGCCGACCCCGGAGAGGCGCACATGGCCGAAGGAGTCGAGGGACTCGTCCTTCAGGACCATCTGGCCGTCCTTGGGCATCGCGCCCTCGGCGACGACCACGATCGGCGCGTACGAGGCCTTGAACCGCGAGGTCACATAGGCGCACACCTGGTCGACGTCGAAGCGCTGCTCGGGGATGAGGATGACGTTGGCGCCGCCGGCCAGGCCCGAGTGGATGGCGATCCAGCCCGCGTGACGGCCCATCACCTCGCAGACGAGGACGCGCATGTGCGACTCAGCGGTGGTGTGCAGGCGGTCGATCGCCTCGGTGGCGATGCCGACGGCGGTGTCGAAGCCGAAGGTGTAGTCGGTGGCGGACAGGTCGTTGTCGATGGTCTTCGGTACGCCGACGACGGGCACGCCGTACTCGTCGGTGAGGCGCGCGGCGACGCCGAGCGTGTCCTCGCCGCCGATCGCGATGAGTGCCTCGACCTCCTGCTTGGCGAGGTTCTCCTTGATGCGGCGGATGCCGTTCTCCTGCTTGAGCGGGTTCGTCCGCGAGGAGCCGAGGATGGTGCCACCGCGCGGCAGGATGCCGCGCACGGCGGGGATGTCCAGCCGGACGGTGTCGTTCTCGAGAGGTCCGCGCCAGCCGTCCCGGAAGCCGACGAAGTCGTATCCGTACTCCTGTACGCCCTTGCGGACGATGCCCCGGATGACGGCGTTGAGTCCGGGGCAGTCGCCGCCTCCGGTCAGTACTCCGACCCGCATGGAAAAGTCCCTTCGCCGCGATTGCCTGAGGGGACTCACGCTAATAGTGATCCAGGTCACTTCGGCATGGGGCGGAAGGGCAATTCCGGTGAATTGTGCGGGTGTTGATCACTCGCCTTCACTCGATGGTGGGTCAACCAGGGTTTACGCCGCCCACTCGTCGGGGTCTACGCCTCGTCGAGACCGCGCTCTATGGCATAGCGCACCAGCTCGACCCGGTTGTGGAGTTGGAGCTTGCCCAGGGTGTTCTGCACATGGTTCTGGACCGTGCGGTGGGAGATGACCAGGCGCTCGGCGATCTGCTTGTAGCTCAGGCCCTTGGCGACCAGGCGCAACACCTCGGTCTCGCGGTCGGTGAGCTGCGGGGCCTTGGGCTCGTCGGCGCCCGCGGCGGGGGCGGGCTCGGAGGCCAGCCGGCGGTACTCGCCGAGGACCAGGCCCGCGAGGCCCGGCGTGAACACCGGGTCACCGACGGCCGTACGGCGCACGGCGTCGATCAGCTCCTCCGTGGACGCCGACTTCAGCAGATAGCCGGTGGCGCCGGACTTCACCGCCTCCAGGACGTCCGCGTGCTCGCCGCTGGCCGACAGGACGAGGACGCGCAGCGCCGGGTTGCTGCCGACCAGTTCCTTGCAGACCTGGACGCCGGGCTTGGCGGGCAGGTTCAGGTCGAGCACCAGGACGTCGGGCGCGGCGGCCCGGGCACGGCGCACCGCCTGCTCGCCGTCGCCCGCGGTGGCGACCACGGCGAAACCGGACGCATCCAGGTCGCGGGCGACCGCGTCGCGCCACATGGGGTGGTCGTCCACCACCATGACCTTGATCGGACCCTGCCCCACCACGTCGGTGACCTCCGTCATCGCTGCTCCGCCTTCCCCCGTGAAACCCTGGAAACCTTCGGTACCTTCAGCTCGACCTCCGTGCCCTGGCCGGGCACCGAGACCAGTTCGGCCGCGCCGCCGAGGTCGCGCAGCCGGCCCCGGATCGACAGGGCCACACCGAGCCGCCCCTCCCCCTCGGCCTGGGCGAGCCGCCCCGCCGGGATGCCCGGGCCCTCGTCGCGTACGGTCACGATCACCTCGTCCGGCTCGTCCTCGACGAGGATCCAGGCCCGGGCGTCCTCGCCGACGTGCCCCCGGACATTGTCCAGGGCGGCACCGACAGCGGCGGCCAACTCCCGGGCGGCGGCCGGGGGGAGAGGCACCGGGGCGCCGGGCTCGGAGAAGGTCACGCGCGCGCTCGCGTACGGGGCGAGCAGGGCGCGCAGGTCGACAGGGCCCCGGGAGTCCTGGTCGTCGTCCGGTTCCTCGACGGCCCGTACGACCGCGCCGAGCGCGGCGTCCTCGGACACCCGCGAGACGGGCACCAGGCCGCCCGAGACCAGGGTGCGCAGCGCGACCTCCTGCTCGCCCGCCATCCGGCCGAGCTCCGCGGCCTCGCCGCCGAGCGCGGAGGCCCGGCGCTGCACCATGGCGAGGACCTGGAGGACACCGTCGTGGATGTCACGGGCGAGGCGCTCGCGCTCGCGGGTCGCGGCCTCGATCTCCAGTGCGCGGGCGAGGGTGAGCTCGGAGGCGCGGGCGACCTCGACGACGTAGCCGATGGCGATGGAGGCGACCCAGACCAGGATCACGTTGTGGACCGTGTCGCGGGTGGGGGCGCCGCGCTCGACGAGGTTGGCGGCCGCCACGAGCGTCGAGGCGAACGCCGCCCAGCGCCAGCCGCCCTTGATGGCGAAGGCAAGGACGGAGCCCGCGGTCCATATCGACGGGAGGGTGGGGCCGCCGGTCACCACGCGGTGGTGGGTGTCCGCGACGGGCGTGAGCATGATGCCGGTGAGTGCGACGGTCAGGTCGACGGCGAGGAAGCGCTTGGTACAGCTCGCCGCGTTCGCCACCCTGGGCAGGGTGGCGAGCGTCCAGACGAAGAGGACCGCGTAGTACCCGATGGCCACCCAGGGATGGGCGAACTTGCGGAACGCGGTGGCGAAGAGCCCGATCGCGTACAGCATCGTCAGCACGCGGTAGGCGGTGAGCGCACGCCACAGCGGCTGCTCGACCGACATCCTCATGACTCTCTCGCGCTTGGCCATGTCCCCCACCCCCACCGTCCCCCGACGCAAGCGTCTAGGTGCCGGCCCGTCCTTCTTCGGTTCCGGCTTCGGCCGCCTTCGCGGCCTCCTTCTGCGCCTGTTCGGCTTCCTTGAGCGCCTGCTTCTCGGCCTTCGCCGCGTCCGCGATCTGCCGCTTGGCGGCCGTCGCGTAGATGTCGACGTACTCCTGGCCGGAGAGCTTCATGATCTCGTACATGACCTCGTCGGTCACCGCGCGCAGCACGAAGCGGTCGTGCTCCATGCCGTTGTAGCGGGTGAAGTCGAGCGGCTTGCCGATGCGGATGCCCGGGCGCATCAGCTTGGGCATCACCTTGCCCGGCGGCTGGATCTTCTCGGTGTCGATCATGGCGACCGGGATGACCGGGGCGCCGGTCGCGAGCGCCACGCGCGCGAGGCCGCCCGGCTTGCCGCGGTACAGCCGCCCGTCGGGCGAGCGCGTGCCCTCCGGGTAGATGCCGAACAGCTCACCGCGCTCGATGACATCGATGCCGCTCTTGACGGCCGCCTCGCCCGCGCCGCGCGCGCCGGAGCGGTCCACCGGGAGCTGGCCGACGCCCTTGAAGAAGGCGGCGGTCATCCGGCCCTTGACGCCGGGCGTCGTGAAGTACTCGGCCTTCGCGATGAAAGTCACCTTGCGGTCGAGGACCGCGGGCAGGAAGAACGAGTCCGAGAACGACAGATGATTGCTTGCCAGGATGGCGGGGCCCTCGGCGGGAATGTTCTCGAGGCCTTCCACCCAGGGCCTGAAGGCAAGCTTCAGCGGCCCTCCGATGGAAAACTTCATGGCGCCGTAGATCAACCGAATGCCTCCTGTGTCGTCGGTCAGACCTTATCCCGGGGCACTGTCAAAGGCCTCGACGACCCTGGTCGGTGTCAGTGCCGTCGCGTACGGTGAAGTACGCCTCGCATTCCGCCCGTCTGATGAACAGGAGACCGAAGGTGCCGGTCCTTCCTGGAGCCGAGCCGTTCCGCCACGAGGGCGGAGAGGTCGGTGTCCTTCTCTGTCACGGCTTCACCGGTTCCCCGCAGTCGCTGCGCCCCTGGGCGGAGTATCTCGCCGAGCGCGGTCTGACCGTCGCGCTGCCCCTGCTGCCCGGGCACGGCACGCGCTGGGAGGACATGCAGCTCACGGGCTGGCAGGACTGGTACGCGGAGGTGGACCGCGAGCTGCGTGCGCTGCGGGAGCGCTGCGCCCAGGTGTTCGTCTTCGGCCTGTCCATGGGCGCCGCGCTGACCCTGCGGCTCGCCGCGAAGCACGGGGACGAGGTGAGCGGCATCGTCGTCGTCAATCCGGCGAACAAGGTGCACGGGGCGGCGGCCCACGCCCTCCCGGTGCTCCGCCACCTCGTCCGGACGGTGAGCGGCATCACCAGCGACATCGCCAAGGAGGGCGTCTCGGAGGTGGGATACGACCGGGTACCCCTGCACGCCGCCCACTCCATGCGGAACTTCTACCGGATGGTCGACGGTGAACTGCCCCAGGTCACCCAGCCGATGCTGCTGCTGCACAGCCCTCAGGACCATGTGGTGCCGCCCGTCGACTCGGCCCGGATCCTGAGCCGGGTGTCGTCCACCGACGTGACGGAGATCCTGCTGGAACAGAGCTACCACGTGGCGACGTTGGACCATGACGCGGACCGGATCTTCGAGGAGAGCTACGCGTTCATCGCCCGGCTCGCGCCCGGTGTCGGCAAGCGGTCCGACACGGGTCAGGTGGGTCAGCAGGAAGGGACGGCCACTGGTGGCTGAGCACGACGCGGAGCGCGGCGAGCCCGACGAGAAGGGCGTACCCGTCGGCGAGCCTCTCGGTGACGAGCAGGGGGTGCCGTTCGACGAGGACGCCGCGTGGCAGGCGATCGTGGCGGGGTACGGCGAGGAACCGCCGGATCCGCCCGGCGCGAAGCCGTTCAAGTCGATCGAGGACCTGGCGCTCCTCGACCCGGTGACGAACGACGCCCCGGGTGGCGAGGACGCATCCGAGAGGCCCGAGAAGGGCAAGAAGAACGGGACCGGCGGGACCGTCGGGACCGTCGGCACCGTCGGGACAAGCGAGAAGGACGGGGCCGGCGACGAGGCCGGGGAGCCGCCCGCCGCTGCGAAGCCCCTCGGCGGCTCCGTCTCCTTCGCGCCCGGCGTCGGCGGTCCGCGCGACTACCAGACGCCCGAGCCCTCCGAGGACGACTTCGACGGGGACGACGAGGGCCATTTCGTCCCCCCGGAGCCGCCCCCGCTGCCCACCGCGGACACCACGGCCAAGTTCGCCTGGCTCGCCGTCGTCGGCGGCCCGATCGTGCTCCTGCTGGCCATCCTGCTCGGCTGGGACATGACGTGGTGGCTCGCCACGGTCGGCATCGGCGGCTTCCTGGGCGGCTTCGCCACCCTCGTGGCGCGTATGAAGCCCGACGACGAGGACGAGGACGATCCCGGGCGGGGCGCGGTGGTCTGACGCGGCCGGTTACGCGGCGGGAACTCTGAGGGCGGCCAGCACGGGCAGATGGTCCGTGGCCGCCCTCAGGTCTGTCTCCGTGACTCCGGGATGGCCGTACGGGACCCCGCAGCCGAGGATCTCGATGCCGCGGGTGGCGAAGATCGCGTCGATGCGCTGGTGGGGGTCGGTGGGCGTCGAGGTGTATTCCATGCCCCAGGGCGCGGTGGCCCAGCAGTCCTGGAGGCCGTCGGCGAGGCGGGTGAAGGTGGGGCCGTCGGGGCGTTCGTTCAGGTCGCCGCCGACGAGGGCGTGCGGGGTGCCGAGAGCTGCGAGGCGGTCGAGAAGCAGGCCGCTCTGCGTGTAGCGCTCGTCCTTCTGGAGCGAGAGATGGCAGCTCACCACGCCGAGCCGGGCGCCGCCGAAGCGCACGACGGCGGTGGCGAGGCCGCGGCGGTGCAGGCCGGGGGTGAGGGGCAGCAGGACGTCCTCGGTGCGTTCGACGGTGGCCCGCATCGAGCACAGGAGCGCGGGGCCCGCGGCGGTCGCGCCGCCGGACAGGATCGTCTGCCCGGACGCGGCCGCGAGCCGGGCCAGCTTCTTGCGCCAGCGGAAGAAGCGGGGGGCTTCCTGGACGAGGACCAGGTCGGGGGCGCAGGCGTGGATGACGCGGGCCAGGGCGGTGGTGTCGTCGCGCATCGAGCGGATGTTGTAGCTGAGGACGCGGATGACGGCGGAGCCGTCGGATTCGGTGTGGGAGCGGGGCAGCGGGGTCGTCGCCATGTGGATCAACATACGTGGATGCGCCGCTCGGGGGAGCCGGAACGCTGCGGTGGTTTGTCGGCCGCGGGACGGTGGGGGCTGGTCACGCAGTTCCCCGCGCCCCTGAGGGGCGCCATCCGCGCCCCCGCCCAGAGGGATTCGGTACGACATCGCCCGCCGTCCCCCTGAGGGGCGCGGCGGGCGATGTCGTACGAACAGGACACGCGGTGTTACATGATCGGGTCGGGCTCCCTGGCCAGGTCCGCCGCGCCCACCAGGCCCGCCTCGTTGCCGAGCTGGGCGGCGATCACCTCGGCCACCGGGCGCCAGTTGCCGCCCACCAGCCAGCGCTTGTACGACTTGCGGATGGGGTCGAGCACCAGCTCGCCCTCGTCCGAGAGGCCGCCGCCCACGATGAAGGCGGAGGGGTCGAAGAGCGAGGCCAGGTCGGCGAGGCCGGCGCCGGCCCAGCGGGCCAGCTCGCGGTAGGAGTCCACCGCCACCGGGTCGCCCTGGCGTGCGGCCACCGAGATGTGCTTGCCCTCGATGCCGTCGGGGGTGCCGTTGCCCAGCGCGAGCAGGATCTCCGCGTTCTCGGGGGTGGCGTTGGCCCGCTGCTTGGCGTAGCGGACGAGCGCGCGCCCGGAGGCGTACTGCTCCCAGCAGCCCTGCGAGCCGCAGCCGCACAGCAGACCGTCCGGCACCATGCGGATGTGGCCGAACTCGGCGGCCACACCGAAGTGCCCGCGGCGCAGCTTGTTGCCGATGATGATGCCGCCGCCCAGGCCCGTACCCAGGGTGATGCAGATGACGTTCCGGTGGCCCTTGCCCGCGCCGAACTTGTACTCGCCCCACGCCGCCGCGTTCGCGTCGTTCTCGACGACGACGGGCAGCCCCACGCGTGCCTCGACCTCGGCCTTGAGCGGCTCCTGCCGCCAGTCGATGTTGGGCGCGAAGTACACGGTCGAGCGCTGGCGGTTCACGTATCCGGCGGCACCGATACCCACGCCGACGATGTCGTGACCTGCGCGCGCGCCCTCCACCGCGGCGGCGATGGCGTCCACGATGGCCTGCGGCGTGGTGGGGGTCGGCACCTTGTGCGTCGAGAGGATGTTGCCTTCCTCGTCGACCACACCGGCCGCGATCTTCGTGCCGCCGATATCGACGCCGATGGTGAGTCCCATGAATCCCTCAGTTTCGGTCGAGCCCCGCTACGGCCAACCGTACCCGAGCAGCCTTTAGTCCAAGTCAATCCGCTCCCCCGGACCGGTCCCCTCGTCACGGGGGCCACGCTCCCGGGTGGTCCAGCGTCGTTCCTGGGCCTCGACGGCCGAGCGGTAGGCGGCGAGCAGCTCGCTGCCCGCGGCCGCGAGGTGATCGAAAACATCGGGGTTGCGCTCTATGACCGGTTCGACGGCGGCCTTGGCCTGCTGTACGACCTGGTTGACCATCTGCTGGGCGGTGCCGGAGGCGACCACGCCGAACAGCGGCGAGTTCAGTCCGGACAGCTTGTCGGCGACGGCGTCGACCAGCTTGCGCAGTTCCTCCGCGGCCGAGCCGGGCGGCGGACCGTACTGGGCGCGGCGGCGGGCCTTCTCCGCCGCGAGGTCCTCGGCGCACGCCTTCGCCCAGGCGTCGGCGTCGCTCGCGCGCGCTTCGTCGTTCGCCTCCTGAGCGGCGTCGGACGTGGGGCGCTCTTCGCTCATGGCGGACTCCTGCCTATGGTTCTTCCTTTCGACGGTACCCGAACGGGGGTACGCCGTTCACCGTGTCCGGGGCCACAGATCCGGGTCCGGCGCGAAACGCACCCTGAGTTCCCCCTCGCGCAGGGCGGCGCCGGCCACGGTGCAGCGGCGCAGCGCGGACGGCAGCGGCACGATCCTGCGGAACTGGCCCACGGTGACGACGAGTTCGTCGCCCCGGCGGATCAGGTCCAGTTCCTCGCGTATCGCGCCGGGCAGCGGGATGTGCCATACGAGGACGCCGTCTTCGGCGAGGTGGTCGAGAACGGGCCACTCGACCGGGGTCGGCGTCCGGTTGACGCCGGGCACGGGGAGCGCGCCGAGGTCGTCGGTGCCGCGCGGGTCGCGGCCGAGGTGCGGGACCTCGTGGACGGTGTACGTCTCCTGCCACTCGTCCAGCGCCTTGCGCTGCTGGGCGGCGAGGGCGCCCAGCCAGGCGTCCGCGCTGGCGGCCGGCAGTACCCGGTTCGCGACCAGCGCGTCGACGCGCAGCCCGTGCAGGGCGAGGGCGGTGGTGGCGGCGTGTACGGCGTCGGTGCCGGCCGGGCCCGGCTCGGCGACCAGCCGTACGGTCGTGGCGCGGTCCTCGACGACCGCCGCGACGGCGGCCAGCTCGATGTCCCAGCGTGCCGCCGTCTCGTACAGCCACTCGGCGGGCATCGGGACACCCGCGAGGCGACCGAGGACGGGGCGCAGGGCGCGGGCCGCCTGGCGCTCCGGCGGGAGCAGCCGACGCAGGTAGCGGCGCAGCTCCTCCGGGAGGGCGAGGAGGGCGAGGGCCTGTGGGGTCGGCGGGAGGTCCACGACCAGCAGGTCGTACGTCTGCGAGGTCGCCGCGTCGCGCAGGGCGCGCAGCAGGGCGAGTTCCTCGGCGCCGGGCAGGGGGGTGAGTTCCTCGGCGTCCAGGCGGGCGGCGCCGAGCAGGTCCAGGGCGGTGGTCGCGCGGTCCTGGAAGGCGGTGAGGTCCTCACGGAAGCGGGCGTTCGCGTCGGGGCGCCAGGCCGTGAGGCGGGGCGCGGTGCCGGTGGGTTCCGCGCCGGTGGGTACGCCGAGGACGGCACCGAGGGTGTCGGTGCGGTCGGCGGTGAGCAGGAGGGTGCGGGTGCCCTCGCGGGCGGCCTTCAGCGCGGTGGCCGCCGCGACCGTCGTACGGCCCGTGCCGCCCTGGCCTGTGATCAGGATGGTGCGCATTGCATGAACGCTACCTGCGTCGAGTGCCCCCGCCGCCCCTGCCCCGTCCCCTCCTCGACCTGGGGGCTCCCCGGGGCGGGGCGGAGCGGGATCAGCCCGCCTCGCCCGACTCCACTCGCTTCTTCAGACCCGCCAGCGCCCGGTCGATGATGACCTTCTCGGCCTTGCGCTTGATCATGCCCAGCATGGGGATCTTGACGTCGACCGTGAGCCGGTAGGTCACCTCGGTGGCGCCGGCGCCCGCGGGCTTGAGGATGTACGAGCCGTCCAGGGAGCGGAGCATCTGGGACTTGACCAGGGTCCAGGAGACCTCGTGGTCGCCGGTCCAGGTGTACCCCAGGGTCTGGTCGTCCTTGATCGCACCGGCGTCCATGACGAGGCGCACCTGCTCGGCGCGGCCCTGCCCGTCCGTGGCGAGTACCTCCGCCTCCTTCACCTCTCCCGTCCAGTCCGGGTAGCGGGCGAAGTCGGCGATGACCGCCATGACATCAGCCGGTGCCGCCTCGATCGTGATGCTCGAGCTGGTGTGTTCCGCCATCGCGGTGGCTCCTCCAGATGCGGTCCGGTGAGGGGTTTGGTACGCACGTGTGTGCAGCGTGAAGGCTACCGCGCGCCCGCCGAACCATCGCCACCCCACCTGGTGTTCACCACTCCAGGACCCACGGGCGGCCCGACGCCGCGAAATGTCCGACGTTCACGCACTCGGTCGTCCCGATCCGCATCCGCCGCGCGAGCGGCTGGTGGACATGGCCGAAGAGGGAGTAACGGGGACGGATGCGGCGGATCGCGTCCAGGAGGGCACGGGAGCCGCGTTCGAAGCGGCGCGCCACCGTGTCGTAGACCAGTTCCGGTACGTCCGGCGGGATGTGCGTGCACAGCACGTCGACCTCGCCGACCGCCTCGATCTTCGCCGCGTACTCCTCGTCGTCGATCTCGTAGGGCGTCCGCATGGGGCTGCGCAGCCCCCCGCCGACGAAGCCGAAGACCCGGCCGCCGATCTCCACCCGCTCACCGTCGAGGACCGTCGTGCCGGATCCGGCGTACTCCGCCCACAACGGGGGCATGTCGACATTGCCGTAGGTCGCGTACGTCGGTGTCGGGAACGCGGCGAACAGCTCGGCGTACTGCTTGCGCACCGCCTTCTCGATGGCCACGGAATGGTCCATCCCGATCTCGTCCCACAGCCGCCGCCCGAACTCCCGCGCCTCGGCGAAGCGGCGTGCGGTGCGCAGCTCGACGATCCGGTCGGCGTTCTCGGTGCCGAAGAGGTCGGGGAAGATGCCGCGCGCGTGGTCGGCGTAGTCGAGGAAGAGCACCAGGTCGCCGAGGCACAGCAGAGCGTCCGCGCCGTCGCCGGCCCGGGCCAGGTCGCGCGCGTTGCCGTGCACGTCACTGACCACATGAATGCGCGTTCTGCGGTTACCGCCTGGTGTGGGTGCCATGACGATCAAGCGTAGGCGTGTGGGGCAAACGTGAATAGAGGCGGTCGGACCTGCGGTTACTGGCATGGCAAGAAGAGCGTGGACTACTGTGCGTGAAGGAACGCCATCGGGTGCGACGCGCCACCGTGTGTGACGCAGGGAACATCTCGGCAGGACCCCCTATCGAAAAAGCCGTACCGGTGGGTAACGTCCGGGCAGTCCAGTCGTACTCAGGATTTCAACAATGATGTTCCTGGGTACCTGCCCGAGCCTTGGACCGCTCCGTCGCATCACACACCGTCGTGGCGTCGGCGCCCTATGAGGAGCAGCAGTCTTGCGCGAGTTCAGCCTTCCGGCTTTGTACGAGGTCCCTGCGGACGGAAATCTGACCGACATCGTCCGCAGAAACGCCGCGCAGCATCCCGACGTCGCCGTCATCGCCCGCAAGGTGGGCGGCACGTGGACGGACGTCACCGCCACCACCTTCCTCGCCGAGGTGCGGTCCGCGGCCAAGGGCCTGATCGCCTCGGGCGTACAGCCCGGCGACCGGGTCGCCCTGATGTCCCGTACCCGCTACGAGTGGACGCTGCTCGACTTCGCGATCTGGAGCGCGGGCGCGATCACCGTGCCGGTGTACGAGACCAGCTCGGCCGAGCAGGTGCAGTGGATACTCGGCGACTCGGGCGCGAGCGCCTGCATCGTGGAGCTGGACACGCACGCGGCCTGCGTGGAGTCGGTGCGCGACCGGCTGCCCGCCCTCAAGCACGTCTGGCAGATCGAGGCCGGCGGGGTGGAGGAACTGGGGCGCGCGGGCCGGGACGTCAGCGACGCCACCGTCGAGGAGCGCAGCTCGCTCGCCAAGGCGGACGACCCGGCGACCATCGTCTACACGAGCGGTACGACCGGCCGCCCCAAGGGCTGCGTCCTCACCCACCGCGCCTTCTTCGCGGAGTGCGGCAACATCGTGGAGCGGCTGCGCCCCCTGTTCCGTACGGGCGAGTGCTCCGTCCTCCTCTTCCTGCCGCTCGCGCACGTCTTCGGACGTCTGGTGCAGGTCGCGCCGATGATGGCGCCGATCAAGCTGGGCTGCGTCCCGGACATCAAGAACCTCACCGACGAGCTGGCCGCGTTCCGGCCGACGCTGATCCTCGGTGTGCCGCGTGTCTTCGAGAAGGTCTACAACTCGGCGCGCGCCAAGGCGCAGGCGGACGGCAAGGGCAAGATCTTCGACAAGGCGGCGGACACGGCGATCGCCTACAGCCGCGCCCTGGACACGCCCTCCGGGCCGTCGCTCGGCCTGAAGATCAAGTACAAGACGTTCGACAAGCTCGTCTACAGCAAGCTGCGCGCGGTGCTGGGCGGTCGTGGTGAGTACGCGATCTCCGGCGGCGCCCCGCTCGGCGAGCGTCTGGGCCACTTCTTCCGCGGCATCGGCTTCACGGTCCTGGAGGGCTACGGCCTGACGGAGTCCTGCGCGGCCACCGCCTTCAACCCCTGGGACCGTACGAAGATCGGTACGGTCGGCCAGCCGCTGCCCGGCTCCGTGATCCGCATCGCCGATGACGGCGAGGTGCTGCTGCACGGCGAGCATCTGTTCAAGGAGTACTGGAACAACGAGGCCGCGACCGCCGAGGCGCTCGCGGACGGCTGGTTCCACACGGGTGACATCGGCACCCTCGACGAGGACGGCTACCTCCGTATCACCGGCCGCAAGAAGGAGATCATCGTCACCGCGGGCGGCAAGAACGTCGCCCCGGCCGTGATCGAGGACCGCATCCGCGCGCACGCGCTGGTCGCGGAGTGCATGGTGGTCGGCGACGGGCGCCCGTTCATCGGCGCGCTGGTCACCATCGACGAGGAGTTCCTGGGCCGCTGGGCCGATGAGCACGGCAAGCCGGCGGGTTCCACCGCGGCGTCGCTGCGCGAGGACCCGGATCTGATCGCTGCGATCCAGGACGCGGTCGACGACGGCAACGCCGCGGTGTCGAAGGCGGAATCGGTGCGGAAGTTCCGCATTCTGTCCTCCCAGTTCTCGGAGGAGTCGGGCCACCTCACGCCGTCCCTGAAGCTCAAGCGCAACGTGGTGGCGAAGGACTACGCGGACGAGATCGAGGCCATCTACCGGGGCTGACGGCCCGGTCGAGCGGTTCTCATGGCGCGGTGTCCTCGGCGAGGATCCGCGCCATTCCGCGTTCCGCGAGCGCGGTGATCGTGAGGAACGGGTTCACCCCGATCGAGCCCGGCACGAGCGAGCCGTCGGTGATGTACAGGTGCGGGTAGCCCTTCACCCGGCCGTAGCCGTCCGTCGCCTTGCCCAGCACGCAGCCGCCCAGTGGGTGGTAGCAGAAGTCGTCGGCGAAGGTCTTGTTGTTGCCGAAGAGGTCGTAGCGGTAGATCGTCGCGTTGGCCGAGTTGATCCGGTCGAAGAGCTTCTTGGCCATGCTCACGGAGACCGCGCTCTGGGCGGCGGTCCAGCCGAGCTTGGCGGAGTCCGTCGCCGCGTCGTACGTGAAGGACGCGCGCTCCGGGTTCTTGGTGATCGCGAGGTAGAGGCTGATCCAGGTCTCCAACCCGGTGGGTATCGGGGCGATTTCGGCGAAGACCGGGTTGGCGGTGTTGGCCCAGTCGTCGATGCCCATGACCGGCATCGTCGACTGGTTCGCCCCGACCGTGTCCCAGATGTGGTTGGCGCGGCCCGTCATCACGTTGCCGTTCGTGCCCCAGCCGCTGCCGACGCTCGCGTCCAGGGACGGCAGGGTGCCCGTCTCCCGGGCCCGGACGAGGAGTTCGGTGGTGCCGAGGCTGCCGCCGCCCAGGAAGAGGTACGTACAGCTGTACTGCTTGGTCTCCACGACCGCGCCGGTGGTGTCGATCCGGTCGGCGGTCAGGGTGTACGTGCCGTCCGTGGCCCTGCTGATCGCCCGGACCTTCTCCAGGGTGTGGATGGTGACGTTGCCGGTGCCGAGCGCTGCCGCGAGGTAGGTCTTGTCGAGGCTCTTCTTGCCGTAGTTGTTGCCGTAGATGACCTCGGCCGCGAGTGCGGACTTGGTGGCGGTTCCGGCCGCCTCGCGCTGCATGTAGGTGAAGTCGTAGACGTTCGGGACGAAGGTCGTCTTCAGGCCGGCGTTGGCGGCGGCCTTACGGGAGGTGCGGGTGAACTGGTACCACTCCGTGGACTCGAACCAGGTGGGGTCGACCGTGTTGACGCCGAGCATGGTGCGGGCGCGCGGGAAGTAGGTGTTGTACATCTCGGTGGCGTCGACCGTGGGGAACTGCTCGGAGAAGTAGGACTGGAGGGGCGTGACGGCCATTCCGCCGTTGACCAGTGAGCCGCCGCCGACGCCTCGGCCGACGTAGACCGACATGTTGTCGTAGTGGACCCGGTCCAGGACTCCCGGGTAGAGGCCGATGTCCTTGTTGACGACGTCCAGCCACAGGAAGGTGGCGAGCGGGGCCTCGGTGCGGGTGCGGAACCACATCGAGCGCTCGTCGGGGGCACTGGTGGAGCAGAAGACCTTGCCGTCGGAGCCGGCGGTGTTCCAGAGCTTGCCCATCTCTATGACGAGGGTGCGGATGCCGGCCTGGCCGAGGCGGAGGGCGGCCACGGCGGCGCCGTAGCCCGATCCGATGACGATGGCGGGCGCGGTGTCGACCGCGGCGGGCTCTGCCGCGTGAGCGGACTGGAGGCCTACGCGGGTGAGGCCGGCGGCGGCGGCCGTCTGGAGGGCGACCATGCCCAGGATCTGGCGTCTCGTCAGGTGACGGTTTGTCAGCTGACGGTTACTCATCTGATGATGAGTCAGTTTTTCTGTCATGACCGCAGCATCGGCGGATTATTTGCTTCCGCCTAGGGTTTTTGCCGGGATTTCAGGGGGCGTCGCGATGGATGCGGAGAGTGCCGGTTGTTTATGACCGGCCGTGCACCTAGAGCAACTCCTTGAGGCTCTCCGCCAGCAGGTCCCAGCGCCATTTCCGCTCCACCCACTCCCGTCCCCGTTCGCCCATGTGGCGGCGGAGTTCGGAGTCGGCGAGGAGGGTGATGATGCGGTCGGCGGAGTCGTCCGGGCAGTCGCCTCGCACGACCCAGCCCGTTTCGCCGTCGAGGACCGCGTCGGGGGCGCCGCCCGAGTCGCCCGCGACGACCGGCAGGCCCGTCGCGGAGGCCTCCAGGTAGACGATGCCCAGGCCCTCGACGTCGAGGCCGCCCCGGCGGGTGCGGCAGGGCATCGCGAAGACGTCGCCCGCGCCGTAGTGGGCCGGCAGCTCCGACCAGGGGACCGCGCCGGTGAAGCGGACCGCGGCGGCGACTCCGGTGTCGTACGCCAGCTTGCGCAGGTCCTGCTCGTACGGCCCGCCGCCGACGATCAGCAGCACCACCTCCGGCTCCTTGGCGAGGATGCGGGGCATGGCGAGGATCAGCGTGTCCTGGCCCTTGCGCGGGACCAGACGGGAGACACAGACCACCACCGGGCGGTCGGTGAGGCCGAGGCGGGCGCGGACCCCGTCGCCGCCCGAGCCGGGGTGGAAGGTCTTCTCGTCGACCCCCGGAGGCAGCTGGACCATGCGGGAGGCGGCCTCGGGTGTCAGCGCGGACGCGATGCGCGAGCGCGTGTACTCGCCGAGGTAGGTGATCGTGTCCGTGGACTCGCCGATACGGCGCAGCAGCTGCCGTGCGGCGGGCAGCTGGGCCCAGCCCGCCTCGTGGCCGTGCGTGGTGGCCACCAGGCGCTCGGCGCCCGCCCTGCGCAGCGCGGGCGCCATCAGGCCGAGCGGGGCCGCCGCCCCGAACCACACCGCCGTACAGCCGTGCTCGCGCAGCAGCCCGACGGCGCGCCTGGTGGCACCCGGTGTGGGCAGCAGCATCGTCGTACGGTCCCGGACGACGGTGAAAGGCTGCTCGGCGTCGAAGGCGGCCGTCGCCTCGACGCCCTCCCGGCTCCGCTTCCACGTGGATGCGTAGACTACGAACCGCTCGGGGTCCAGTCGTAGCGCCATGTTGTGCAGGAACGCCTGGATGCCGCCGGGACGGGGCGGGAAGTCGTTGGTCACGATCAAGGTCTTGTGCATCGCGTTCGACACTACCGAAACCTTCGAATCCCCACGCGAGCGGTCCACAGCGGCGAAGCTGTATTCCAGGCGAAGCTGTATTCCATCGGTGGTCACAGCTCCGTACGGCCGCGCTTCATGGGCCTCGCACAGCCCCGCACGTCATCATGTTTCCGCACAACCGCACCACCGCACCATGTCACGACCGCACCACCACACAACCGCACGACCGCAGAGACAGCCGACGAACGAGGGCCAGGTGAGCATGAAGGGCACACGGGGGGCAGGGTTTCCGTACGCGTTGCTGGGAACCTGGGGCCTGACCAGGCTTCTGCTCCTGCTCTTCGTCTTCAAGGTGTTCGTCTTCCCGGGCCCGGACGTCACGAGTGACGTCTCGGTGATCTACCAGGGCTGGTACGAGATCCTGCGCACCGGCACCTTCCCGCTCGACGACGTGACCTGGCAGTACCCGCCGGCCGCCGCGCTCGCGATCCTCTCCCCCGGGCTGCTGCCCTTCCTCGACTACGCGCACGCCTTCTTCGTGCTGGCCTTCGTCGCCGACGTGGTGGTGTACGCGCTGCTCCACTACACCGGCCGGCGCCCCGGCAAGACGCTGCGCGGCGCCTGGGTGTGGGTGATCGGCGTACCGCTGCTCGGACCGACCGTCTACGCCCGCTACGACGTGATGGTGACGGCCGTGGCGGTCGCGGCGCTCCTCGCGGGCGCCCGCCATCCGCGGGTGATGGGCGCTCTCGTGGGCTTCGGGGCGCTGGTGAAGGTATGGCCGGCGCTCCTGCTCCTGGGGGCCGTGAAGCGGCGCGCGTGGGCCGCGGCGGCGGTGACCGCGGGCGGGATCGCGGTGCTGTCCGGGCTGTCGATGCCCGGCGCCTTCTCCTTCCTGACCTTCCAGCGCGACCGGGGCACCGAGGTGGAGTCGCTGGGCTCCCTCGTCTTCCATGTGGGCCGGCACTTCGGCTGGGACGGTCAGGTACTGCTCAACTACGGCTCGGTGGAGTTCCTCGGCCCGTACGTCGACGTGGTGAGCAGGCTGGCCCTGGCGCTCACCGTGATCGCCTTCGCGTGGCTGCTGCTGTGGCGGCTGCGCGCCCAGCGCTTCCGGCCGCACACGCTCGCCGACGCCGCGTTCGTGGCGGTGCTGATGTTCACGGCCACCAGCCGGGTCATCAGCCCGCAGTACATGGTGTGGCTGGTCGGGATCGGCGCGGTCTGCCTGTGCTTCCGGGGCAGCCGGATGACGCTGCCGGTCGGGCTGGTGCTGGCCGCGTGCTTCGTGACCGTCCTGGAGTTCCCGATCTGGTTCTCCCACGTCGTGGGCAGCGACCGGCTGGGCATCACCCTGCTCTTCCTGCGCAACGGCCTGCTGGTGATCGCGGCCCTGCTCGCCGCCCTCGAACTGTGGTGGAGCACCGTGTCCGACCCGACCCCGACCCTGCCCGCTCAGGCCACCCGCAGCAAGGAACGCCTGAGCTCCTCCTGACGGCGGCGGGCGCGGGCGAGAAGCAGTCCGACGGCCGTGCACTGCACCGCCATGGACAGCGCCAGCGCCAGGCAGATCCCGGGCAGCCCGAGCCCCGACAGGGCGTACGCCAGGGGCAGCTGGACCGCGGTGCCGAGCAGTGTCACCCGCAGCAACAACGGGGCTCCCCCGCTCCCCTCGATGACCCCGCCCAGCGCGATGAAGCAGGCCATCAGCAGCAGATACGGGCCGACGCAGCGCAGGAACAGCACGCCGTCCTGGGCGACCGCGTCCCCGGCTCCGAAGGCCCGCATGATCCAGGGGGCGAACGCGCCGAGCGGGACGGCCGCCACCAGGCCCACCGCCCCGGAGACGATCACCGCCTGCCGCCCGATCGCGCCCCGCTCGTCCCGGCCGGTGCCCCGGGTGTGCGCGGTGTGGATCGAGGCGGCCTGCCGCACCGCGTAGAAGGCCATGGTCGCGACGTACATGACCTTGTAGGCGATGGAGTACGCGGCCACGGCCGTCACCCCGAGCCGGGCCACGATCGCGACCAGGACCAGCGTCCCGCCCTGGCGCACGGTGAAGTCGGCGGACATGGGCAGTCCGGTCCGCAGGGTGCGGCGCAGCGCGGGGCCGGTGGGCTCGGCGGGGCGGACGGCCGCCGCCTCGCGCAGCGGCGCGTTGCGGCGCAGGGCGCGCAGGCCGGCGGCGGGGGCCACGCAGCGGCACAGGACCGTGGAGAGGGCGGCACCCCTGACGCCGTACGCGTGGATGAACAGCGGGTCGAGGCCGAGAATCAGCCCGTTGGCCAGCAGGGCGAGGCGCATCGGGGTGCGGGTGTCACCGACGCCCTTCAGGATGCCGTCGACGAGGTTCTGCGCGAAGAAGACCGCGATGCCCGGCAGGGAGATCCCGAAGTAGGCGACCGCCAGGGCGAGGGCGCGCCCGTCGCCGTCCAGGACCAGCCGGGCCAGCGGCTCGCGCAGCAGGTATCCGCCCACGGCGACCACGGGCGTCACGACCGCGCACAGGGCCCCTCCGCCGCGTACGGCCGCCCGGAGCGCGCCCGGATCCCGGGCCCCTCTGGCATGGGCGACGAGGACGGTCGTACCGGAGGCGAAGACCAGGGCGACGCCGAGGAGCACGTTCTCGGTGTTGGTCGCGACGGCGACGGCGGCCACGGCGGGACCGCCGAGCCGGGAGACCCAGACGGTGTTGATGATCCCGGCGGCGACGGAGGCGAGCAGGGAGAGGTACACGGGGTGGGCGAGCGATATGAGCTGCTTCCGATGGGCGTTCACCGATGAGTCCCTCGATTCCCTTGGGTTCCCTTGATTTCTCTTGACTTCCCTTGAGTACCTCTTATCGAGCTACCTCGTTTAGAGGTAACTCGATAAGAGGTACCATGGGCGTCCGGCACCCGCAAGCAAGGAGCGCCCCCGCATGCTGGAGCTGTCGATCCTCGGATTTCTGTTCGAAGAGCCCTTGCACGGCTATGAGTTGAAGGAGCGCATCAAGGCGCTCAGCGGCCACGTCCGCCCGGTCAGTGACGGCGCGCTCTACCCGGCGATCACCCGCCTGGTGGCCGCAGGACGGCTGGACCAGCACACGGAGCCCGGCAACGGCGCCGCCCCGCGGCGCATCCTGTCGCTCACCGAGAAGGGCCGTGCGGACCTCCTGGAGCGGCTGCGCCACCCCAAGCAGGCCGAGATCACCGACCAGGTCCGCTTCAACACCCTGCTGGCGTTCCTGCGCCACCTCCCGGACCCGCGGGAGCAGGCCGCGGTCCTGCGTCGCCGCCAGGAGTTCCTCCTGACGCCCGCGAGCTTCTTCTACCGGGACGGCGCGCCCGTACGGGCGGAGGAGGCCGGCGACCTGTTCCGGCAGGGGATGCTGCGGGTGGCGCGGGCGACGGGCGAGGCGGAGCGGGAGTGGCTCGCCGAGGCCATCGCCCGACTGGACACGGCGACGCGCTGATTCAGCGGAGCCGGTTCAGCCGAGCTGCGCCTCCAGATACGCCCGCCACTGCTGCGTGAACTTCTCCGGCGTCGTGTGCAGTACGTCCCGCAGCGCGCCCTCGACGGCCCCCGCCCGCTTCTCGTGGTCGCCGACGGCCCGGTAGAACTCGTTCAGCCGGACCTCGCCCCAGTGGTCGGCGATCAGCCTGCAGGCCATCCAGCCGCCCTCGTACGCCCGCGCCAGCCGCGCCGCGTCCCCGGCGAACCCGAAGTCCTTGTCGTCCGGCAGCGCGGCCGGTACGTGCCCGTCCAGCACCGCCCGCTCCAGCTCCGGCGCCGCCTGCGTCGCCGTACGGCCGCTGCCGCGGTAGCCGACCCAGTCCGCGAAGCCCTCGGAGAGCCACAGGGGTGTGGCGGCGGTGGTGTGGGCGCGGGTGGCCACGTGCGTCGTCTCGTGGGTGAGCACGACCTGCTTGCCGAAGTCGCCGAGGAGGCCGTACGCATCGGGGTTGACGATGATCCGGTCCGCGGGCGCCCTGGCCGTCCCGCCCGCCTCTCCCGTGGTGACCGCCGCGATCCCCCGATACCCGGAGGCGGGCGCCCCGAGCAGCCCCGCCATGCCCTCCAGCGACTTCGGTACGAGGACGACGACGTGCCCCGTCCAGTCCGCGCCCCAGGCGTCCGTCACGGCGGGCACGGCACGGTCCGCGAGGCCGGCGTACGCCCGCAGCCGCTCACCGGACTGCCCGACCCCCAGGACGAGGCTGTGCGCGCCCCGTACCACCGTCACCGCCCCCTGCTCCCACAGCTGCTGACTGGCCCGCTCGGCGGGCACGTCGGAGGCGACCCGCCAGGTCCCGCCGTCGTGGACCAGGCGCAGCGTGCGGGCCGCCGTGACGGGCGCCCTGTCATAGCCCTCGATGCGGTAGCGCAGCTCGGCGCCCGCGGTGGCGTGGTCGCCGGAGCGGTGCAGGTCCGTCAGGCGGTACGACCAGGCGGCCAGCGGGACCGCGCGCAGCCGGGTGAACTCCGCGGCCGAGCCAGACGGTTCCTCCGTGGCCCGGTACGCCGACTCGTTCCGGTCCAGGACCGCGGCCGCCCGCCGGTCGAGGACCCGCTGCACATCGGCGGACGCGGTGTCCGGGGACGGCCCGCCGCCGCAGCCCACCAGCACGGCGAGCAGCAGCACCAGGGAGCACCCCGCCCGCGACGCACGCCTTCGACCAGCCACGTTCCCGATCGTACGGCGCCCGGGCGCGGGGGTCAG
This sequence comes from Streptomyces sp. NPDC096311, assembly GCF_044763085.1. NCBI lineage: Bacteria > Bacillati > Actinomycetota > Actinomycetes > Kitasatosporales > Streptomycetaceae > Streptomyces > Streptomyces sp. NPDC096311. The sequence goes on from NZ_JBIWFN010000002.1 coordinate 40,290, forward strand.
ACCCGCGTCACGGACGAGATGGGCATCATGCCCACCGGGTCGTAGCGCACCGGCGCACCCGGGTAGGGCGCGTGGATCACCTGGCCGTTGCCCGCGTACATCGCGACATGACTCGCGTCGGAGCGGTAGGTGACGAGGTCGCCGGGCTGCGCCTGGGAGAGCGGCACCTGCCGTCCGGCGTAGCGCTGTTCCTGGGAGGTACGCGGCAGACCGACGCCCGCCTGCCGGTACGACCACTGCATGAGGCCCGAACAGTCGAATCCGCCGGGCCCGTTGGCGCCCCACACGTAGGGGCGGCCGAGTGCGGAGCGGGCCGCGGCGAGGGCGGCGGCGGCGCGCCCCGAGGCGGGCGTGAGACCGCCGGGTCCGGGCAGGTCGGAGCGTCCGGAGCGGGAGGCCCGGTCGTAGGCGGCGCGCTCGGCGGACGGCAGCGAGTTGAGCAGTATGCGCGCCTTGGCGAGTTTCTGTTCGACGGTCCGCTTGTGCTGGGCGACGGCCTTGGTGCTCTTCTCCAGCTCGGCGAGTTTGGCGGTCGCCTCCTCGCGTTCCTGGGCGAGGTCGCGCATGGCGAGCTGAAGGTCCTTGAGTTCGCCCGCCTGGTGGGCGTTGATCCGGTCGAGCGCGGCGGCCTTGTCGAGGTACTCGGCGGGGTTGTCGGAGAAGAGCAGTGCCAGGGAGGGGTCGAGGCCGCCGGCGCGGTACTGCGCCCCGGCGAGCGAACCGAGCGCGTCCCGCATGGTGTTGATGCGCTCCTGCTGACGGGCGATGCGGTCCTGTGCCGTGCTCACCTCTTCGCGCAGGGTTCCCGCGCGCTCGTCGGCCTTGTTGAACGCCTCGGTTGCCTTCTCCGCCTGGGTGTACAGGCGGTCCACCTCGGCCCGGGTGTCGTCCTTCGGTGCTGCGGCGGCCGGTACGGCCCCGAGGGCGGCGGCCGCGACGGACATCACGGTCACGGCGATGCCGGCGACGCCCGCGGCACTGACGCCCCGGTCGAACCCGGACGGTGGACGGCGGCGATGGGACCCCACGAGTAGCCGCTCTCCCTTCCGCTGACGGTCCCCCGGAGTTGGGGGAAACGCGCCAGACAGTAGCCGTGCGACTACGCACCGGCCAAAGACCTCCAGGGGCGCACAACGCGGCGCCCCGCCGGAGACGCAGGTCACCGACGGGGCGTGGGGTCAGCGGGAGTTACCGCGATTCGCCCGTTCGGGCGGCATGCCGAGGGGGCCTCGAAAGGATCTCGGAGGGTTCGAGGAGCCGGATCAGACCCGGACGCCGAACTGGAAGGCTCCGCCGATGGTGCTCATCGACTCGTAGCGCACGACGGTTCCGGTGCGCGGGGCGTGCAGCACCTGGCCGTTGCCCGCGTAGAGACCCACGTGGTGCAGGTCGCCGAAGAAGAAGACCAGGTCGCCGACCTGCAGATCGCTCTGCGAGTAGATGCGGGTGCCGATGGTCGCCTGCGACTCCGAGGTGCGCGGGATGGAGACACCGGCCTGGGCGTACGCCCACGAGGTGAAGCCCGAGCAGTCGAAGGAGCTGGGGCCGGAGGCGCCGTAGACGTACGGCGAGCCGATCTTGGTCTGTCCGGCGGAGAACGCGGCACCGGCGCGCCCGGACGCGGGCGTACCGGGGTCGCCGAGAACGGTGCGCTCGCTGGCGCGGGTGGCGCGGGACTGCTGCGCGTCCAGAGCCGCCTTCTCCTTGGCGGTCAGGGAGTTGAGGAGCTTCTGCGCCGCGGCGAGCTTGGTCTGGACCATCTTCTTCTGCTTGGCCAGTTCCGTACGGGTGTCGGCGAGGTCCTTGAGCTTCGCGGAGGCTTCCTGCCGCTGCTGGGCGAGCGAACGCTGCTTCTCCTGGACCTTCTTCAGCGCCTCGACCTGCTGACTGCTCAGCTGGTCCATCGCGGACGCCTTGTCCAGGTAGTCGTCCGGGTTCGAGGAGAGGAACAGCGCCACGGAGGGGTCGATGCCGCCGGTGCGGTACTGGGCGCTGGCCATCGAACCGAGCCCGTCGCGCAGGGCGTTCAGCTCGTCCTGGCCGCGGGCCACGTTGTCCTGCAGGGTGCTGATTTCCTTCTCCAGCTTGTCCTGCTTCTCCTTGGCCCCGTCGAGCTTCTCGGTGGCCTGCTCGGTCTCCTCGTAAAGCTTGTCGACCTTGCTCTTGACCTCGTCCTTGCTCGGCTTCTCGCTGGGCGCGGCGTTGGCGGCGTTGGCGCTGAGGACAACGGCAGCGGCTGCGGCGGTGGTGAGCACGGTCACACGGGTGCGGCTCGGCTGCTTGGGTCGACGGTGGGACGCCACGAAGGCGAGCTCCTTCTTCCTCCAGCCGCCTGCCGAGACGCCGACGGGCGGTGTCCCCCCACCGTCACTCCCAATGAGTGATCACCCGAGTGGAGGTTCGAGCCCAGACCCTAGTGACCCTCCTGTGATCAGTTCAAATCCAAACCTGAAAATTCTTCGTCACCGAGCGCATTCTTTGCACTCAACTCACGTGCAGTGATGTGGGGCTGACGCTACGTTGCGTGAAGGTTTCGCCAATTCGGGCACAACGCCTGGATGTTACGGATGGGACGTACGGGTCCTTTGGTGCGTACGGCGCAGATCGTCGACGGCTGTCTCAGCCGCGCGAGAAGCGCTTGAGAAGCACCACGGAGGCCACCGGGCGAGCGCCGGCCTTGGCGATCCCGTCGGCCACCTCACGGTCGGTGGAGACCACGATGACGGGCCGCCCGGGCGGCTCGGCGCGCACCAGCTGGCGGATCAACTCGTCCGCCGTGACACCCGCCTTGGAGAACAGCACCCGCACCCCGCGCGGCGGCGCGAGCAGCACGGGCGCCGCCAGCTCGGCCCCGTCGAAGACACATGTCACCTCGGCCCCGGTCTGCGCGGCGAGCTGCGAGAGCTGCCCCAGCAGCCTGAGCCGCTGCTTCTCCAGCGGCATCTGCGGATAGCCGGTCTTGGTGACGTTGTAGCCGTCGACGACCAGATGCGCCTGCGGCAGCGCGAGCAGCTGGTCGAGGATCGCGGGATCGTTTTCGGACAGGGCACGGGTCGCGATGTCCTTGGGCGTCATGCGCCCCGGTTCGACGGCGTCCACGGTCTCCGCCGGCCGTACGGACACGGGGGGCAGCGCGAGCTCCCGGCGCAGCCCCTGGGCCGCCTCCAGCACGGTGTCGAGCAACAGCCGTACGCGCATGTCCTCGACGCTGCGACCCTCGCGCGCCGCCTTGCGGGTGGCCTCCAGGGCCGCCTCGGCCTCCGAGAGCCGCGCCTTGAGCCGCCGGGTCTCGCTCTCGGCGGCGGACACCTGGGCCTGCCCGTCCGCCCGCGCGGTGTCCATCTCGCCCTGCAGCTTGCGCAGCGCGGCCTCGCCCCGCTTGACGTCGCTGAGAGCGCCGCGCAACTTGCGGTGAAGCGATTCCGCTTCCCTCTTCGCGGACTCCAACTCCGTGCGCAACCGCTCGGTTTCGGCCTTGGTCTGACCACGTGCCTGCGTGAGCTCCTCGCGCAGTCGATCCAGCTCCGCCCGGCTCTCCTCGTCGGCGCGCTCGGCGTCCGCCCGCAGGGCCTCCTCGCCCGCGGCGGTCACCAGCTTCACCCAGCCCGTGGGGCGCAGCACATAGGCCGCGGCCGCCACGTCCAGCGGATCCGCGGCCGGCGGCGGCGCGCCCGAGTCGAGGGCGCCGGCGAGCTCCGACTGCGCCTCTCTGAGCTTCTCGGCGATGCGCTGCCGGAACAGCGGATCGGTCTCCAGCGCGGCGGCCATGGCGTTGCCGGCGAACTTCGCGCGCCGGTTGGGGGCGAACCGCGCATACTGCCGCAATTGGGCGGGCAGTTCGGCGACGGTCAACCCTCCGAAGCCGTCCGACACGATCTGTACGACCCGCCGGCGCACCCCGTCGGGCAGCGGACGGTCGAGCACCTCAGCGGCGCCGTCGTCCGGCTCCCCGCCTGTGGTCTCCACCATCCGTCACCCCAATGTCTGTGCGGGGCCCGCTCCCTCAGGAGCCGGCGCCCGGCCTGTCCACCAGTTCCACCTGGTCCACCGCGTTGCACCACCGGCAGCGCACCGACTCGATGGTCTCACTGACCACCTTGCGCTCCTCGACGTTCGGCTCACCGGCCAGGTCGAGGTGCACATACTCGACGACCTTGGACGAGCGGGTCACGTCGAATCGCGTGAGGTTGCCGCAGAGTGTGCAGCGCCAGCGAGTCTCGGCGGTCGGGAGGGGAACCGTCATGTGGCAGTCGCTTTCCTTCTAGTGTCCGTCCAACGCCGGTCTCCGGCGCGTGTGGCTCGTTACCCTACGGCCTGGCGGGTACTCGACGCTCGGCCGTCCACGGCGGCGAGGCACTCTGCGCGCATCGGTCCGGTTACGTCATGCTCTGTCCCATGATCAGTACCTGGGGTACGGCGGTCGGCAGGACGATGCGCGGTCAGTCCGCGCCGGTGACGTACGGGCTGATCTTCCTGTGCTGCCTGATCTTCCTGATCGGTCCCGCCTCGGGACTCAATCCGTCGTTCGGCACCGGGGACGCGCTGGTGGTCGCCCAGCGGGCCTACTTCCGGCGCTGGGGCGTGATCCCCGCCGAGCTCTTCGACGGGACCCCGAGCGCCTGGCTCACCCCGGCCACGGCCCTGTTCATCCACGGCAGCTGGCTCCACCTCCTGGGCAACATGCTCTTCTTCTACGTCTTCGGAGCGATGACCGAGGAACGCATGGGCCACGTCCAGTTCGTCGTCTTCTACGTGGTCTGCGGCTACCTCGCTCTGCTGGGTTACGCGATCGCCAACTCCGGCTCAGAGCAGACGCTGGTCGGCGCCTCGGGGGCGATCTCCGCGGTCCTCGGAGCGTTCCTGTACCTGTTCCCCAGGGCCCGGGTGACCAGTCTCTTCCCGTTCCTCTTCTTCTTGCCGCTGCGCTTCCCCGCCTGGGTCGTGCTGCCCTTCTGGGTGACCCTGCAATGGCTGGCGGCGGGCCGCAGCTCCTCGGGCCCCGGGGTCGCCTATCTGGCCCACCTGGTGGGCTTCTCGCTGGGCTTCGTCTACGCGTGGGTGCGGTTCGGGCGGCCGACTAGAGTGAAAACCCCAGCAGCAGCACCCGAGGGAGAAAACCAGCCGTGATCACCGCGATCGTGCTCATCAAGACCAGCGTGGACCGGATCCCCGAGATCGCCGAGTCGATCGCCGCGCTGGACAGTGTCAGCGAGGTCTTCTCCGTCACCGGTACGTACGACCTGATCGCCATGGTCCGGGTGAAGGCCCACGACGACCTGGCGGACGTCATCCCCGGCAAGATCAGCAAGATCCCCGGCGTCGAGGGGACGGACACCCACGTCGCGTTCCGCACGTACTCCCAGCACGACCTGGAAGCGGCGTTCGCCATCGGCCTCGACAGCTAGGCACAGCCGCGGGGTCCATTCGGGGATGTGGGGGCGGAGCCCCCACGTGCCCCCGGCCGGCCTCAGACCGCCGGGACGCAGCGGCCGTCCTCCGTACGGTAGTTCCACTTCGCCCCGTCCCGCACCAGTTCCCGCACCGCGCGCACGAACCGCTCCACATGCTCGTCGGGCGTACCGGCCCCGAAGCTGACGCGGATCGCGTTGAGGGACTTCTCCCCGGGCGCCGCCTCGGGCGCCCCGCACTCCCCCTGCGTCTGCGGATCGCTGCCGAGCAGCGTCCGCACCAGCGGGTGGGCGCAGAACAGACCGTCCCGCACCCCGATCCCGTACTCGGCGGACAGCGCGGCCGCGAAGTGCGAGCTGTTCCAGCCCTCGACGACGAACGAGAGGACGCCGACACGCGGGGCGTCGTCGCCGAAGAGCGACAGGACGCGGACCTCGGGCACCTCGGCCAGACCGGCGCGGACGGCCCCGATCAGCTGCTCCTCGCGGGCGACGAGCGTGTCGAAACCGGCCTCGGTCAGCGCCTTGCAGGCGGAGGCGATGGAGTAGGCGCCGATCACGTTCGGCGAACCGGCCTCGTGCCGGGCCGCGCTCTCGTGCCACTCCACGTCCACGCCGCCGTCCACCCGCCGCGTGACCTTGCGGCTGGCGCCGCCGCCCGCGAGGTACGGCTCGGCCTCGCGCAGCCAGTCGGCGCGGCCCGCGAGCACGCCGGAGCCGAACGGCGCGTACAGCTTGTGCCCGGAGAAGGCGACCCAGTCGACGTCGAGGTCCCGCACGGACACCGGGTGGTGCGGGGCGAGCTGGGCGGCGTCCAGGACGATCCGGGCACCGTGCGCGTGCGCGGCGGCGGCCAGCTCGCGCACCGGCCACAGCTCGCCGGTGACGTTCGAGGCGCCGGTGACGCAGACCAGGGCCGGGCCGTGGGGGTCACGGGCGGCGAGGGCCCGCTCCAGGGCCGTGACGGCCTCCTGCGGGGTGCGGGGCGCGTTGAGGTAGGTGACCCGGGCGTTCTTCCACGGCAGCAGCGAGGCGTGGTGTTCCGTCTCGAAGACGAACACCTGGCAGTCGGCCGGAAGCGTGGCGGCGAGCAGGTTGAGGGAGTCGGTGGTGGAGCGGGTGAAGACGACCTGGTCGCCGCCCCGGCAGTCGAGGAACTCGGCGACGGTCCTGCGGGCGTTCTCGAAGAGGTCGGTGGACAGCTGGGAGAGGTACCCGGCACCGCGGTGCACGCTGCCGTAGTACGGGGCGTACGCGGCGACGTCGTCCCACACCCGCTGGAGGGCGGGGGCGCTGGCGGCGTAGTCGAGCGCGGCGTAGGTGACCTCACCGCCGGTCACGAGCGGGACGGTGACATCTCGCCCCAGAACGGGCAGAGGGGAACAAACAGCCTGGTCGGCGGCAGCGGTGGAGACAGACATGGCGAGCTCCTGTGAGAGGCAGGCGGAATCGCTGCGCGGGCCGGGCGCACGGGGGTACGGGGGTACGGGTGCGCGACTGCACGGCTCGGCGCAGAGAGGAAAGGCAAAAGGGGTGTGCGGAGGCGGGGCTCTACGCCCTATCGCATTCGCTTGCTCACAGAAGGCTCCCTCGAACGACCAGGACCCCTGGGATTCTCGAGGGGTCCGCGCTTGCCGTAGACCTCGCTGCCTACGGCCTGGTCTTCACCCGGGGCACCCCGCCACGGACGGAGGGTTGCCGGACAGCCGGCCGGGGCCTGATGGCTGTCGCTCATGACCTGATACCGCATCCTGCCACAAGATCTTCCCCCCGCAACCCGGCGTCCGTATACCGGGACGCCGAGCGGGGCCCCAAAGATCGCGCAGTTCCCCGCGCCCCTGCAGGGGCGCGGGGAACTGCGCGGGCAACCCCCACCGGCCCGCGGACTACGACTGGCTCGCCGCCACCCAGCGTTCCAGCGTCCGCTTCGCCGCCCCCGAGTCGATCGCCCGCGCCGCCTTCGCCATCCCGGCACGGAGCTGGTCCGCGAGCGGCGCGTCGGTCGGGGACAGGGCTACGAGGGCCGCCGCGGAGTTCAGCAGCACGGCGTCCCGTACGGGCCCCGTCTCGCCGCCCAGCAGGCGACGGGCGACGTCCGCGTTGTAGGACGCGTCGGCGCCGCGCAGGGCCTCCACGGGGACGAGTTCGAGGCCGACGTCACGCGGGTCGAAGCGCTCCTCGGTGACCTTGCCGTCGCGGACGATCCAGACCCGGGACGTCGCGGTGGTGGTCAGCTCGTCCAGGCCGTCGTCGCCGCGGAAGACGAGCGAGGAGTTGCCGCGCTCGGCGAACACGCCCGCCACGATCGGCGCCATGCGCAGGTCCGCGACTCCGACGGCCTGTGCCTTCACCCGCGCCGGGTTCGTCAGCGGACCCAGCACGTTGAACGTGGTCCGGATCCCCAACTGCCCCCGCGCCGCCGCGACATGACGCAGCGCCGGGTGGAACTTCACCGCGAAGCAGAAGGTGATCCCGGCCTCCTCCGCGACCTCGGCCACCCGCTTCGTCGTCAGGTCCAGATTGACGCCGAGCTTCTCCAGGACGTCCGAGGCACCGGACGCGGAGGAAGCGGCCCGGTTGCCGTGCTTGACGACCTTGGCGCCGGTCCCGGCCACGACGATCGACGACATCGTGGAGATGTTCACCGTCTTCGCGCCGTCACCGCCCGTACCGACGATGTCGACGGTGTCCCCGGGCACCTCGATCACGTTGGCGTGCTCGTACATCGTCCGGACGAGACCGGAGATCTCCTCGACCGTCTCGCCCTTGGCCCGCAGCGCCACCGCGAACCCGGCGATCTGCGCGTCCGTCGCCTCGCCGCTCATGATCCGGTCCATCGCCCAGGCCGTGTCGTCCGCGCTCTGGTCGCGGCCCTCGAGCAGGCCGTTCAGCACCACGGGCCAGGAACGGCCCGCCGCGGTGTTGCCTCCAGCGGGGTTCACAGCGCTCATAAGCCGCTCCTGGGTCCGTCGTCCCGGCAAAGGGACGCCTTGTGTAGATGGGAACACCCTATCCAGGCCCGGAGACGGCAAAGAGCCCCCGTCCAGGCAATGGACGGAGGCTCTCGCCGTGGCGATCAGTGAAGACCGGTCAACCGGTCGGAGGATCAGTGGTGGCCGTGGCCGCTCGTGATCTCCTTGTACTCCTCGACCGTGGGCTTGGGGATCTGGCTGTCCTCCCCGTAGAAGCCCTCGCTGAGCTTGGAGCGCAGCCTCTCCGAGCCCTTCACCTTGCGCTCGACACCGTTCTCGTCGACCGTCGCGCCGATCTCGGCGGGCTGGTACTGCTGGTGCGCGGTGAGCGTGTGCAGGGCCTCCTGGCTGAGCGGCTCGTGCACCTCGATGAACTCACCGTGCGGCAGGCGCTTGATGATGCCCGACTCGCGGCCGTGCAGCACCTTGTCCTTGTCGCGGCGCTGGAGGCCGAGGCAGACCCGCTTGGTGATGACGAACACGATCACCGGCACGACGAAGAAGCCGATGCGCACGAACCAGGTGATCGAGTTGATCGACAGGTGGAAGTGCGTGGCCCAGATGTCGTTGCCACCACCGACGAGCAGGACGAAGTACCAGCTGATCCAGGCGGCACCGAACGCGGTCCGGGTCGGGACGTTGCGCGGGCGGTCCAGGATGTGGTGCTCACGCTTGTCGCCGGTGACCCAGGACTCGATGAACGGGTAGACCGCGATCGCGACCAGGACCAGCGGGAAGATCACCAGCGGGATGAACACGCCCAGGACGAGCGTGTGACCCCAGACGTTGATCTCCCAGCCCGGCATGACACGGATCAGGCCCTCGGAGAAGCCCATGTACCAGTCGGGCTGGGCGCCCGTGGACACCATGTCCGGACGGTAGGGGCCCATGGTCCAGATCGGGTTGATCGAGGCGATCGCCGAGATGGCCGCGATGACACCGAAGACCAGGAAGAAGAAGCCTCCGGCCTTGGCCATGTAGACCGGCAGCAGCGGCATGCCGACGACGTTGTTGTTCGTCTTTCCGGGGCCCGCGAACTGCGTGTGCTTGTGGTAGAAGACCAGGATCAGGTGGCCGACCACCAGGCCGAGCATGATGCCCGGCAGCAGCAGGATGTGGACCGAGTAGAACCGCGCGACGAAGTCGCCGCCCGGGAACTGGCCGCCGAAGAGGAAGAACGCCAGGTACGTGCCGACGACCGGCACGGACAGGACCGCGCCCTCCATGAAGCGGACACCGGTGCCGGAGAGCAGGTCGTCCGGGAGCGAGTAACCGGTGAAGCCGGTGAACATGCCCAGGACGAACAGCAGGAAGCCGAACAGCCAGTTGACCTCACGCGGCTTGCGGAACGCACCCGTGAAGAACACGCGCATCATGTGCACGAACATGCCGGCGAGGAAGACCAGCGCCGCCCAGTGGTGGATCTGCCGGACCAGCAGACCACCGCGCACCTCGAAGGAGATGTGCATGGTCGAGTTGAACGCCTCGGACATCAGCTGTCCCTGCAGGGGGACGTAGCTGCCGTGGTACGTGACCTCGTTCATCGACGGGTGGAAGAACAGCGTCAGGTACACACCCGTGAGGATGATGATGATGAAGCTGTAGAGGCAGATCTCACCCAGCATGAACGACCAGTGGTCGGGGAAGATCTTGCGCATGTTGGACTTGGCCAGGGAGTAGATCCCGAGCCGTCCATCGGCCCAGTCGGCGACTTTCTCGCCGGCCGGGGCCTTCTCGCGCGAGGGGCGCGAGTCGGAAGTGGTGGTAGTACTCATCCGCGCTCCCAGAAGGCAGGACCGACGGGCTCTTCGAAGTCGCCGAGCGCTTCGAGGTAGCCCTGTTCGTTCACACCGATGCGCAGCTGCGGCAGGGCGTGACCGGCCGGGCCGAAGATCACTCGGGCACCGTCGGAGAGGTCGAAGGTGGACTGGTGGCAGGGGCAGAGCACGTGGTGCGTCTGCTGCTCGTACAGGGAGATCGGGCAACCGACGTGGGTGCAGATCTTCGAGTACGCCACGATGCCCTCGTGCGACCAGGCGAGCTCGCGCTTGTCCTTGATGTTCTCCGGCTGGAGCCGGACGATCATCAGGGCCGCCTTGGCGATCTGGAGCTGGAAGTCCTCGTCGTGCTCCTCCAGGCCCTCGGGCTTGGCGAAGGTGAGCGAGCCGACGGCGACGTCGGAGGCGCGCAGCGGCTCGTTCGTGTTCATGTTGACGAGCAGCTTGCCCTTGGACCAGAGCGTGTGGCGCAGCTTGGTGCCGGGCAGCGGACCCAGGTCACGCAGCAGCATGACGCCGGAGAGCGGGAACAGGGCCAGCGCGCCGAACATCGTGTTGCGGATCAGCTTGCGGCGGCCGAGCGCGGACTCCTTGGCGCCCTCCTTGAAGTCGGCCAGGACCTTGGCCTTGACCTCGGGCTCCGCCTCGATCGGGTGACGCTGGTCGGCGATCTCCACGTCGGACATCAGGGTGCGGGCCCAGTGGACCGCGCCCGCGCCGATCGAGAACAGCGCCACACCGAGGGTCATACCCAGCGCGAAGTTCAGCGCGCTGATGTGCCCGAGCGGGAAGACGAAGATCGACTGGTCCCTCGGGATCGCCACGTACGAGGCGATGAAGCCGACGGTGGCCAGCATCGACAACGTGAACAGCATGGCGACGACGCGCTCGGACCGCTTGGCGGCCCGCTCGTCGATGTCCTGGATGCGGTGCTCGTGGGGCGGCAGGCCCGGGTCCGCGAACGGGTTGGTCTCGTCCGCGAGGGCTACCGCGCCATGACCGTGCTCGTCGACCTGCTCAGCGGGCAGGTTCTCTTCTGGAATGTCTTGGCTACTCATGACTTCTTGGCCTTTGCGGTCCGAGCGGCGACCCAGACGGCGACGGCGACCAGGGCGCCAAGACCGAAGATCCAGCCGAAGAGGCCTTCACTGACCGGCCCGAGGCCACCCAGCTCCAGACCGCCGGGGCTCTCGGTGTCGTCACCGTTGACCGCGTCGAGGTACGCGATGATGTCCTTCTTGTTCTTCTCCGACAGCGTGGTGTCGGGGAAGGACGGCATGTTCTGCGGGCCGGTCTGCATGGCCTCGTAGATGTGCTTGGGGTCGACACCCTCAAGGCTCGGCGCGAACTTGCCGTGCGTCAGCGCGCCGCCCTTGCCGGTGAAGTTGTGGCACTGCGCGCAGTTCGTACGGAAGAGCTCGCCGCCCTTGGCGATGTCCGCGCCCTCGGGGCTGACCTGGCTCTTCGTAGGCACCGTGGGACCAGCGCCCAGCGAGGCGATGTACGCCGCGAGCTGGTCGATCTCGGCCTGCGAGTAGATGACCTTCTTCTTCGGGATCTGCGCGCCCGGCTGCTGGGCCGGCATACGGCCGGTGCCGACCTGGAAGTCGACCGCCGCGGCGCCCACACCCACCAGGCTCGGCCCGTCGGAGGACCCCTGACCGCCGGTTCCGTGGCAGCTGGCGCAGCCCACGGAGTAGAGCTTCTTGCCCTCGTCGATGGCAAGGGACTGGGCGGTCGTATCGGCCTGCGCCTTGCTCGCGGGTGCGAACGCGGCGTACAGCCCCCCGGTGGCCGCCAGCGCGAGGAGTAGGACGACGACCGCCGCCAGCGGATGGCGTCGTCGTGCGGAGAGCTTTTTCACGGATTACCCCGGTGTCAGGATCTTCTGCGTCGATGCTTCGGGAAATGGATCGGTTCGTCGCGTGCGATCGGTTCGCCGCGGACGCCGCCCGGTTACTTGATCAAGTAGATCGTGGCGAAGAGGCCGATCCAGACGACATCGACGAAGTGCCAGTAGTAGGACACGACGATGGCGGCGGTCGCCTGCTCGTGAGTGAACCTCTTGGCCGCGTAGGTGCGGCCGAGGACGAACAGGAAGGCGATGAGGCCACCCGTCACGTGCAGGCCGTGGAAGCCGGTGGTCAGGTAGAACACCGAGCCGTACGGGTCGGAGGAGAGCGAGAGCCCGTCCTTCTTGACCAGCTCGGTGTACTCGAAGATCTGACCACCGATGAAGATGGCACCCATCACGAACGTGACGCTGAACCACATCCGGAGCTTCTTCACGTCCCCGCGCTCGGCGGCGAACACGCCGAGCTGGCAGGTCAGGGAGGAGAGCACCAGGATCGTGGTGTTGGAGGCCGAGAACGGGATGTTGAGATGGCTCGCCATCTCTTTCCAGTGATCCGGCCCGGTCACCGATCGCAGGGTGAAGTACATCGCGAAGAGGGCCGCGAAGAACATCAGCTCGGAACTCAGCCAGATGATGGTTCCGACGCTGGTGAGGTTCGGTCGATTGACCGACGGGTGCGCGTGCCCGGTTTCTACTGTCGTTGCTGTCGCCACGACCGACATTATGTCGGTCGCTTATCCCGCCCTCACGCCCGGGGGTGCCGTTCGGGGTGTTGATGGGGTGTGTCCAGCCCGTATGGCCCATCGAAGCCCTGTCCGAACCGGTGTTGACGGGGTGTTCGAGGGGGTAGCATCCGCGCCATCGGTACCAGGAGTTCCCGAGCAATGCCGTGCTTCTTAGATGCGTGGAGGAACAATGCAGCCGACCGCCACGGTGCTGGTCTACAGCGACGACTCCAACACCCGGGGGCAGGTGCGGCTGGCGACCGGCCGCAGACCGGCCCCCGACGTCCCCCAGGTCGAGTTCATCGAGTGCGCCACGCCCGCCGCCGTCCTGACGGAGCTGGACAAGGGCGGGATCGACGTCTGTGTGCTGGACGGCGAGGCGGTTCCGATGGGCGGCATGGGCGTCTGCCGGCAGATCAAGGACGAGATCTTCAACTGCCCGCCCGTGCTGGTGCTCATCGGGCGGCCTCAGGACGCCTGGCTGGCCACGTGGAGCCGTGCGGACGCGGCGGTGACCCTTCCGGTGGATCCGGTCGAGTTCGCCTCCGCACTGGCCTCGCTGCTGCGTCGTAAGGCTTTGCAGGGCGCCTGAGGGCTCGGAGGGAACTGTGGTTCGGCGGCCGCGGGTCGACGGCGGCTGAACGCGCCCCGCGGAGGAGCCGCGGAGGAACACGGCCCCGCGCCCCTTTCGGGGCGCGGCGGCGGGGGTCTGGGTCACACGGACTCAGGGCGCAGGCGGGCCCGGTCCGTCAGCTTCGGGCCCTCCGGGGTGCCCGCTGTCAGGGCGCTGCCGTTGCGCCAGTCCTTCCAGTCGACGTTCCAGTCGCCGAAGCCGTTGTTGAACGGGGTCATCTCGTCACCGTTGGAGTTCTGGACCTTCACGATGTCGCCCGGCCGGACGTTCTTGAAGAACCACTCCGCGTTGCTGGTGCTCATCCCGGTGCAGCCGTGGCTGACGTTGGCGGACCCCTGCTCCCCCACCGACCAGGGCGCGGCGTGCACGTACTCGCCGCTCCAGGTGACCCGGGTCGCCCAGTAGACGGGCAGGTCGTAGGAGTCCGCGCTGCCCTCGGCGATGCCGACGGTGGTACCGCGCATGCGTACGTAGGGTTCCTTGCTCAGTACGACCTTGACGCCGTTGCGGGTCTCGTAGCCCGGCTTGCCGGTGGTGACGGGGATCTGGTTGATCACCCGGTCGTTCTTGTAGATCGTCATGGAGTGCGCGGCGGCGTCCGTGACGGCGACGAAGCGGTCCCCGGTGGTGAGCGTCAGGGGCTTCGCGTCGCCGCCCCAGAGCCGGTCGGCGACCTTGATGCCCTTGAGGTTGCTGTGGGCCTGGATGGTGGCGTGGATGGGCCAGTACTCCTTGGGCCGGTAGTGCAGCGTCTTGTCGTCCACCCAGTGCCAGGCGCCCTCCGCGGCGGGCACGGAGTCGACCTTCAGGGCGCCCTCGACGATCGCACGAGCGGCCTTGTCCTTGACCGGGGCACTGAGTTCGGCGGTGATGGGCTGACCGACGCCGTACTCGCCCGAGGCGGGCCCCAGAGTCACGCCCAGGGGCTTGTTCGTGGTGGGCGCGGTGGTCTCGAAGTCGACGATCTGGCGGCCGGGTGCGCCGGCCTCGTCCTCCGTGCTCACGTGCACCGTGTAGTGGGCGCCCGCGGCCAGTGGTGAGGTGCTGTGCCAACGGGAGCCGTCGGCGGCGAGTTCGCCCGCCACAAAGCGCCCCGACGCGTCGACGGCCGTCACATCCGTGATGCGCTCGTCGTCGCCCTTGGAGGTGATTTCCAGGGGCTTGTCCGGGTCGACCTTGCGGCTGTCGCCGACCACGTCGGTGAAGGAGAGCTGACCCGCCGCGTCGTACGGCCTGGCGGAGAGCGGGTGGCCGCTTCCGCCACAGGCAGCGGCGGCCGCGCCGAGGGCGACCACCAGCGTGGTGCGGCTGACGACCGTGCGGATTCGCGGTGCGTGATTCATGGACTCACGCTATGAACACCCATCAACCCTGGCACGGCGAGTGAGCCGTGTGGGGGATGTGATGTGTGGCAAAAGAGGAAGCCCGGACTCTCCGTCAGGAGAATCCGGGCTTCCGGGGTGTCCAGCGATCGCTACGGGACCGCGTGCGTGCTACTGGGTGCGGTTCTCACCGTGGTAGTACTCGAAGACCCAGCCCCACAGGCCGATCAGGATGATCGGGAACCCGAAGTACAGCAGCCACCAGCCGAAGACGACGGCCATGAAGGCGAGCGCGCCGCCGACACCGAGCGCGAGCGGCTGCCAGCTGTGCGGGCTGAAGAAGCCCACCTCGCCGGCCTCGTCCGCGACATCGGCCTCATCGTTGTCCTGCGCCAGCTGGTCGACCCGCCGGGCCGTGAAGGCCAGGTAGTAGCCGATCATCACGCTCAGGCCGAAGGCCAGGAAGAGCGCCGTGGTGCCGGCCGGCTCCTTCGACCACACGCCATAGACGATGGCGATGACGAGGATGAAGGCAGCCAGCCAGAGGAACATCTTGCCTTGGACCTTCACTTGCCGGCCTCCTTGCCACCAGTGAGGGCCTTCTCACCGTGACCGGCGTTCTCGAGCTGGTCGAGAGCGGCGATCTCCGGGTGGTGCAGGTCGAAGGCCGGGGATTCGGAACGGATCCGCGGCAACGTGAGGAAGTTGTGGCGCGGCGGCGGGCAGGACGTGGCCCACTCCAGCGAGCGGCCGTAGCCCCACGGGTCGTCGACCTCGACCTTCTTGCCGTACTTGGCGGTCTTCCACACGTTGTAGAAGAACGGCAGGATCGACAGGCCGAGCAGGAACGAGCTGATCGTCGAGATCGTGTTCAGCGCGGTGAAGCCGTCGGCGGCGAGGTAGTCCGCGTAGCGACGCGGCATGCCCTCGACACCCAGCCAGTGCTGCACCAGGAACGTGCCGTGGAAGCCCACGAACAGCGTCCAGAAGGTGATCTTTCCGAGGCGCTCGTCGAGCATCTTGCCGGTGAACTTCGGCCACCAGAAGTGGAATCCGGAGAACATCGCGAACACGACCGTACCGAAGATCACGTAGTGGAAGTGCGCCACCACGAAGTACGAGTCCGAGACGTGGAAGTCCATCGGCGGCGAGGCCAGGATGACACCGGTCAGACCACCGAAGGTGAAGGTGATCAGGAAGCCGACCGCCCAGAGCATCGGGGTCTCGAAACTCAAAGACCCCTTCCACATCGTTCCGATCCAGTTGAAGAACTTCACGCCTGTTGGCACGGCGATGAGGAACGTCATGAAGGAGAAGAACGGGAGCAGCACGCCACCGGTGACGTACATGTGGTGCGCCCACACGGTCACGGACAGACCGGCGATGGAGATCGTCGCGGCGATCAGGCCCATGTAGCCGAACATCGGCTTGCGGGAGAACACCGGGATGACTTCGGAGATGATGCCGAAGAATGGTAGAGCGATGATGTACACCTCTGGATGGCCGAAGAACCAGAAGAGGTGTTGCCATAGCAAGGCTCCGCCATTGGCGGCGTCGAACACATGCGCACCGAATTTTCGGTCCGCCTCCAGCGCGAACAGCGCCGCCGCGAGGACGGGGAAGGCCAGCAGCACCAGCACCGCCGTGAGCAGCACGTTCCACACGAAGATCGGCATGCGGAACATCGTCATGCCGGGGGCGCGCATGCAGATGATGGTGGTGATGAAGTTGACCGCACCGAGGATCGTGCCGAAGCCGGAGAAGGCCAGACCCATGATCCACATGTCGGCGCCGACGCCCGGCGAGCGGACCGCGTCCGACAGCGGGCTGTAGGCGAACCAGCCGAAGTCGGCCGCGCCCTGCGGGGTGAGGAAGCCACCGACCGCGATGAGCGAGCCGAACAGGTAGAGCCAGTAGGCGAACATGTTCAGCCGCGGGAACGCCACGTCGGGCGCGCCGATCTGCAGCGGCATGATCCAGTTCGTGAAGCCGGCGAACAGCGGCGTCGCGAACATCAGCAGCATGATCGTGCCGTGCATCGTGAACGCCTGGTTGAACTGCTCGTTCGACATGATCTGCGTGCCGGGGCGCGCCAGTTCGGCGCGCATCAGCAGCGCCATGACGCCACCGATGCAGAAGAACGCGAACGACGTGACGAGGTAGAGCGTGCCGATCGTCTTGTGGTCAGTGGTGGTGAGCCACTTGATCACGACGTTGCCCGGCTGCTTGCGCCGCACCGGCAGCTCGTTCGCGTACGAGTCTTCAGCTGCCCCGGCACCCTGAGGTTCGTTGAGGATGCTCACAGGTTGTTCGTCTCCCGGTTCTTCTCGTGGCCCGTCTGCTCAATGCCGGCCGGGACGTAACCGGTCTGTCCCTGCGCCGCGAGCTGCTTGAGGTGGGCCTCGTAGCGCTCGGGGGAGACGACCTTCACGTTGAAGAGCATCCGGGAGTGGTCGACGCCGCACAGCTCGGCGCACTTGCCCAGGAAGGTGCCCTCCTTGTTGGGGGTCACCTGGAAGGAGTTGGTGTGGCCCGGGATGACGTCCATCTTCATCAGGAACGGCACCACCCAGAAGGAGTGGATGACGTCGCGTGAAGTGAGGACGAAGCGGACCGTCTTGCCCTTGGGCAGCCAGAGGGTCGGACCGGGGTTGCCCGTCTGCGGGTTCCGCTCACCCGGCGTACCGACCTCGTAGACACCGCCGGCGTTCGCCGGGAAGTCCTTCTTGAACCGGTCCGGAATGGCGGCCAGGTTCGGGTCGATCTTGGCGTTGCCGGTGACACCGGGAACGTCCTCGATGTAGTTGAAGCCCCAGCTCCACTGATAGCCGACCACGTTGACCGTGACGTCCGGCTTCTGCTTGAGGCTGAGGAGCTTCGTCTCGTCGCGGGCGGTGAAGTAGAACAGCACCGAGACGATGATGAGCGGGACCACCGTGTACAGCGCCTCGATGGGCATGTTGTACCGGGTCTGCGGAGGAACTTCGACCTTGGTGCGACTGCGCCGGTGGAAGAACACACTCCACAGGATCAGGCCCCACACCAGCACGCCGACGGCGAGCGCGGCCGCCCAGGACCCCTGCCACAGGGAGAGGATCCGCGGACCCTCTTCTGTGGTCGGGGTGGGCATACCAAGGCGGGGGAAGTCCTTGTATGTGCAACCGGTGGCGGTCGCCAGGACCAGGCCCGCAGTCAGTGCCTGCAGCAGCTTCCGCCGCATCGGGCGCCGCGGCGAGCGGTCGGAGCCGTTGGGACTCACGTAGCGCCTTCCCGAGAGTCTCGCCCGCGCGGTTGGCTGCGGCCTTCTCGCTGGTCGGTCGCCGCCCTGCGTCGGGCAGGGGTTTGGATGTTTATGCGGACCAAACCCTACTGGACGCTATTTGGGGTCGCGCGGGGAGGGTGCCCAACGCGCCGCGGGTCACTCTGAAGGGGTGGGATGCCCCGCCCTGGGTCACTTTCTGACGGGGGTTCGGGCGCCTCATGACCCGGTCGACCAGGTCCTTCGGCGGCAGCGGGCTCGTGGTGGCTTGTCGCGCCGCCCCGGCGGAGCCGCAGATGTCACAGCCCCGCGCCCCTTTGGGGCGCTGGTCCGACCGGGGCTTTAGCGTTGGGGTGTGGCCTACTTCGATGCTGCTTCCGCTGCTCCCCTCCATCCCGTCGCCCGGCAGGCCCTGCAGGCCTCGCTCGACGAGGGGTGGGCCGATCCCGCGCGGCTCTACCGGGAGGGGCGGCGGGCCCGGCTGTTGCTCGACGCGGCGCGCGAGGCGGCGGCCGAGGCGGTGGGGTGCCGCCCGGACGAGCTGACCTTCACCTCGTCCGGCACCCGGGCGGTGCACTCCGGGATCGAGGGTGCGCTGGCGGGCCGCCGGCGCGTCGGACGCCACCTGATCGTGTCAGCTGTCGAACACTCGTCGGTACTCCATTCGGCGGAGGTCCACGAGGCGGCGGGCGGCTCGGTGACGACGGTGCCCGCCGACCGCGCGGGCACCGTCTCCCTTTCTTCTTACGCCGCCGCCCTGCGCCCCGACACCGCGCTCGCGTGCCTCCAGTCCGCCAACCACGAGGTGGGCACGGAGCAGCCGGTGCGGGAGGTCGCGGAGGCGTGCCGGGCGGCGGGGGTGCCGCTGTTGGTGGACGCGGCGCAGTCACTGCCCTGGCGCCGGGTGGAGGGCGACTGGTCCCTGCTGACGGCAAGTGCCCACAAATGGGGCGGCCCTTCGGGGGTCGGACTGCTCGTCGTGCGCAAGGGGGTGCGGTTCGCTCCCCAAGGGCCCGTGGACGAGCGGGAGTCGGGGCGGGCGGCGGGCTTCGAGAACATCCCGGCCGTCGTGGCCGCGGCGGCGTCGCTGCGCGCGGTACGGGCGGAGGCCGTCGCGGAGGCCGCGCGCCTGCGGGAACTGACGGAACGGATCCGCGTACGGGTGCCCGAACTGGTCCCGGACGTCGAGGTGGTCGGGGACGCGGTTCACCGTCTCCCGGGGATCGTCACCTTCTCCTGCCTGTACGTCGACGGGGAGACGCTCCTGCACGAACTGGACCGGGCGGGTTTCTCCGTCTCCTCCGGCTCCTCCTGCACGAGCAGCACGCTGACCCCGAGCCATGTCCTGAAGGCGATGGGCGTCCTGAGCGAGGGCAACGTCCGGATCTCGCTGCCACCGGGTACGCCGTCCGAGGACATCGACCGGTTCCTGTCGGTGCTGCCGGACGCGGTCGCGGACGTACGCGAGAAACTCGGCGCCCCGACGGCGTCGGCGCCGCCCTCCCGCTCCCCCTCCGCCTCCGACGCGCTCGTGGTGAACTCGCTCGGCAAGCTCTGCCCCATCCCGGTCATCGAACTGGCCAAGGTCATCGGGGACGTGCCGGTGGGCGGCACGGTGCGCGTCCTCTCGGACGACGAGGCCGCCCGGCTGGACATCCCGGCGTGGTGCGAGATGCGGGGGCAGGAGTACGTCGGGGAGGAGCCGGCGGACCACGGGTTCGCCTATGTGGTCCGCCGGGTGTCCTAGACGGTCGGCCGGAGGAGTGTCCTGATCAGGCCAGGTGGGCCCGGACCTCGGCGATCAGGCCAGGTGGGCCCGGACCTCGATGGCCGCGTCGTCGCCGTACGCCTTGGTGAAGCGGTCCATGAAGTGGGCGCGGCGGAGCTGGTACTCCTGGGTGCCGACCGTCTCGATGACCAGCGTCGCGAGCATGCAGCCGACCTGGGCGGCGCGCTCCAGGGAGACTCCCCAGGCGAGGCCGGAGAGGAAGCCGGCGCGGAACGCGTCGCCGACGCCCGTCGGGTCCGCCTTGCGCTCCTCGTCCGGGCAGCCGACCTCGATCGGGTCCTCACCGGCCCGCTCGATGCGTACGCCCCGCGCGCCGAGGGTCGTCACACGGTGACCGACCTTCGACAGGATCTCCTCGTCGCTCCAGCCGGTCTTGGACTCGATGAGCCCCTTCTCGTACTCGTTGGAGAAGAGGTAGGTCGCACCGTCCAGCAGTATCCGGATCTCGTCGCCGTTCATACGGGCGATCTGCTGCGAGAAGTCGGCGGCGAAGGCGATCGTGCGGGAGCGGCACTCCTCCGTGTGGCGCAGCATCGCCTCCGGGTCGTCGGCGCCGATCAGGACGAGGTCGAGGCCGCCGACCCGGTCCGCGACCGACTTGAGCTCGATCAGCCGGGCCTCGCTCATCGCGCCCGTGTAGAAGGAGCCGATCTGGTTGTGGTCGGAGTCCGTGGTGCACACGAAGCGCGCGGTGTGCAGCACCTCGGAGATCCGGACCGAGTCGGTGTCGACGCCGTGGCGGTCGAGCCACGCCCGGTACTCGTCGAAGTCGGAGCCCGCGGCCCCGACCAGGATCGGCCGGGTGCCCAGCTGTCCCATGCCGAACGCGATGTTCGCGCCGACGCCACCCCGGCGTACGTCGAGGTTGTCGACCAGGAAGGACAGGGAGACCGTGTGCAGCTGGTCCGCGACGAACTGGTCGGCGAAACGGCCGGGGAAGGTCATGAGGTGGTCAGTGGCGATGGAGCCGGTGACTGCGATACGCACGGCGAGGACACGCTCCTGCGACGGAAGGGGATTGACAGTTCACGCTACCCGGTCGACACGCGCCCTCAGAAGCGGTCAAAACTACCCGATAGTAGATCTTTCTTCGTGACGCCGACATGCATACGGTTCCGTTATGACGAACCTCAAGGTCCACGGCTCCGCTCCTCACGACCTCGAAGGCGACCTGGCGTCGCTGCGCGGCGACGGCGCTGTGGCCCGGCACTGGGCGGCACCGGACCCGGTCGTCTCCCGTCCCGACCTTCCCGTGTCCCCGTCGCGCATCCACGGGGTGACCGTGCCTCCCGCGTCGGCCCGCCTGCTGGACGCGATGTCCGACTACGGCGACTGACAGGACCCGAAAGGTCCTCGAAAAGGGCGGCCCCGAACGGCGCCCGCAGGGAACCGTGCGCTCCCCCGCTGCGTCCCATCGCTGTCCCCCGTAAAGGGGATGCGGTGTACGACCAGAAGGAGCGATGCGGTGAGCACCGAGCGACCCGAGACCGAAGCGCCCGAGCCCCCCGAGGACGGCAGCGAGCCGGCAAAGCCGCGCCGCCGCCATTCCCCGGCGGCCGTCGCCTCCGTCGCGGCCGCGGTGCTGCTCGTCGGCGGCGGCGGAGCCTATTTCGCCGCGACCGCGTCCGGCGGCGGGAGCGACCGCGACCACTCCGCGACCCCCGGCGCCGACGGCACTCCCCCACCGCTGGTCCTCGACGGCTACACCGAGGGCGCTACGGGTGGCACGGGCGATATCGCGCCCGGTGAGCCCCATCCCTACGGCGCGACCTACCACGCGGACGGCACCCTGCCCGCAGGCCCGGACTCCGCGCCCGTCTACGCGGCGAAGGGCGAGGTCACGGCGGCCGAGGTGGCGCGCCTCGCGAAGGCCCTGGACATCGTGGGCACCCCGACGCTCACCGGCGAGACCTGGAAGGTCGGCCAGGACAAGGACGGTTCGGGACCCAGCCTCCAGGTCAACCAGCAGGCCCCCGGGACCTGGACGTTCAGCCGGTACGCGCCCGGCACCGACAACTGCAAGGGCGCCGTGTGCACGAGCGACCCCGGCTCCCCGAGGAGCCACGCGGTGACCGAGGCCGCCGCGAAGAAGGCCGCCGTGCCCGTGCTGAAGGCTCTGGGCCAGGACGACGCCAAGCTGGACGCGCGCGAGCTCATGGGCGCCAAACGGGTGGTGAACGCGGACCCGAAGGTCGGGGGCCTGCCCACGTACGGCTGGACGACCGGCGTCCAGGTCGGCCCGGACGGCCAGGTGGTCGGCGGCAGCGGCCAGGTGAAGACGCCGGTCAAGGGGGACACGTATCCCGTGATCAGCGCGAGCAAGGCCCTGGATCTGATGAACGGCCCGGCCTCTGTCGCGACCCGGGACGGCGGGCGCATGGGACCCGGCGGCTGCGCCAGTGCCGTACCGCTGAAGGACCGTGACGAGACACCGTGCCGCGCGTCGACGGCGGTGCCGAAGCGGGAGTCGGTGGCCGTCGAAAAGGCCGTCTTCGGGCTGGCCTCGCACTTCGTGTCCGGGCACCAGACACTGGTGCCGTCCTGGCTGTTCGAGGTACGGCCGACGGGCACGGACTCCGCCTTCACGGTGACGCATCCGGCGGTCGCCCCGAAGTACCTGACCTCGCCGGAGCCGACCGCGGCACCGACACCGACGGCCACCCCCAGCCCGCGGCCGACCGCGGCGCCGACGTCCCGTGACGTCAAGGTGCAGGGCTACACGGCCGACGGCAAGGACCTGACCGTGAGCTTCACGGGCGGGGTGTGCGCGGACTACTCCGCCTCCGCGAGCGAGAGCACGGACAAGGTGACCGTCAAGGTGACCGAGACACCGTGGCAGGGCAAGATCTGCATCCTCATCGCCAAGGTGTACGAGAAGACGGTGCACCTCGACCAGCCACTCGGCGACCGGAAGGTCGTCGGGTCAAACGGCACACCGATCCCGGAGGGCAAGGCGGCCGGCGCCTCGGTGAAGACGCCTCAGGCACGGTAGCCACGGGAGCGGTCGGAGCGGACGCGCTCATGGCCCCGGATACGCGAAGGCGGCGTCCCTGTCGGAGGGGGACGCCGCCTTCGTACGCGTTACGCGTTCGGCAGTCGGCCGGGGCTCAGCTGAAGGAGTCGCCGCAGGCGCAGGAGCCCGTCGCGTTCGGGTTGTCGATCGTGAAGCCCTGCTTCTCGATGGTGTCCACGAAGTCGATGGAGGCGCCGCCCAGGTACGGGGCGCTCATGCGGTCGGTGACGACCTTGACGCCACCGAAGTCCTTGACGACATCGCCGTCGAGGGAACGCTCGTCGAAGAAGAGCTGGTAGCGCAGACCGGAGCAGCCGCCGGGCTGAACGGCGACGCGCAGCGCCAGATCGTCGCGGCCTTCCTGGTCGAGCAGGGCCTTGACCTTGGACGCGGCGGAGTCGGACAGTACGATGCCGTCGCTCACGGTGGTCTTCTCGTCCGATACGGACATCTGCTTCTCTCCCGGGTTGTACGGAGACTGCTTGCCGACGTCTGCAACCGTCGGGGCCGCGGATTCATTCCGGGCCGAGAGTCTGTCTTTTCCGTGGTCTTTTCCGTTCTCGCCTCCCATGCTCGCACACGCGCCGGAGAGGGGACAGCGGCCTGTGGACAACCTCCGGGATTCACGTCACATCGACACTATGGGCATCGTCAACATGACGTGAAGCGGTTATGATAGATAGCGTCATTTCGACGAAAAGGCTAGTCCGAATGTCCCGCTGGATCGCCCCCTCGTGATCCAAGCGAGCCGCAGAACAGAAAGGGTGCGTGTCGTGACCACCGCCCAGACCCAGGAGCTCGACGTACAGCCGACGCCCCTCGCCCTGCTGCTGCTCGGCCGTGAGGCCGACCCGAGGAGCGAGCGCGGCGTGGAGTGTCCCGGAGACCTGCCCTCGCCCTCCGACCCGGACCTCGTGGAGCGGGCCCGCGCGGCCAAGGAGAAACTCGGGGACAAGGTCTTCGTGCTCGGCCACCACTACCAGCGCGACGAGGTCATCCAGTTCGCCGACGTCACGGGCGACTCCTTCAAGCTGGCCCGCGACGCCGCCGCGCGCCCGGAGGCCGAGTACATCGTCTTCTGCGGTGTGCACTTCATGGCGGAGTCCGCGGACATCCTGACGTCCGACGACCAGAAGGTGGTCCTCCCCGACCTCGCCGCCGGCTGCTCCATGGCCGACATGGCGACGGCCGAACAGGTCGCCGAGTGCTGGGACGTGCTGACCGAGGCCGGGATAGCCGAGCAGGTCGTGCCCGTCTCGTACATGAACTCGTCCGCCGACATCAAGGCGTTCACCGGCAAGCACGGCGGCACGATCTGCACCTCCTCCAACGCCCAGCGGGCCCTGGAGTGGGCGTTCGAGCAGGGTGAGAAGGTCCTCTTCCTCCCCGACCAGCACCTCGGCCGCAACACCGCCGTCCGCGACATGGGGATGAGCCTGGAGGACTGCGTCCTCTACAACCCCCACAAGCCCAACGGCGGCCTCACCGCGGAGCAGCTGCGCGACGCCAAGATGATCCTGTGGCGCGGCCACTGCTCGGTCCACGGCCGCTTCTCGCTGGACTCGGTGAACGACGTGCGCGAGCGCATCCCCGGCGTGAACGTCCTCGTCCACCCCGAGTGCAAGCACGAGGTCGTGTCGGCGGCGGACTACGTCGGCTCCACGGAGTACATCATCAAGGCCCTGGAGGCCGCCCCGGCCGGCTCCAAGTGGGCGATCGGCACGGAGCTGAACCTGGTCCGCCGCCTGGCGAACCGTTTCGCGGCCGAGGACAAGGAGATCGTCTTCCTCGACAAGACGGTCTGCTTCTGCTCCACCATGAACCGCATCGACCTCCCCCACCTGGTGTGGACCCTGGAGTCCCTCGCCGAGGGCAACCTGGTCAACCGCATCGAGGTGGACAAGGAGACGGAGACGTTCGCGAAGCTGGCGCTGGAGCGGATGCTGGCGCTGCCGTAACGCGGAGATCACTCCACCCTCGGGCGTACCAGGCCCGACTCGTAGGCGATGACGACGAGTTGGGCCCGGTCGCGGGCGCCGAGCTTGGCCATGGCCCGGTTGACGTGCGTCTTCACGGTGAGCGGGCTGACCTCCAGCCGCTCGGCGATCTCGTCGTTGGAGTGGCCTCCCGCGACCTGGACGAGCACCTCGCGCTCGCGCCCGGTGAGCGCCTCGAGCCGCTCCGCCCGGGCGGAGTCCCGGCCCTCGTCCGAACCGTCCCCCTGGGCGAGGAACTTGGCGATCAGCCCCTTGGTGGCCGCCGGGGACAGCAGTGCCTCACCGCCCGCCGCGATCCGGATGGCGTTCAGCAGCTCCTCCGGCTCCGCGCCCTTGCCGAGGAAGCCGGAGGCGCCGGCCCGCAGCGACTGCACCACGTACTCGTCGACCTCGAAGGTCGTCAGCATGACCACCCGTACGTGCGCGAGTCCCGGGTCGGCGCTGATCAGCCGGGTGGCGGCGAGGCCGTCGGTGCCCGGCATCCGGATGTCCATCAGCACCACGTCGGCGCGGACCTCCCGGGTGAGCCGCAGCGCCTCCGCGCCGTCGGACGCCTCGCCGACCACCTCCATGTCGGGCTCGGAGTCGACGAGGACACGGAACGCGCTGCGCAGCAGCGCCTGGTCGTCGGCGAGCAGGACACGGATGGTCATGCGGAGTCCCCCAGGGCGGGCGCGGTGCGGTTCTTGACCGGAAGGATCGCATGGACCCGGAAGCCGCCTCCGTAGCGGGGACCGGTCGTGCAGGTGCCGCCGAGCGCGGTGACCCGCTCGCGCATCCCGAGCAGCCCGTGCCCGCCGCCCTCCTCGGGGCCGCCGTCCTGCCCGGGTCCGTTGTCGAGGACGGTCACTTCCACGTTCGGTCCCACGCGTACGACGCTGATCTCGGCCTTCGCCTCCGGGCCCGCGTGTTTCTGCACATTGGTGAGGGCTTCCTGGATGACGCGGTACGCGGCGAGGTCGACGGCGGCGGGGAGGGTGGTGCCGTGGTCGGCGCGGGCGACTTCGACGGGGAGTCCGGCGTTGCGGAAGGTGTCGGCGAGTTCGTCGAGGCGGGCGAGGCCCGGGGCGGGTTCCGTGGGGGCCTCGGGGTCGCCGGACTGGCGCAGCAGGCCGACGGTGGCACGCAGTTCGTTGAGGGCCGAGCGGCTGGCCTCGCGGACGTGCGCGAGGGCTTCCTTGGCCTGGTCGGGGCGCTTGTCCATCACATGGGCCGCGACTCCGGCCTGCACGTTGACGAGGGCGATGTGGTGGGCGACGACGTCGTGCAGGTCGCGGGCGATGCGCAGCCGCTCCTCTGCGACCCGGCGGCGGGCCTCCTCGTCACGGGTGCGCTCGGCGCGGTCGGCGCGCTCGCGGATGGCGTGCACGAAGGCGAGGCGGCTGCGTACGGCGTCGCCCGCGGCGGCGGCCATGCCCGTCCAGGCGAAGATCGCGAGGTTCTCCTGCGCATACCAGGGCAGGGGACCGACCAGCATCGCGCAGGCCGTCAGCACCGTCATCGTGAGCAGGCCGACGCGCCAGGTGGTGGGGCGGTCCGTGGCCGACGCGACGGTGAAGAGGGCGACGACGGCGGACATCACCACCGGGGCTCTGGGGTCGCTGGCCACCAGTTCCACGGCGGAGAAGGCGCCGGTCGCGGCGAGGACCGTTCTGGGGGCGCGGCGGCGGAACACGAGGGCGGCGGCGCTGAGCACCATGAGGGTGAGGCTGAGGACGTTCGGGGTGTGCGTGCCCCAGGTCGCTCCGTTCTCCCCGTGGGGGTCGATGAAGGAGCTGGCCATCATCGTCACGAGTACGCCGGTCGCCAGGGTGGCGTCCAGGGCCATCGGGTGCGCGCGGAGTCTGTACCTCGTGCGCTCTAGGGTGCTCACCCGGTTTACGGTACGGCGCCCTTGCAGGGGGCGGAACGGTCGCCACCGCGTCCGCAGACGCCGGACGGCCCAAAGATGCGCGCAGCGCCCTTTCAAGGGCGCGGGGAACTGCGCGACCAGCCCCCACCGACCCGCGGCCACGCCACTTCGGACCGGCGGAGAATCGGGGCGCCGGGAACGTGGGCGAGCCGGGCGGACCCGGAGCTGAGGAGCTCACCCCGCTCACCCCCCGGAGGGAACCGTCAGCCGGGGATCAGGCCCTCGTCGGTCAGCATGGCGCGGACCTCTTCGAGGGTCGCGTCGGGGGACGGCAGGATGAGGTCGGAGGGTTCGAGGGCCTCGTCGGGAAGCGGAGCGCCGAGGCGGCGGACCTGGTCCAGAAGGGTGGTCAGGGTACGGCGGAAGCCGGCCTCGTCACCGCTCTCCATCTCGGCGAGCAGCTCGTCGTCCAGCTTGTTCAGTTCGGTGAGGTGGCTGTCGTCCAACCTCACCTGCCCCTCCCCCATGATCCGTACGATCATGTCGCCCTCCTCAGGCGCCCTAGGTGTGGGTCACTGCTTGTCGAAGCGCGGGGTGTCCTGCGGCTGGGACTGCGGCGTGGACTGTCCCGTGCCGCCCTCGATCGCCTGCTGCGGCGAACCACCGGCGAGCTCGGCCTTCATACGCTGCAGTTCCAGCTCCACATCCGTACCACCGGAGAGCCGGTCCAGCTCGCTCTGGATGTCGTCCTTGGCCAGACCGGACTGGTCGTCGAGCGCACCGGAGGCGAGCAGCTCGTCGATGGCGCCGGCGCGGGCCTGCAACTGCGCGGTCTTGTCCTCGGCGCGCTGGATCGCCATGCCGACGTCGCCCATCTCCTCGGAGATGCCGGAGAAGGCCTCTCCGATGCGGGTCTGCGCCTGGGCCGCCGTGTAGGTCGCCTTGATAGTCTCCTTCTTGGTGCGGAAGGCGTCCACCTTGGCCTGGAGCCGCTGCGCCGCGAGGGTGAGCTTCTCCTCCTCGCCCTGGAGGGTCTGGTGCTGCGTCTCCAGATCCGTCACCTGCTGCTGGAGCGCGGCACGGCGGGAGAGCGCCTCACGGGCCAGGTCCTCCCGGCCGAGCGCGAGCGCCTTGCGGCCCTGGTCCTCCAGCTTGGTGGACTGGTTCTGGAGCTGGTTCAGCTGAAGTTCCAGGCGCTTGCGGCTGGTCGCCACGTCCGCGACGCCGCGGCGCACCTTCTGCAGCAGCTCCAGCTGCTTCTGGTACGAGTAATCGAGGGTTTCGCGCGGGTCCTCGGCCCGGTCAAGGGCCTTGTTCGCCTTCGCGCGGAAGATCATCCCCATACGCTTCATGACACCGCTCATGGGCTTCGCGCGCCCCCTTCTGACGGACTCCAGCTCCAGGTACTGCAACAGAACCCACAGTACGGGCCCTGCATCCATTACCGCACTGTTCGGGGACGGATGCGCTCATCCCCAAGGACGACTGCGTACGGCACCGCTCCGGCGTAGGGAGTAGGTGGGACTCGGGGTCCACCCGTACACAACGTCCCCTCTGTCCCCCTACAGACGCACGGTGTTGCCGGATCGTTCCCCACTCGAACGACGTCCATGCCGCCGCACCCCGTACCCTTGGGTTTTGTGTTCCGTAGCCGTGCCAAGGAAGAGAAGGCCCCCGCCGACAAGGCGCAGGTGACCGACTCCAAGCAGACCCGTGACCCGCAGGCCCCCAAGGGCCGCCCCACGCCCAAGCGCAGTGAGGCCCAGACCCAGCGTCGTAGCGTCGCCCAGACGCCGTCGACGCGTAAGGAGGCGGCCAAGCGGCAGCGCGACGATCGTCGTGTCCAGATGGAGAAGCAGCGCCAGGCCCTGGCCAACGGCGACGAGCGCTATCTACCCGCCCGTGACAAGGGGCCGGTGCGGAAGTTCGCACGCGACTTCGTGGACTCGCGCTTCTGTGTCGCGGAGTTCTTCCTGCCGATGGCCGTGGTCATCCTCGTGCTGAGCATGGTGCGGGTGGGCTCGCTGCAGAACATCGCGCTGTTGCTGTGGCTCGTGGTGATCGTGATGATCGTGGTCGACTCGATCGGCATCGCGATCCGCCTGAAGAAGCAGCTGGCCGCCCGCTTCCCCGACGTGCCCAAGAAGGGCGCGGTCGCCTACGCGCTGATGCGTACTCTCCAGATGCGTCGCCTCCGGCTGCCGAAGCCGCAGGTCAAGCGCGGAGAGCGGCCCTGAGCGCGACATCGTTCTCCGGGGGCGCGGCGGATGCCTGGCTGAGCAAGCTGGGCGGGCTGCGTGATGTCGTACGACAGGAGCTGGTGGCCCGGCAGCTCGACGAGCAGATAGCCGGCCGGTTCCCGGTCGGACAGCGGTTGCGGGTGCTCGACGTCGGTATGGGCCAGGGCACGCAGGCGCTGCGGCTGGCCAGGGCCGGGCATCAGGTGACCGGCCTCGAGCAGGACGCGAAGATGCTCGCCGTGGCCCGGGAGGCGCTGGCCGCCGAGCCCGAGGGCATCCGCAGCCGGGTGCGGCTCATCGAGGGCGACGGCCGCGAGACGGGCGTGCACTTCCTGCCCGGCAGCTTCGACGTGGTGCTGTGCCACGGCGTACTCATGTACGTCGAGGAGCCGGACCCGCTCCTCGCGGGGCTGGCGCGCATGCTGGCCCCGGGCGGGCTGCTCTCGCTGCTGGTGCGCAACGCCGACGCGCTGGCCATGCGGCCGGGCCTGTCCGGCGACTGGACGGCGACCCTGGCCGCGTTCGACACGGACGCCTACGTCAATCGGCTCGGCCTCGCCGTCCGCGCGGACCGGCTCGCCACCCTGACGTCGACGCTCGCGGGGATCGGGGCGGCGTTGCACGCCTGGTACGGCGTGCGGGTCTTCACGGACACGGCGCCCGACGGGACCCCCGTCCCCGAGGACGTGGGGACCCTCCTGGCCGCGGAGGAGCGGGCCGGGCGGACGGACCCCTATCGCCAGGTGGCGGCCCTGCTGCATCTCTGCGGCGTACGCGGCTGATCGATCCCTACGGCGTACAAGACCGGTCGCTGTCCGGTCACTTCCTGATCGCCCCCCGTTCGGCCCTGCACCGCGAGCCGGATCGGAGCCGCGAAAGGGACACTCGGGACATGGCTGCCACCCGTGCCCCGGTGTCGCGTCCGCTGCTCCCCATAACCGCCCTCGTGGTCACCGCCCTCGCCTGCGCCACCGCCCTGCTCTCCGGCTGTTCCGACGCCGGGCCGCCCGCCAAGAAGGACGGGACGAAGGACGGGACGACGCAGGCCGTCGTCCCGCTCGCGGCCGACGACCTGCAGAACGCGTACCTGAAGGTGATCAAGAACGTCCTGCCCTCGGTGGTGCAGATCCAGGCGAGCGACGAACTGGGCTCGGGGGTGGTGTACGACGACAAGGGACACATCGTCACCAACGCGCACGTGGTCGGGAACGAGAAGACGTTCCGGGTGACGACGGCCAACAGCCAGAACGTGCTGACGGCCAAGCTCGTGTACACCTACCCGGGCCAGGACCTCGCCGTCATCAAGCTGGACAAGGTGCCGAGCGGGCTGAAGGCGGCCACCATCGGGAACTCCGAGAAGGTCGAGGTCGGCCAGATCGTGCTGGCGATGGGCTCGCCGCTCGGGCTGTCGTCCAGCGTGACCCAGGGCATCGTGTCGGCGACCGGGCGCACCGTCAGCGAGAGCAGCACCGACGGCGGGACGGGGGCCACCATCGCCAACATGGTGCAGACGTCGGCCGCGATCAACCCGGGCAACAGCGGCGGCGCGCTCGTCAACCTGAACGGGCAGGTCATCGGCATTCCCACGCTGGCCGCGACGGACCCGAGCCTCGGGGGCGCCACGGCGCCCGGTATCGGATTCGCGATCCCCGCCTCGATGGTGCGGACGATCGCCGACCAGATCATCAGGACCGGCACGGTCACCGACTCGGGACGGGCCGCGCTCGGCATCACCGGCCGTACCGTGCTCGACGAGACCTATACGCCCGCGGGTGTCGCCGTGGTCGAGGTGAAGCCCGGCAGCGCGGCCGACACGGCGGGCATCCGGCCCGGCGACATCATCACCCGGATCGGCACCAACGACATCACCACCCTCACCTCGCTCGCCGAGGCACTCGCCTCCGACAAGCCGGGCCAGCGGACGCGGGTGACGTTCGTCCGGGACGGGGCCGAGCGGACGGTCGGTGTGCGGCTGGGTGAGCAGTAGGCAGGGGTGAAGGCGGCGGCGAGGGGTTGACGCACGGCGAACGGGGCTGCCGGGAGCGGTCCCGGCAGCCCCGGCCGGCCTACTCCGGTTCGGCGTGCAGGCTCATCGGCCCGTAGATCTTCGTGCTGTCCTCGAAGAGGAACACCTGGTCCGCGCCGCCCTCCAGGAGGTCCTTCCAGACCTCGCCGATCCAGGACTCCGCATCCCCCTGTGTGGTGAACTCCTCGGGCTGTACCGCGGGTTGGACCTCTGTCCCGTCGGACTTCTCGAACCGCCACGTCCATGCCGCCATGTACGCCTCCCAGGTGTGAGCACACTGCACAGCGGAAGCCGCACAAGATCCGGCTCCCGTCCGAAGCCTAGGCGCTGAGCCGGGCGCGGAACAGAAGATCGCGAGTCGCGGCACGCGTCGCGGGTCGCGAACGGCCCCGCGCGCCGACAGGTGCTGTACCCGAACGCGCGCCACCCACGGTGACACGGGAAAATCAGGGCGTGGAACTGACTCTGCTCGGCACCGGCGCCCCCGAGGGCCTGCCCCGTCCCGACTGTCCCTGTGCGGCCTGTGCGAGTGCGCTCGGCGAGGACGCGCGGGCGGCCACCGCGCTGCTCGTGGACGGCACCCTGCTGCTCGACCTCACGCCCGGCGCCGCGTTCGCCGCGGCCCGCGCCGGGCACTCGCTGGGCGGCGTACGGCAGGTCCTGCTCTCGCATCCGCACGACGGGCCCGCCGTCGAGGTGCCGGCCGGGCTCCCGCAGCCCGTACGGGTTCCCGACGGCAGCGAACTTGCGCTGCTGACCGGACACCGGGTGCGGGCGGTGCCGATGGACTCGCCCGGCACGGGGTACGCGGTGACCGGACCGGACGGACAGCGGCTGCTGTATCTGCCACCGGGCGCGGCGCCCGCGGGACTCGACGAGAACGGCGACTCGTACGCCATGGTGATCGCCGATGTGGTGGGGCGGCCGGACGCCCTGGCGAAGCTGCGCGCGGTCGGGGCCGTCGGGCCGACGACGGACGTGATCGCGGTCCACCTCGACCACGACGTGCCGCCGGGCCCCGAACTGCGGCGCCAGCTCGCGGCGGCGGGCGCGCGGGCGGTGCCGGACGGGACGACGCTGGACGTGGGCGTCTACGAGGACGTACCCGACGTACCGCGCCGCACCCTCGTGCTCGGCGGGGCGCGCTCGGGCAAGTCGGTGGAGGCGGAACGTCGTCTGGAGTCCTTCCCCGGGGTGCTGTACGTGGCGACGGGCGGGTCCCGCAACGGGGACAACGAGTGGGCGTCGCGCGTGCACGCCCACCGAGAGCGGCGGCCCGGCTCCTGGCGCACGGTGGAGACCTGCGACCTGGTGCCGCTCCTGGAGGACTCCGGGCCTCCCCTCCTCGTCGACTGCCTCTCCCTCTGGCTCACGGACGCGATGGACTCCGTGAACGCGTGGGACGACGCGGAGTGGGCCGGCGGCGGCGAACGCGCGCTGCGCGCCCGCGTCGAGGAACTCACCTCCGCCGTCCGCACCACGCGCCGCACCGTCGTCGCCGTCTCCAACGAGGTCGGCTCCGGCATCGTCCCCGCCACCGCCTCCGGGCGCCGCTACCGCGACGAACTCGGCCGCCTGAACGCGGGGTTCGCGGCGGAGTGCGAGCACGTGCTGCTGGTGGTGGCGGGACAGGCGCTGGCATTGCGGGGCTGACCGGGGCCGAGCAGAGCTGACCAGGGCTGACCAGGGCTCAGGAATGTCTGCGGGCGATGATCCGGAAGGCGTTCGAGAAGCGGGTGCGGCGGAAGACC
This sequence comes from Streptomyces sp. NPDC096311, assembly GCF_044763085.1. Classification (NCBI taxonomy): domain Bacteria; kingdom Bacillati; phylum Actinomycetota; class Actinomycetes; order Kitasatosporales; family Streptomycetaceae; genus Streptomyces; species Streptomyces sp. NPDC096311. The sequence continues at coordinate 72,911 of NZ_JBIWFN010000002.1, forward strand.
GGGGCCATCGCATGGTCCAGGGCGGAGGCCGAGGCGAGCAGCGGGACGCTCGCCCGGGCCAGGACCGTGTGCAGGGTGCGCTGGAGCGGGGTCGGCGGGGTGGGGCGCCAGGGGGCGTCGAGGTCGGGCAGGACACGGCCGAGGGCCAGCGCGAGGGCGCCGGCGAGGTCGTACGGGATGTGCGGTTCACGGCGGTCCGTCGCGACGATCTCGCAGCCGAGGGACTCCAGTTCGCCCAGCAGGTTGGACAGCGGCATCAGGTGCAGATGGCGCGGCTGGCCGTACGACACCCACCACCTGCCCAGCAGTGCGCCGAACGCGCAGTCGGGGTCCGGCACTTCGACGAGGAGGTGGCCGCCGGGCCGCAGGACCGTCAGGGCGGCGCGCAGTTCCTCGCGCGGGTCGCGGGTGTGCTCCAGATGGTGGAACATGCTCACGACGTCGTAGCGGGCGCTCAGCCGCCCGATGATCCGGGGGTCGGTGAGCCGGCCGCGGTGGGCCTCCTCGATGTGCCCGGCCGCCCGTGCCTTCTCGACCCGCCGGGTGGGGTCGAGGCCGTCGAAGGACGTGTACGGGTGGACCTCCCGGGCGACGGCCGGGAAGTGCCCGTGCCCGGTGCCGACGTCGAGCCAGCTCTCCGGCTCGGCGTGGCGCAGCAGCGCGCGGGCGGCGGCCCGGTGGCGCCCTCTGCTGCCGCGGGCGCCCAGGAGCCGGTCGGTGAGGCCGTCGAGTCCCTCGTGGAAGTCCCGGTGGTAGAAGGCCAGCCCCTCCGCGCTGAGCCGGGGGTTCTGGAAGGCGTGGGAGCAGTCGGCGCACTCGTCGACGACGAACGTGCCGGGCTTGCGCTGCACCTGGTCCGGCGTCCGCAGCCGGGTACGCAGCCGCTTCGAGCCGCACCAGGGACAGTCTTCCCGGCGCGGTTCGTGGAACCGGTCGGTGCCTTGGGCGAGTTCGGCCGCGTAGGCGGCGCGGCGCTCGGCGCTCGGGGGTGGCGTGGGGGGCATGGACGCTCCTGGGGACGGCAGGGTGGGAGGACGGCGGGGCGCGCGAGCGAGCCGTACGACAATCCGACACAAACGGTACGTAGCGGATCGTGTTCCGGGGTGCAACGACGTGGCGCGGACGTGTTCGATCGCTGCCGGTACTGTTCGGCGAATGAGCTCGCTTAATCTCGACGACTTCACCGATCTGATCGAGCGCCCCGACGGAGGCGTGCGCCGGGACGCCGAGGCGCGCCGGGAGCGTCAGATCGTGCCGCCCGGGGCGCTCGGCCGCCTCGACGAACTGGGTGAGTGGCTGGCGGCGGCGCAGTCCGCGGTGCCGGTGCGGCCGATCGAGCACCCGCGTGTGGTGCTGTTCGCGGGCGACCACGGGGTCGCCGGACTCGGTGTGTCGGCGCGGCCCGCGGGCACCGCCGACCGGTTGGTGCGGGCGGTCCTGGAGGGCGCGAGCCCCGCGGCGGTGCTGGCGCGCCGGCTCGGCGTGCCGGTGCGGGTCGTCGACATGGCGCTGGACTGCGATCCGCAGGAGCTGCCCGCGGAGGTCGCAGGGCATCGGGTGCGGCGCGGGTCGGGGCGGATCGACGTCGAGGACGCGCTGACCCTGGAGGAGGCCGAGGCCGCGTTCCGGGCGGGGGTCGCCGTCGCGGACGAGGAGGCGGACTCCGGTACGGATCTGGTGGTGCTCGGCGATGTGAGCGTCGGCGGGACCACCGCGGCGGCCGTGCTGGTCGCGGCGCTGTGCGGGACCGACGCGTCCGTGGTCACCGGGCGGGGCGGGCGGCCCATCGACGACCTCGCGTGGATGCGCAAGTGCGCGGCCGTGCGGGACGCCTTGCGGCGGGCCCGGCCGGTGCTCGGGGATCAGCTGCAGCTGCTCGCGGTGGTGGGCGGTGCCGATCTCGCGGCGATGACGGGGTTCTTGTTGCAGAGCGCGGTGCGGAAGATGCCGGTGATCCTCGACGGCGTCGTCTCGGCCGCGTGCGCCCTCGTGGGGCAGCGGGTCGCCTTCCGGGCGCCGGACTGGTGGCTGGCCGGCCAGAACAGCGGCGAGCCGGCCCAGGCGAAGGCCCTGGACCGCATGGCCCTCGAACCCCTTCTCGACCACGGCGTCACGGTCGGCGAGGGCGCGGGAGCCCTCCTCGCGCTCCCCCTCGTCCAGGCCGCCGCCGCCCTCTCCGCCGAACTCCCGGAGACTCCGGCCCCCGAGCCCGACCCCGAGCCCGAGGTCTCCGACCAGAACGAGTGAACGGCCTCGCCCACGAACGCCGGACGGGCTGAAGGACGCGGGCCGGGGCGGGTGGGGCAGCCTCCGGCCTCGCCCGCGAACACCGTCCGCCCCGAGGCTTCCAGGGGCGGGGAACTGCGCGACCAGCCCCACCGGCCCGCGGCCGAAGAGCTACGGGCGAAAACCCACCCCGCAACAAGACCCCGGCCCGCATCACCCGTACCGCCCCTCCCCCGCACGACGCGCCCCGCCCCATATCATCGCCCTTTATGGGAGATGCCCGAATTGCCGCTGACCAGGAGCGGGTCCCGGCCCGTCGGGGTGAAGGGGACCACCTGTCCACGGGCGCGTCGCGCAGAGCCGCCGCCTTCGCGGTCTGGTACCTGCGGGCCGTCGCGTTCATCAACTTCCTGAGCGCCGCGTGGGTGTCGCTCGGGCAGGACGTACGGCGCCACAACACCGAGAACTTCTTCACCCCGTACCTGCTGACGGCAGGATTCGCGTCGGGTGTGTTCACCATGTTCCTGGCCATCACGATGCGCCGCCGCAAGCGGGCCGCGTGGATCCTGAACTTCGTGCTCAGCGGACTGTTCCTGATGCTGTTCGCCGTCGCGATGACGTTCCCGGAGATCCGCCAGTACGCCCAGAACTGGGTCTCGATCGTCCTGACCGCCGCCTTCGTCGTCGCGCTCGTCGTCGGCCGCCGGGAGTTCTACGCGAAGGGCGACCGGTCGAACCCCAAACTCGCCGCGGCCGTCGCCGTCGGCGGACTGCTCGTCGCCTCCCTGCTCGCCGCGCTGCTGGTGACGGTCACCAACAGCGCGCCGGACGCGTACCGTTCGACCTTCTGGGACCGCTGGCGCTACGGCGCCCTGCGACTGGTCTCCGTCGCGGCCGACGACTCCCGCTTCCACGGCCTGGAGATCGCCAACTGGGTCAACGTCACCATCAACGTGCTCAGCACCCTGCTGGTCCTCGCCGTGTTCTACGCCGCCTTCCGCTCCCGCCGAGCCGTCGACCCGATCACCGAGGACGACGAGAAACGGCTGCGCACCCTGCTCGACCGGCACGGCGACCGCGACTCGCTGGGCTACTTCGCGCTGCGCCCGGAGAAGAGCGCGATCTGGTCGCCGACCGGCAAGGCCGCGGTCGCGTACCGCGTCGTCGGCGGGGTCTCGCTGGCCTCCGGCGACCCGATCGGCGACCCGGAGGCGTGGCCCGGCGCCATCGAGCCCTGGCTCGCCGAGGCCCGCGCGCACGGCTGGATCCCGGCGGTGATGGGAGCGAGCGAGGAGGCGGGGACCGTCTACTCACGGCACGGGCTCGACGCCCTCGAACTCGGTGACGAGGCGATCGTCGAGACCGCCGAGTTCACCCTCGAGGGACGCGCCATGCGCACGGTCAGGCAGGCCTACAACCGGGTCAAGCGAGCCGGGTACGAGGTGCGCATCCGGCGGCACGAGGACATCCCGGCCGACGAGATGGCGTACCTCCTGAAGCGTGCCGACGACTGGCGGGACGGGGCCACCGAGCGCGGGTTCAGCATGGCGCTCGGACGGCTCGGCGACCCGGGCGACGGGCGGTGCGTGATGCTGGAATGCACCGACGGCGAGGGGGAGTTGCGGGCGCTGCTGTCCTTCGTGCCGTGGGGGCCGCAGGGGCTCTCGCTCGATCTCATGCGGCGTGACCGGGACGCCGAGAACGGGCTGATGGAGTTCATGGTGATCGAACTCCTGCGCCGCGCCCAGGAGATCGGGATCACCCAGGTCTCACTCAACTTCGCCATGTTCCGTTCCGTCTTCGAACGAGGTGGACGCCTCGGTGCCGGGCCGGTGCTGAGGCTGTGGCGTTCGCTGCTCAGCTTCTTCTCGCGCTGGTGGCAGATCGAGTCGCTGTACCGGGCCAACGCCAAGTACCGGCCGATCTGGGAACCCCGGTTCCTGCTCTTCGAGAAGAGCGCGGACCTGCTGCGCATCGGCCTCGCGGCCGCGCGCGCCGAAGGGTTTCTCGAAGCGCCCGGACTGCCGAAGTGGCTGCACCGCAGACACCTGGAGTCGCACCGATGAGGACAGCCGGACAGACAGGGAAAACCTGCCGGCCCGGGACCGGGACCGGGACCGGGACCGGGACCGCAGGACGGATGGGGACCGCTGCATGAACACCCTCGCCCGCCTCGCCCGCGCCGAATGGAGACTGCTGTACGTCACCGTGCGCGAGGCACTCGCGAGACAGCGATGGCGGGCGATGCCGGTGACGCTCGGGGCCGTCTGTCTGACGGCCATCCTCCAGTTCGTGCAGAACCAGCCCTGGGGCTTCCAGTTCGTGCAGGACATCGGCTCCGTGCGGGCCGAGGAGCCACTGTGGCTGGCCCTGCTGCGCACCCCGCTCTCCCTGTTCGTGCCGGCCCTCGACCTGCCGGTGTGGGGCGCGCTGCTGCAACTTCTCATCGTGTTCGGGATCGCCGAGATCTGTCTGGGCTGGTGGCGGATGCTCGTCATCGCGTACGCCGCCACGCTGGCCGGCACGCTCTACGCACGCGAGGCGATCTCACTGAGCCCGGGCAACCCGCTGGGGCTGCCCGTGACGGACGCACAGGTCGTGGACACCGGGCCCTCGGCGGCCGTGGTCGGCCTCGCCGTCTTCGTCGCCTGGCGCTATCGCGCCTACTGGACGGGGTGGGGGGTGGTCGCGGCGATGGTGATCGAGGTGGCGTTCAAGGGGAACCTCGCGGGCAAGGAGCACATCGCCGCGCTCGCCGCGGTCTTCGTGCTGTACGGGATCTCGATCCTGCGCCACCGCCACCGCCGCCGTCGCTTTCACCGGCGGCCGGGCAGGGGCCGGACGGGATCCGGTTTCCCGCCGATCCAGTCCTGAAGCCTGCGGCGCGGGCCGAACCAGCGGCGGTCGCGGTGGTAGGCGCGCAGCATCGACCTGGACCGGGCGCGCGGCCTGCGGCGGTAGAAGCGCTTGGCCCACGGAGAGAAGGGGCGGGCCAGTCGGACGGCGCCGATGAGAGCGACGAACGGGACGATCACGCCGAAGATCGCCATGCGGGCCTTGCCCTTGCTCAGGGCGAGCAGGGCGAAGAGGAAGTTCACGGCGACGCTCAGGATGACCCCGCCCCGGTCGTGGAGTTCCTCCTGGGTCATGTCGTTGACCCCGAACGGCAGGAACCCGCCGAGCACCAGGCCGACGAGGGCCGCCGTGACCAGGACGACCTCGACGCTCTGGCGACCCTCCTCGCTCCAGTACACGTCGTCGAGGTGCAGGATCAGCGCGAACTCGTCGAGCACCAGCCCGGCGCCCATCCCGAACACCACCGCGAACAGGGCGGCGCCGAAGCCGTGCCGGGAACTGGCCACCGCGCCGAAGCCGCCGATCACCGTCAGGACGACACCGGGCACGACGTGGTGGATGTGCAGACCGCCCGCCTTGACGTTGCCGAACGGACCCCTGCCCGCGCGGATGAGGCGGACGACGACACGGGTGATCACAAAGGTCAGCACGAAGGAGGCAAGTGCCAGCAGAAGCGGCAGCTTTCCCGGTTCGATGATGTTCCTCTGCAACCAATGACCCATAATGCGCACTTTATCCGCGGCTCTCGCGCCCGTCCGTCGCACCCGTCCTCGGCCGGCCCGCCACCTCCCCGGGTACCCTGCGCCGGTGTCCAGGACCCCTCTCCCCCACGGCCTCCGCTTCGCCTTCGGCACCCTGACCGTGCTCCCGGTCACGGTCACCCGCTGGGACCGTGAGGCGGCGCGCGGCGGAATGCTGTGCGCCCCCGTCGCCGGGCTGGTCGTCGGGGCGGGCGCGGCCCTCGTGGGCGTGACACTGCTCGCCATGGGCGCGGGCCCGCTGCTGGCCGCCGTCGCCACCGCCGCCGTACCGGCCGCGCTCACCCGTGGTCTGCATCTCGACGGACTCGCCGACACCGCGGACGGCCTCGGCAGCGGCAAGCCCGCCGAGGACGCGCTGCGCATCATGAAGCAGTCCGACATCGGCCCGTTCGGCGTGATCACCCTGCTCTTCGTGCTGCTGGCGCAGGTCGCCGCGCTCTTCCAGGCCTACGAGGCCTCGTGGGCACGGGGCGTGCTCGCGGCCGTCGTCTCGGCGACCGCGGCCCGACTCGCCCTCACCCTGGCCGCGCGCACCGGGGTGCCCCCGGCCCGCCCCGAGGGCCTGGGTGCCGCGGTCGCGGGCACCGTGCCCGTGCGCGGCGCCCTGCTGGTGACCCTCGCCGTCACCGTCGCGGCGGCCGGTGCCGGCGCACTCCTGGGCACGTACGACCTTGTACGCGCCCCCCTGGCCGTCCTCGCCGCCTGCGCGAGTGCCGAACTGCTCCTGCGCCACTGCACCCGCCGCTTCGGCGGCATCACGGGCGATGTCTTCGGCGGCCTCGCCGAGACGGCGGCGACCACCGCCCTCGTGGCGCTCTCCCTCGGCTGAACTTCAAGCGAGCGTAGGAATGAGCGAAACCCGGCGGCGCGCGTAGGCTCGTCCCGAGTATGTGCCACCCAGGTAAAGACACTCCCTGAGGCCGGATCTAGGGTCATTCGTCAGGGCCCGGTCGACCCATCCCTACTCGGCCGCAGCAAAACAATGGAAGCGAGATCTCACCACAGTGACTGCTCTGACTCTCAGCACCGCCGCGGCGTCCGGCCTGCGGGCCGACGCGATCGTCGTCGGTGTCGCGAAGGGCGCCAAGGGCCCGGTCGTAGCACCGGGTGCCGAGGCCGTGGACAAGGCGTACGACGGCGCACTCGCCGGGATCCTGGAGACCCTCGGCGCATCCGGCGGCGAGGGCGAGGTGACGAAGCTGCCCGCGCCGACCGGCTTCAAGGCGCCCGTCGTCGTGGCCGTCGGACTGGGAGCCGTCCCGGAGAAGGACGACACGTTCAGTGCCGAGGCGCTGCGCCGCGCGGCCGGTGCCGCGGCCCGCGCGCTCGCCGGTGCCAAGAAGGCCGTCTTCGCCCTGCCGATCACCGACGCCGCCGACGCGGGCGTCCTGGCGGAGGGCGCGGCGCTCGGCGCGTACGCCTTCGACGCCTACAAGGAGAACGGCAAGAACGGCAAGGACGCGAAGAACGGCAAGGCCCCGCTCGCCGAGGTCACGCTGCTCGGCGGCAAGCCCCGGGACGCTGCGTACAAGGCGGCCCTCGCGCGCGCCACCGCCGTGACCGAGGAGCTCAACCGCGCCCGCGACCTCGTCAACACCCCGCCGAACGACCTCTACCCCGAGGCCTTCGCCGCCGTCGCCACCGCCGCCGGCAAGGAGCACGGCATCAAGGTGCAGGTGCTCGACGAGAAGGCCCTGGCGAAGGGCGGCTACGGCGGCATCCTCGGCGTCGGCGCGGGCTCGGCCGCCGCTCCCCGCCTGGTGAAGCTGTCGTACACCTCGCCGAAGGCGGCCAAGCACCTCGCGTTCGTCGGCAAGGGCATCACCTACGACTCGGGCGGCATCTCCCTCAAGCCCGCCGGACACAACGAGACGATGAAGTGCGACATGAGCGGCGCGGCGGCGGTCTTCGCCGCCGTGGTCACCGCGGCGCGCCTCGGCCTCGAGGTCAACGTCACCGGCTGGCTGGCGCTCGCCGAGAACATGCCCTCCGGTTCCGCCACCCGCCCCGGTGACGTGCTGCGCATGTACAGCGGCAAGACCGTCGAGGTCCTCAACACCGACGCCGAGGGCCGTCTCGTACTCGCCGACGCGCTGTGGAAGGCGTCCGAGGAGAAGCCGGACGCGATCATCGACGTGGCGACGCTGACCGGCGCGATGGTGCTCGCGCTCGGCAACCGCACCTTCGGCGTGATGGCCAACGACGACGCGTTCCGTACGGCGATCGTCGAGGCCGCGGAGGAGGTCGGCGAGGAGTCCTGGCCGATGCCGCTGCCGGAGCACCTGCGCAAGGGGATGGACTCCCCGACCGCCGACATCGCCAACATGGGTGAGCGGATGGGCGGCGGGCTGGTCGCCGGTCTGTTCCTGAAGGAGTTCGTGGGCGAGGGCATCACGTGGGCGCACCTCGACATCGCCGGGCCCGCGTTCAACGAGTCCGGCCCGTTCGGCTACACGCCGAAGGGTGGCACGGGGTCGGCGGTGCGGACGCTGGTGCGGCTCGCCGAGCTGACCGCCACGGGCGATCTCGGCTAGAGGTGTTTCACGGCCGCGGGTGATGCGCGGCCGGTCGCGCGGTACCTCCGCGCCCCCCTGTCGGGGCGCGGAGGTACCCCCCGTATTCGGACAGTGCGACTTCTCACACACCGGCCCGGCGTCTCGAACGCTCCGGACAAGTGCGAAGATGGGTTCTCGGCAGGACAGGGCCCCCACCACAGGGCCGAAGAAGAGCGGCCGGACACCAGCCGCCGACCGGTCACTGGAGACCGGCGTGGCGCACATGCATGGAGGACGTGACGTGGCGAACGACGCCAGCACCGTTTTCGACCTAGTGATCCTCGGCGGTGGCAGTGGCGGTTACGCCGCGGCGCTCCGCGGGGCACAGCTGGGCCTGGACGTCGCCCTGATCGAGAAGGACAAGGTCGGAGGCACCTGCCTGCACCGGGGATGCATCCCCACCAAGGCCCTGCTCCACGCGGGCGAGATCGCCGACCAGGCCCGCGAGAGCGAGCAGTTCGGCGTCAAGGCCACCTTCGAGGGCATCGACGTCCCGGCCGTCCACAAGTACAAGGACGGGGTCATCTCGGGCCTGTACAAGGGCCTGCAGGGTCTCATCGCGTCCCGCAAGGTGACGTACATCGAGGGTGAGGGCCGGCTGTCCTCCCCCACCTCGGTCGACGTGAACGGCCAGCGCATCCAGGGCCGCCACGTGCTGCTCGCGACCGGCTCCGTGCCGAAGTCGCTGCCGGGCCTGGTGATCGACGGCAACCGGATCATCTCCTCCGACCACGCGCTGGTCCTCGACCGCGTCCCGCAGTCCGCGATCGTGCTCGGCGGCGGCGTCATCGGCGTCGAGTTCGCCTCCGCGTGGAAGTCCTTCGGCACCGACGTGACGGTGATCGAGGGCCTCAAGCACCTCGTCCCGGTCGAGGACGAGAACTCCTCCAAGCTTCTTGAGCGCGCGTTCCGCAAGCGCGGCATCAAGTTCAACCTGGGCACCTTCTTCTCGAAGGCCGAGTACACCCAGAACGGTGTCAAGGTCACCCTCGCCGACGGCAAGGAGTTCGAGGCCGAGGTCCTGCTCGTCGCCGTCGGCCGCGGCCCGGTCTCGGCCGGTCTCGGCTACGAGGAGCAGGGTGTCGCGATGGACCGCGGCTATGTCCTGGTCGACGAGTACATGCGGACGAACGTCCCGACCATCTCCGCCGTCGGTGACCTGGTCCCGACGCTCCAGCTCGCGCACGTCGGCTTCGCCGAGGGCATCCTGGTGGCGGAGCGTCTGGCCGGTCTCAAGACCGTTCCGATCGACTACGACGGTGTCCCCCGGGTGACGTACTGCCACCCCGAGGTCGCCTCCGTGGGCATCACCGAGGCCAAGGCCAAGGAGATCTACGGCGCGGACAAGGTCGTCGCCCTGAAGTACAACCTCGCGGGCAACGGCAAGAGCAAGATCCTCAACACCGCGGGCGAGATCAAGCTCGTCCAGGTGAAGGACGGTGCCGTGGTCGGCGTCCACATGGTCGGCGACCGCATGGGTGAGCAGGTCGGCGAAGCCCAGCTGATCTACAACTGGGAGGCGCTGCCCGCCGAGGTCGCCCAGCTCATCCACGCCCACCCGACGCAGAACGAGGCGCTCGGCGAGGCCCACCTGGCCCTCGCGGGCAAGCCGTTGCACTCGCACGACTGATCCAGTCCCCGGCTGATTTCAGTCATCGCGTCGCCCCTGGGCGCGACGACGACCACAGACTTCCGCACCATTCGTAAGGAGCAACAGAAACCATGCCGGTTTCCGTAACCCTTCCGGCGCTCGGTGAGAGCGTCACCGAGGGCACTGTCACTCGCTGGCTGAAGGCCGAGGGCGAGCGCGTCGAGGCCGACGAGCCGCTGCTCGAGGTGTCGACCGACAAGGTCGACACCGAGATCCCCTCCCCCGCCGCCGGTGTCCTCGCCTCCATCAAGGTCGCCGAGGACGAGACGGTCGAGGTCGGCGCCGAGCTGGCCGTCATCGACGACGGCACGGGCGCGCCCGCCGCTGCCCCCGCTCCGGCCGCCGAGCCCGTGGCCGCCCCGGCTCCGGCCGCTCCCGCCCCGGTCGCCGAGGCCCCCGCGGCCCCGGCCGCCCCGGCCCCCGCCGCCGCTCCTGCCGCTCCGGCCGGTGGCGCCTCCGGTACCGACGTCGTGCTGCCCGCGCTGGGCGAGTCGGTCACCGAGGGCACCGTCACCCGCTGGCTGAAGGAGGTCGGCGAGGAGGTCGCGGAGGACGAGCCGCTGCTCGAGGTCTCCACGGACAAGGTCGACACCGAGATCCCCGCGCCGGTCGCCGGCGTGCTGCTGGAGATCGTGGTCGGCGAGGACGAGACCGCCGAGGTCGGCGCGAAGCTCGCCGTCATCGGTGCCCCGGGCGCGGCTCCGGCCGCCGCTCCGGCTCCCGCGGCTCCGGCCCCCGCCGCTGCCGCCCCGGCTCCGGCCGCCCCCGCGGCTCCGGCGCCCGCCCCGGCCCCGGTGGCTCCGGCCGCCCCGGCCGCCCCGGTCGCGCCCCCGGCTCCGGTCCAGGCCGCCGCCCCGGTCGCGCCCGCCGCGCCGGCTCCGGCGCCCGCGCCGGTTGCCGCTCCCGTCACCCCGGCTCCCGCGCCCGCCGGTGACGACGGCGCGTACGTGACCCCGCTGGTGCGCAAGCTCGCCGCGGAGAACTACGTCGACCTGGCCTCCGTCAAGGGCACCGGCGTCGGCGGCCGTATCCGCAAGCAGGACGTCCTCGCCGCCGCCGAGGCCGCGAAGGCCGCCGCCGCTGCCCCGGCTCCGGCCGCTGCCGCCGCCCCGGCCGCCAAGAAGGCGCCGGCCCTGGAGGTCTCCCCGCTGCGCGGTCAGACCGTCAAGATGCCCCGCATCCGCAAGGTCATCGGCGACAACATGGTGAAGGCCCTGCACGAGCAGGCCCAGCTGTCCTCGGTCGTCGAGGTCGACGTCACCCGCCTGATGCGGCTGCGCGCGCAGGCGAAGGACTCCTTCGCGGCACGTGAGGGCGTCAAGCTCTCCCCGATGCCGTTCTTCGTGAAGGCCGCGGCCCAGGCACTGAAGGCCCACCCGGCCGTCAACGCCCGGATCAACGTGGACGAGGGCACGATCACCTACTTCGACACCGAGAACATCGGTATCGCGGTGGACTCGGAGAAGGGCCTGATGACCCCGGTCATCAAGCACGCGGGCGACCTGAACATCGCCGGCATCGCCAAGGCCACCGCCGAGCTGGCGGGCAAGGTCCGGGCGAACAAGATCACTCCGGACGAGCTGTCCGGCGGGACCTTCACCATCTCCAACACCGGCTCGCGCGGCGCGCTCTTCGACACGATCATCGTGCCGCCGAACCAGGTCGCGATCCTCGGCATCGGTGCCACGGTCAAGCGTCCGGCCGTCATCGAGACGGAGGAGGGTACGGTCATCGGCGTCCGCGACATGACCTACCTGACGCTCTCCTACGACCACCGTCTGGTGGACGGCGCCGACGCGGCCCGTTACCTGACCGCGGTCAAGGCGATCCTGGAGGCGGGCGAGTTCGAGGTCGAGCTCGGCCTGTAACCACCCCCGCTCGCGCGAAGCCCCCGTCCGGAACCTTCCGGACGGGGGCTTCGCGTTTCCGCCGCAGGTCACCGCGGCTTCAGCACGTTGTCCGACCACCGCACCAGCGTCTCCACCCACAGGTTCGGGATCTTCGTCGGGTACGCGGGTGTCAGGTGCCGAGTCCGGTACGCCCTGAGGACGTCGTACGTGGCGTCCAGGCAGTCGCGCGAGCCGAGGTCCCCCGTCTGCGGGTCGACGCCGACGAGGAAGCCCCGCTTCTCGACCGTACGGATCATGGCGCGGGCGGAGTTCACGTCACTGGTCGAGGAGTCCGTGCAGCGGTAGCGGCTGTACGGGTGGGTGGACGTGCCCGGATAGTGCGCGTCCCGGGACATGTCGGTGAGCATCCGCGCGTACGTGCCCTCCGCGTGCCAGGCGCCGATGTCGCCGCCGGGCGCGGTGTAGAGCGCGTTCGACGGGTTCTCCACCGCGCCGTACACCCAGCGGCCGGTGCCGGTGATCCGGAAGCCCCAGCCGACGTGCCCGAACTTCTGTGCGCCGTCGGGCTTGACGAAGACACACGCCCCGCCGGAGGCGACCGAGGTGCCGTGGGCCCGCGTCGCACTCGGCCGCACGGCCGCCCCCGTGTCCACGGGCCCGCAGGCGGCCACGGCCGCGACCGCCCCGGCCGCCACAGCCCAGCGCAGCCCCCGCTTCCGTCCCCGTCCGCCCATGCCGACCCCCTTGCGTTCGCGGGAGCCCCGTGGAAACCCCCGCGCCGAAACCCCTGTGCCGACCCACACACCGTGCGGGGCCCGCGGGTTCTCCGGGTGACACGGACGTGACGCCTCCGGACCCCACCCGGTACGGGTCTTTACATCCGCGGCCGCTCTGACAGCGTGTAAGTCTCGTCTCACCTGCATGAAAGCGCCCCCGTACGCCTCTCTCCCACGGCGCTGCGGCCTTATTGTCTAAAGGTCAAACGCCCTTGGTCCCGCCCCTCGCCCGACCACCACCCCTCAATGAGGCCCTTCGGGCCGCAGCATTGAAAGCGCGCCCCCCGCGAAGGAGCCCCTCATGACCGCGCCCGTCGTCCACTCGCTGCGCGAACAGATCCGCGAGCACATCGTGGAGGGGATCGTCAGCGGGCGCTGGAAGCCGGGTGAGCGGATCGTCGAGCGGCGGATCGCGACCGAGCTGGAGGTCAGCCAGACCCCGGTGCGGGAGGCACTGCGCGAACTGGAGTCGCTGCGGCTGATCGAGTCGGCGCCCAACAAGGGTGTGCGCGTGCGCAACCTGACGGCCGCCGACCTGGAGGAGAGCTACCCCGTACGGGCCGGTCTGGAGGCCATCGCGGCCGAGCTGGCGGCCGAGCGGCTCGCCCACGACTGCTCGGCCCTGGAGCCGCACGTCACGGCACTGTACGAGGCCGACCGGCTGTCGGACGGCACCGGCCAGGTCCGTCACACCGTCGCCTTCCACCGCGAACTCGTGCGCGCCGCGGGCAACTCCGTCCTCCTGCACACCTGGGAGGGCCTGGGCATCGAGGTCTTCACCGCCCTGTCCATCCGCTGGCTGGGAACCGTCCAGCAGTCGTACGCGGAGGAGCACGAGGCACTCGTGGACGCCTTCCGGCGCCGGGATCCGCTGATCGCCGACCTGGTGAAGGCGCATGTGCTGGGCTGCGCGCCGCGCCCGTGACACAGCCGAGCGCACGCACGCTCACCTGGGGAAACCCTGGGAATCCAAGGCACCGCGTGCCTGCCGTCAAGGCACCCCGTGCCGACTTTTGCGATACGAAGAGGTTTTCGCCTTCAACCCTTTGATCGATCATCGATCAGGGAGTTACAGTCATCGCTGGGCTCCCACCAGAGCCCGCCGCCCTGTCCTGCCAAAGACATAAGGGCACCCCCGAAAACCCCTTGCCGATGAGGGAACCCCCCTCCACATCCGGAAGGCGGCGCAATGACCGACCTCACCGCAATCCAGCCGAGCGAGCTCGACCAGCTCCCGGACCGCGACCCCGAGGAGACCGCCGAATGGCAGGCCTCCCTGGACGCCGTCACCCAGGCGGCCGGGCCGCACCGTGCCGCGTACCTGATGCGCCGCACGCTGGAGCGCGCCGAGGGCAACGGTCTCGCGCTGCCCAAGCTGCTTGAGACCGACTACGTCAACACCATCCCCACCGCCGCCGAGCCCGTCGTGGACGGCGACGAGGCGATGGAAGCCCGGATCACCGCCTGGAACCGCTGGAACGCGGCCGCGATGGTGACCCGGGGCGCGAAACACGGCGTCGGTGGCCATATCGCCACCTTCGCCTCCGCGGCCTGGCTCTACGAGACCGGCTTCAACCACTTCTTCAAGGGCAAGGAGTCCCAGGAGGCTCCCGGCTCCGGAGACCAGCTCTACATCCAGGGCCACGCCTCCCCCGGCATCTACGCCCGCGCCTTCCTCGACGGCCGGCTCACCGAGCAGCACCTCGACAACTTCCGCCAGGAGGCGGGCGGCAACGGCCTCCCGTCGTACCCGCACCCGCGGCGCCTGCCCTGGCTCTGGGAGTTCCCGACCGTCTCCATGGGCCTCGGCCCGCTGTCGGCGATCTACCAGGCGCGCTTCAACCGCTATCTGACCAGCCGCGGCATCAAGGACGTCTCGCAGTCCCACGTGTGGGCGTTCCTCGGCGACGGCGAGATGGACGAGCCCGAGTCGACCGCGGCACTCGCACTCGCCTCCCGCGAGGGCCTGGACAACCTGACCTTCGTCATCAACTGCAACCTGCAGCGCCTCGACGGCCCGGTCCGCGCCAACTTCAAGATCGTGCAGGAGCTGGAGGCCCAGTTCCGCGGCGCCGGCTGGAACGTCGTGAAGTCGCTGTGGGGCTCGGCCTGGGACGAGCTGTTCCAGCTCGACACCACGGGCGCCCTCGTACGCCGCCTGCGCGAGGTACCCGACGCGCAGGTGCAGACGTACCAGACGCGCGACGCCGCCTACATCCGCCAGGACTTCTTCGGCTCCGACCCGGCGCTCGTCGAGATGGCGAAGCTGCTCAGTGACGACAAGATCACCGAGTGCTTCCACCTCTCCCGCGGCGGTCACGAGTCCCGCAAGGTGTACGCGGCCTACCGCGCCGCCCTCGCCCACAAGGGCACGCCGACGGTGATCCTGGCCCAGACGGTCAAGGGCTTCACGCTCGGCCAGGGCTTCGCGTCCAAGAACGCCAACCACCAGATGAAGAAGCTGTCGACGGACGAGTTCAAGCAGATGCGTGACCTGCTCGAGCTGCCCATCTCCGACAGCCAGTTCGTCGACGGCGTGGTCCCCTACGGCCACCCGGGCGCCGACTCCCCCGAGGTCCGTTACCTCCAGGAGCGCCGCGCGGCCCTCGGCGGCCCGGCCCCGGCCCGCCGTACGCACGCGCTCGCCCCGCTGCCCGCCCCCGCCGACAAGGCGTTCGCGTCCTTCGACAAGGGCTCCGGCTCGCAGAACCTGGCGACCACGATGGCCTTCGTCCGCCTGGTCAAGGACCTCGTCCGTGACAAGGAGACCGGAAAGCGCTGGGTGCCGATCGTCCCCGACGAGGCGCGCACCTTCGGCATGGAGAGCCTCTTCCCCTCCCTCGGCATCTACTCGCCCAAGGGCCAGACGTACGAGCCGGTCGACCGCGACCAGCTGATGTACTACAAGGAGGCCAAGGACGGCCAGATCCTCAACGAGGGGATCACCGAGGCCGGCTCCATGGCGGACTTCATCGCCGCGTCCACCGCGTACGCCACGCACGGCGAGGCGATGATCCCCTTCTACATCTTCTACTCGATGTTCGGCTGGCAGCGCACGGCCGACCAGATGTGGCAGCTCGGCGACCAGCTCGGCCGCGGCTTCCTGGTCGGCGCCACGGCCGGCCGTACGACGCTGACGGGCGAGGGCCTCCAGCACGCCGACGGCCACTCCCCGGTCATCGCGGCGACCAACCCGGCCGCGCTGTCCTACGACCCGGCGTTCGCGTACGAGATCGCGACGATCGTCAAGGAAGGTCTGCGCCGGATGTACGGCGAGGCGGCTCCGGGCGAGGACTCGAACGTCTTCTACTACCTGACGGTCTACAACGAGCCGATGCCGCAGCCCGCCAAGCCGGGCGGCCTCGGTATCGACGAGGGCATCGTCAAGGGCCTCTACCGCTTCAACACGGCCGAGTCGGCGGGCCTGCCCCCCGTCGCCAACGCCCCGCGCATCCAGCTCCTCGGCTCCGGCACGGCGATCCACTGGACCCTCCAGGCGCAGAAGCTGCTCGCCGAGGAGTGGGGCGTGGCCGCCGACGTGTGGTCCGCGACCTCCTGGACGGAGCTGCGGCGCGACGCGCTGGAGGCGGACGCGGCCCTGCTGCGCGGCGAGGAGCGGGTGCCGTTCGTCCGCCAGGCGCTGCAGGGCGCCGAGGGTCCGGTGCTCGCGGTCTCCGACTACATGCGCCAGGTCCCGGACCAGATCGCGCAGTGGGTCGAGCAGGACTACTCCTCGCTCGGTGCCGACGGCTTCGGCCTCTCCGACACCCGTGAGGCGGCCCGTCGCCACTTCGGCGTCGACGCGCAGTCGATCGTCGTCGCGGCGCTGGCGCAGCTGGCACGGCGGGGCGAGGTCAAGGCGTCCGCGGTGAAGGAAGCGCGGGAGCGCTACGGACTCTGACGGTCCGCCTGATTCCGGTGTTCCGCGAGGGGCGCGGTGGCTACGGCCGCCGCGCCCTTCGGCGTTCCCGCGCACCCCTTCGCTGTCAGTGGGGCCCGGCATCATGGCCGTATGCGTGCTGCCCGCCTGATCAAGATGGTGCTGCTGCTCCAGTCACGGCCGTCGATGACCGCCGCCGAGCTGGCGCGGGAGCTCGAGGTGTCCGAACGGACGATCACGCGGGACGCGCAGGCACTGTCGGAGGCGGGCGTTCCGGTGTACGCGGACCGCGGCAGGGCCGGGGGCTACCGCCTGATCGGCGGCTACCGCACCCGGCTGACGGGCCTGGCGCGTACGGAGGCGGAGGCGCTGTTCCTGAGCGGGGTGCCGGGGGCCCTGCGGGACATGGGTCTGCAGGACGCCGCCTCCGCCGCGCGCCTGAAGGTCTCCGCCGCCCTCCTCCCCTCCCTGCGGGACGCCCCGCGAGCGGCGGGAGCGCGGTTCCATCTGGACGCGCCCGCGTGGTTCAACGAGCCCGAGACGCCCGAGCTGCTGCCCGCGGTCGCGGAGGCGGTCTGGGACGACCGTCGGATCACCGCGGGGTACCGGCGCGGGACGGCCGAGGTGGAGCGGGTCCTCGAACCGTACGGGCTCGTACTGAAGGCGGGCGTCTGGTACCTGTGCGCGCGGGTGCCCGAGCCCGGGGCGGCCGGATCCGGCCCCTTCCGGGTCTACCGGATCGACCGTTTCACGGAGGTGCGGCCCGCCACGGAGTGCTTCACCCGCGAGGACGGGTTCGACCTGCCCGGGTTCTGGGCGGAGCGGGCCGAGCAGTTCGCACGGTCCCTTCTGCGGGCGGAGGCCGTCGTACGGCTGTCTCCGGAGGGCGTGCGGAGACTTGCGTACGTCGTCGACCCCGCGTCCGCGAGACAGGCGCTGGGCGAGTGCGGTGAGCCCGACGGGCGGGGCTGGGTGACGGTCACCCTCCCCGTCGAGTCCGAGGAGGTCGCCCATGGGCAACTGACGGGGCTCGGGCCCGAGGTGGAGGTGCTCTCCCCCGCGGCGCTGCGGGACCGGCTCGCGAGGGACGCGGCGCGGCTGGCGGCGCTGTACCGGTGACCGGGAAGACGCCTCGTAGCTGGCGGTTTTACCGTCGGCATGTGCGCGCATAACAATCTGCGGCACTCCGCGTGCGTCACTCCCGTTCAGGCCCGATGCTGGACCCGTGATGGACGAGACGGAGTTCTGGGAGCTGGTGGACACGACCCGCGAGGCCGTCGAGGGCGACCCCGAGGACCACGCCGATCTGCTCGTCGAACGGCTCGTCCAGCTGGACCCGGACGCCGTGCTCGACTTCGCCCGTCACTTCGAGGCCCGCTACAACCGCGCCTACCGCTGGGATCTGTGGGGCGCGGCGTGGGTCCTGCTCGACGGGGTGAGCGACGACGCCTTCGACTTCTTCCGGTGCTGGCTGATCGGCCAGGGCCGGGAGGTCTTCGAGGGCGCTATGCACGATCCCGACACGCTCGCCGACCTCCTGGACGACTTCGACGAGGACCTCGACGGGGACGGTGAGGAGCTCGGGTACGCCGCGGACGAGGCGTACGAACAGCTGACCGGGGTCGTCGCGCCCGACCTGGGCATTCCGCCCGCGTCGCCCGAGCCGGAGGGGACGCCGCTCGACTTCGAGAACGAGTCCGTGCTGGCCGAGCGCTATCCCAAGCTGTGGGAGCGCTTCAGGGACTGAGGCAACGTGGCGTACGGGGTGACGTACGGGAGGTGTGCCTCGTGGTTCTTGTGGTGTTCGTGGTTCTCGTGGGCGTGGTACGGGGGTGCGGCGTTGGCTCGGTCCAGTGCCGAGGCAGTGGCCGCGGCGGGTCCCACGAGGACCGTCACCACGGCACAGGCCACGGTCCACGGGGTCCGCAAAGCGGTGTTCCAACCCCCCGCGCCGGCCGCCTTGTTCGCCTTGCCCGTCTTCTCGGTACGCCTGCTGCTCATCTTCCCCACCTCCAGTCGGCTGTTACGAGAAGGACACTAGAGAGCGGCGATCTGAGACACCGTTGACTCGACTGTGGGCTGTCTGTGAACGCGTTCCTCGGCGGTCAGCGGCCCTGGAGGTGGGCGGCTCGGGAGCGGATTCGGGGGAGTTGGGACGTCAGCGCGGCGCCGGGACAGTTGGTCATGAAGCCCGCGTCGTGGCCTGCCAGCGTGGGCAGCACCGCACTCGTACCGGCGGTGTAACGGCTGAGGTCGTTGCTGGAGACGAGCCGCACCCTGGCACGGGGATCCACGTCGGACAGCCCCAGCTTCCACGCCGCCAACACGGCGATCGCCTCGGTCATCGCCCGCGGCACCGGCGTCCCCGCCCCGAACGTACCAATGGCCGCGATCCCCGCGGTGCCATGGTTGAACCCCTGCGTATGCGCTCCGGTGACGGCCCGGTCGACCCCGCCGGCCCGCCCCTCGTAGATCGTGCCGCAGCGGTCGACGAGGAAGTTGTACCCGATGTCGTCCCACCGCCGGACACCCGTCTGACCGGCGTACAGGGAGCGGATGATGTGGGGCACGTCGGCGCACTCGTACGCGTTCGGCGAGTCGGTGTGGTGCACGAAGACCGCGACGACGTGATCGTCGTAGCGGGCCGGCGGCTGCGCGTGTGTGCTCCCGGCGTCCAGCCACCGCGACCGCGGCACGATGACCGGCCGCGCCGCGCGATGCGGACCCGCGGGCAGCGGCGCGGCCACCGGCCGCTCGCGCTCGACGACCCTCCGGTCGACCCCCACCGCACACACCACCAGCGCGAGCACGGCGAGCAGACCGGGCACGCACCCGAGCACGACGACGGCGGCACGCCGCGTCCACACCCTCCGTGCGAGCCGCGTCCATGCCCCTCGCGCCGTTCGGAAGACACGCATGGGGCCACCCTGACCCGGTTCCGATCCCCCCGCGATGTGTGCTGTGCCACCTGGTGGAACCATCGTCCTGGTCCGGGACGTTTTTACAGGTCCACGCGCACGTGGCCGTTTCCCGGCTCCACGCGCGCGTGCCTGATCACTGGGCCTGCCCCACGCGTACTAAGGGGCCCAAGAGAAAGGCGGCTCCGTGGACCTGCTCGACTTCCTGCTGTTGCTGGTGATCCTTGCTTACGCGGCGTCCGGCTACCGGCGCGGTCTGGTCGCCGGCTGTGTCTCGCTGGCCGGTTTCGTGGGCGGCGCCGTCATCGGCGTATGGGTGCTGCCGTGGATGATGGACCTGGTGACGGCGGGGACGTCGGCGGCGACGGTGACGGCCGTGCTGACGGTGCTGGTGCCCGCCGTGGTGGGCCACGAGCTGGCGGGCCGGCTGGCGCTGAAGCTGCGCCGCGAGCTGGACCAGGGGCCGCTGCGGGTGGCCGACGGGGTCGGCGGGGCGGCGGCGAACACGGTGGCGGTGCTGCTGGTGGCCTGGGTCGCCGCGAGCGTCCTGGGAGCCTCCTCGTCCACCCTCATCACCCAGTCGATCCGCAACTCCACGCTGCTGGGCGCCGTACAGACGGCGATGCCGGACACCACGCCCACCTGGTTCTCGCGGGCCACCTCGGCGCTGACGGAGGCGGGCTTCCCGCAGGTCTTCAACCCGTTCGAGAACGAGCCGACGGCGGGTGTCGCGAAGCCCTCCGGCGACAGCGTCACCGCGGCGGCGACGAGCGCCGCCAAGCGCAGCACGGTGAAGATCGAGGGCGCCGCGGGCAACCAGGGCCGCGAGGGCAGCGGGTTCGCGTACGCGGCGCGGCACGTGATGACCAACGCCCACGTGGTGGCGGGCATCGACAACCCGACCGTGCGCGTCGGCGGTGTGGGCCGGGCGTACTCGGCGCGGGTGGTGTTCTTCGACCCGCGCAAGGACGTCGCGGTCCTGTACGTACCGGACCTCAAGGTCCCCCTCCTGCGTTTCGACGACAGCGCCAAGCGCGGCGACTCGGCGGTCGTCGCGGGCTATCCGCAGGACGGCGGTCTGGATCTCCAGGCGGCCACGGTCGCAAGCCGGATCAACGCGCGGGGCCAGAACATCTACAGCTCGAGCATGGTCACCCGGGAGATCTACTCGATCCGCTCCACCGTCCGCCCCGGCAACTCCGGCGGCCCGCTCCTCACCACCGGCGGCAGGGTGTACGGCGTCGTGTTCGCCCGCTCGACCTCGGACAACGAGACGGGTTACGTCCTGACGGCCGACGAGGTCGCGGGCGACGCCCAGCGCGCCGCGGCCGCGACGACACCGGTGGACACGGGCGACCTGATCACCTCGTAGCTCAGAGAAGGCGGCCCATGAACACGTCGTCGACGTAATCGCCGTCGAGCAGGAACTCCTCGGGCAGGACACCCTCCACCTCGAAGCCCTCGGACTCGTACAGCTTCCGTGCCGCGGTGTTGTGCCCGAGGACGCGCAGCGTGATCCGCCGGGCGCCCTGCCGTCGGGCCCCGTCCAGCACGGCCCGCAGCAGCCCTCGTCCGACGCCCGCGCGGCGCGCCTCCTCGGCGACGACAAGTCCCTGGATCTGCCGGACGTGGGAGTTGCAGGCGAGGGGCGTGGGATAGCCCAGCCGGATGTAGCCGACGAGCACGCCGTCGAGTTCGGCGACGTGATGGTCCCGGGGGCCGAACCGCTCGTTGTAGAAGGGTTCGTACGGCGGCTGAGGGCGCGGCATGACGGCGTGCAGGGTCGACCAGGTGACACGGTCGAGACGGCCGAGCGCGTCCTCGTCGTCGAGGGTGGCGATGCGTATGTGCGGTACCGGCATGAAGGTCACTTTACGGCGGCCGCGCGCGATCCCGTCCCGTACTTTCCCGGCGCGCGCGGCAGGATGGGCGCATGAACGACTCACCGCTCGCGCCGGATTCCCGTAGGTCCCGTATCGCGATCGCCGGCGCGTCCGGCCTGATCGGCTCGGCGCTGACGCGCTCCCTGACCGCGGACGGACACGAGGTGGTCCGCCTCGTACGGCGTGCGCCCCGCGGGCAGGACGAGGTGCGGTGGGATCCGGACGGGCAGCGGATGGACGCCGCGGGCCTCGCCGGGTGCACGGCGGTCGTCAATCTCGCGGGGGCGGGGGTCGCTTCGCGGCGGTGGACGGAGGCGTACAAGCGGAAGATCCTGGACAGCCGGGTGCGGGGGACGGCGACACTGGCGGCGGCGGTGGCCTCTCTCGACGAGCGGCCTGGGGTGTTCGTCAACGGGAGTGCGATCGGGTTCTACGGCGAGACGGGCGACCGGGTGGTGGACGAGTCGGCGCCGCCCGGGGAGGGATTCCTTCCCTCCGTGTGCGTGGCGTGGGAAGGGGCGGCGGAGCCGGCGCGGGAGGCGGGTGTCCGTACCGTCTTCGCCCGTACGGGGCTGGTGGTGGCCCGTGAGGGTGGGGCGTGGGGGAAGCTGTTCCCGCTCTTCAAGGCGGGGCTCGGTGGGCGGATGGGGGACGGCCGCCAGTACTGGAGCTACATCTCGCTGCAGGACGAGGTGGCCGCGATCCGGCATCTCATCGACACGTCGTCACTGTCCGGGCCGGTGAACCTCACCGCGCCGACACCCCTCACCAACCGGGAGATCACCGAGGTGATGGGGCGCGTCCTGCACCGGCCCACCGTCTTCCCCGCCCCGGCTCCCCTCCTGCGCCTCGCCCTCGGCGACATGTCCGGCGACATCCTGGGCAGCCAACGCGTCCACCCCACCCGCCTGCTGTCCTCCGGCTTCACCTTCACCTTCCCGTCGATCGAGGGCGCATTGCGAGCGGCCCTGCACTGACAAACGTTCCTCGTTCCCAAAACGCCGGACGGGCCGAAAACGAGGGCGAGCTGAGGCTTTCGGGGGCGCGGGGACGCGGGGCGGAGCCCCGCCTCAGCGGCGCGGGGAACTGCGCGCCGAGCCCCACTCACCCGCGGACAAGGAATCCGTGCACCCCCATGCGACCGTGCACGCCCGACGCGCGACTGTCCACGGCTCCAGACGCACCTACCCTCGACCCGAACTCGGGTATCCCCAGGGCACGTTGGGGGCATGACGTTCCCACCGGCCGCGCAACCTCGAGGAGGGGTACGTGCTAGAGCCCGTATGCAAGGCGGACGTGGACGTCGTCATCGTCGGGGCCGGAGCCGCGGGACTCGCGGCCGCCCAGCACCTGACCAGGGCGGGCCTCACGACGAAGGTTCTGGAGGCCGACCCCACCGTGGGCGGCCGCATGACGACGGAGAAGGTGGACGGCTTCCGGCTCGACCGCATCGGCCGGCTCCTGTCCACCTCGTACCCCGAACTGCACCGCACCCCGGGCCTGAACACCCTGGCCCTGCGCCCGTTCTCCCCGGGCGTGCTGCTGCACAGCGACGGCCGCCACCATCGCGCCGCCGCCCCCACCCCCCGGAGCGCAAGGGGCGCACTCACCGCCGCACGCGCCCTCGCAAGCGCCCCTCGGCTCCCCCGGAGCCAGTCCTCCCGCCCCGGCCCCCTCGGCGGCCACCTCGACCAGACCCGCCTGGCCACCGCGCTCGCCCGCCTCGCCGCCACACCACCCGAAGGCCTCCTCACCCGCCCCGACCTCCCCACCGCACAGGCGCTGACCACCCGTGGTCTGCCGCCCCGTACGGTCAACGGCTTTCTGCGCCCCCTGCTCGCCGCACTCCTGTGCGACCCGGACCTCACCACCTCCAGCCGCGCCGCCGACCTGGCCCTGCATTCGTTCGCCTCGGGCCGGCTGTGTCTGCCGGAGGGCGGCGCGGACACCCTGCCGGAGCTCCTGGCGGCCTCCCTGCCCCCGGGCACCGTCCACACCGGCGTCGAGGTCACCGCGGTCTCCACGACCACCGTGACGACGAAGGACCACGGCGAACTCAGCTGCCGGGCCATCCTGCTGGCGACCGGAGCCCGCGCCGCGGCCCGGCTGCTGCCCGGTCTGCGCGTCCCGGCCTTCCATCCCGTGACGGTCCTGCACCACACCACGGACGAGCCCCCGTTGACCGACCCGGCCCTGCTGCTGGACGCCGACCGGAGCGGCCCGGTGGCGCAGACAGCGGTCATCAGCCAGGTCGACCCGTCCCGCGCCCCCGACGGACGGGCGCTCGTCTCCTCGATGGTGCTGGGCACTCCCCCGGCCGCCGCCCATCTGGACACCGCGGTCCGCGCCCAACTGGCCCGCCTCTACGGCACGTCGACGACCCGCTGGGAACTCCTCGCGGTCCACCACACCCGTGACGCGGTCCCCGCGATGCCCCCGCCGCACGACCTGCGCCGCCCTGTACGCCTCCTGGCGGGCCTGTACGTCTGCGGGGACCACCGGGACACCGGCACGGTCCAGGGCGCCCTGCATTCGGGCCGCCGGGCCGCCCACGCCCTCCTGATGGACCTGGGCGCCCGTCCGGCCGCGACGCAGGAGCGTCTGGAAACGGCGGCCTGAGTCAGCCCAGGGCCGCCACCCGATCCCGGTAGCCCCGAACGGGTGCCGCGTCCCGGTACGGTTCGAGCCGTCGCTCGAAGTCCCGTACGTACTCGACGGCCCGGACCGACCGCATCTCCGCCGCCTGCCCCGCGGCCTCGGCGCCCAACTGGCAGGCCTGGTCGAGCTCCCCGAGCCCGAGCCGTGCCGAGGCGAGCACCACCCGGCAGAACAGCCGGCTGCGCGCGAAGCCGGGCGCCCGCAACTGCAGCGAGCGCTCGGCGTGCTGCGCCGCGGCCCGGTACTGCTGCAGGTCCCGGTGGCAGTGCCCGAACTCGTCGGCGAGCTGCGCCTCGTCGAAGAACCGCGCCCAGTGCGGGGCCTCGTCCCCCGGCCGGGCGGATTCGAGGGCCCGCTCGGCGCGCACCAGCGACGCCGTGCAGGCCCGCACCTCCCCGAGTACGCCGTGCCCGCGCGCCTCCACGGAGTGCAGCAGCGCCTGGACGACGGGCGGCACGGACGAGCCGACGCCCTGCTGCGCGACCCGGGCGAGCTGCACGGCCTCGCGCCCGTGGCCGAGGTAGACCGCCTGCCGGCTCATGGTGACCAGGACGTACGAGCCGTACGCCCGGTCGCCGGCCGCCTGCGACAGCCGCAGCGCCTGCACGAAGTAGCGCTGCGCGAGCCCGTGCGCGGCGATGTCGTACGAGGTCCAGCCGGCGAGGCGGGTGAGGTCGGCGGCGGCCGCGAACAGGCGCCGCCCGGTCTGCTCGCCGTACGCGCCGCGCAGCATCGGCTCGGCCTCGTGCTCCAGGTAGCGGACCAGGGCCTGGCGGGCGTGGCCGCCGCCGTAGGCGTGGTCGAGGGCGCGGAACAGTTCGCCCACCGAGCGCAGGGCGGCGATGTCCCCGCCGGTGACCTTCTGGCCGGGGCCGCGTTCGGTCTGGCTGCGCTGGCGGGGAACCGCGGGGCGCCCCTGGGCGGGGATGCGCGTGGCGGCCGGGTCGCCGCGGCTCACCCGGTCGTCGGCCCGTCCGATCAGCCAGTCGCGGCTGGGGACGACGAGTCCCGCCGGGGTGAAGGCGATCTTGCGGAGCTCGGTGTGGCTGCCGGAGTCCTTGCGCCACAGGCCGCTGACGATGTCGACGGCCTCCTCGGGGGTCGCGGCGAACTCGAGGCCCGCGTAGACGGGTGCGCAGGCGTCGAGCCCGAGGTCCTGCGCGGTGAGGCGGCGGCCGAGGCGCCGTGTGAACACCTCGGCGATGAGGGCGGGTGTGGTGCCGCGGGGCTGCTGCCCGCGCAGCCACCGCGTCACCGATGTCTTGTCATATCTCAGGTCAAGTCCGTGTTCGAGGCCGAGCTGGTCCACGCGACGGGCGAGACCTGCGTTGGAGAACCCCGCTTCTGCGATGAGCGCGGCGAGCTGGCGATTGGGAGTGCGCTGCGCGGGTCGTTCCGTCATCTGCGGTGCGGTCTCCTGCCTTCCGGGCATCACTGGGTGCCCGGATTGCCTGTGAGCAGCCCTTATGGCCTCATGGACGGCGCGAATGTAGCGGAGAGTAAGCACCTGATCGCGCGCATCGACATACATTCATCCGATCGTGTGAGGATTGACCGCTGGGCTGACGCTCGCGGCCCGGACGTACAGTGGCGTGGGCGCGTTACGTACCTGACGAAAGGTTCTTTCGCCTGCCGCGCAACGGGCCCGCCGGTTGCCACACCACCGGTTCTGCCGGTTGCCACACCACAGGTTCTGAAGGTTCTGAGGCTTCTAGGGAGGCGCTTGCCGTGAGTGAGTTGCGGTTCGTCCGCATGGGATTCGGTGCCGAGGCCGTGGAGTACCAAGAGGCCTGGGACGAGCAGCGCCGCGTGCATGCCGCCCGTTTCCTGGACGAGGTCCCCGACACCTGCCTGCTCCTGGAGCACCCGCCGGTCTACACGGCGGGCCGGCGTACGGCGGACAGCGAACGGCCCCTCGACGGCACGCCCGTGGTCGACGTGGACCGCGGCGGCAAGATCACCTGGCACGGGCCCGGGCAGCTCGTGGGCTACCCGATCCAGAAGCTGCCGCGTCCGGTGGACGTGGTGGCGCACCTGCGGCGGCTCGAAGAGGTCATGATCCGGGTCTGCGCCGAGTTCGGCGTCGAGACCAGCCGGGTGGAGGGCCGGGCGGGCGTCTGGGTCCTGGGTGACCCCGTCGCCTCGCGCCCCGCCCTCGGCGGGCTCTCCCTCGACTTCGACCCGCGGCTGACGGACGAGGAGTTCGACCCCCGTCTGAACGGGCCCGAGTACGCGCCCTCCAACGCCGGGCAGCGGCGCGAGGACCGGAAGATCTGCGCCATGGGGATCCGGGTCGCCAAGGGCGTCACGATGCACGGCTTCGCCCTGAACGTGAATCCGGACACATCTTCCTTCGACAAGATCATCCCGTGCGGGATCCGGGACGCGGGGGTGACGTCCCTGGCGTACGAGCTGGGGCGCGAGGTCACCATCGCCGAGGTGCTGCCGGTTGCGGAGAAGCACCTCCGCGACGTCCTGGAGAACGCCGACCTGCGCCCCCGCGAGGTCGAACGGGCCTCGGCCTGACGGATGGCTTCGCCCCGCACCCCCCGCCCGCCCGGTCCGTTCGGCTGCGGGCCCGTGGGGGTTGCTCGCGCAGTCCCCCGCGCCCCTGAAAGCCTTCAGCCCGTCCGGCGCTTGAGGACGGGGCCGTTCAGGCCGGTCGGGGGGTCGGGGGCGGAGCCCCCAGGTGGGGAGGGGACGGGTAGGGGCGGCGGGGGCGAGGAAACCCCCGGGAATGCACCCCCGGTCCGCAAGGTTGCCCACCCCGGGGGCCGAGAACCGTACGGGCGTACCCTGGTGTACGCCGAAGAATCGAAGCTACAGGGAGCCGATGTGTCCGCAGTCGCACCCGACGGACGCAAAATGCTGCGCCTGGAGGTCCGGAACGCCCAGACCCCCATCGAGCGCAAGCCCGAGTGGATCAAGACCCGGGCGAAAATGGGCCCCGAGTACACGAAGATGCAGAACCTCGTGAAGAGCGAGGGCCTGCACACGGTCTGCCAGGAGGCGGGCTGCCCCAACATCTACGAGTGCTGGGAAGACCGCGAGGCCACGTTCCTGATCGGCGGCGACCAGTGCACCCGGCGCTGCGACTTCTGCCAGATCGACACGGGCAAGCCGGAGGCACTCGACCGCGACGAGCCCCGTCGCGTGGGCGAGTCCGTGGTCACGATGGACCTGAACTACGCCACCATCACCGGCGTCGCCCGCGACGACCTGGAGGACGGCGGGGCCTGGCTGTACGCCGAGACGGTCCGCCAGATCCACCGGCAGACGGCGGAGCGCGAGGCCGGCCGCACCAAGGTCGAGCTCCTCGCCCCCGACTTCAACGCCGAGCCCGCCCAGCTCGCCGAGGTCTTCTCGTCCCGCCCCGAGGTCTTCGCGCACAACGTCGAGACGGTCCCCCGGATCTTCAAGCGCATCCGCCCGGGCTTCCGCTACGAGCGCTCGCTGAAGGTCATCACCGAGGCGCGCGACTACGGTCTGGTCACGAAGTCGAACCTCATCCTCGGCATGGGCGAGACCCGCGAGGAGGTCAGCGAGGCTCTCACGCAGCTGCACGAGGCGGGCTGCGAGCTGGTGACCATCACGCAGTACCTGCGTCCCTCCGTGCGCCACCACCCCGTGGAGCGCTGGGTCAAGCCGCACGAGTTCGTGGAGCTGAAGGAGGAGGCCGAGCAGATCGGCTTCTCCGGCGTCATGTCGGGCCCGCTCGTGCGCTCCTCGTACCGCGCCGGCCGGCTGTACCAGATGGCCATCGAGAAGCGCGGCGCGTACATCGCCTCGCAGGCGGTCTGAACACCCGTACGGAGCAACGCGGGCGACACAATTTAAAACGCCGTACAACGCGAGCGGTGGCACTCAGTGCCACCGCTCGCGTGTGAATCGGCGCACAAGCAACTCCCCCCACAATGTGGCCAATTCACCGCGCTGCGGACCGTCCGCGCAGATGGGGACAGGCGTCAGGACGGCGTCGCGCTGGAGGCCCGCCGCATCAAGGCTTCATTGGTGTTTGACCGGTCGGTCACGCCCTGGTAACACCAATCAGTGACCCTGGTCTTACTCCACGTACCGCCCCGTCCAGAGCCGCCATCCCGAGGGGGGACCTCCATCATGCAGGCCGCGCCCGTACGCGCCACAGCCATCCCGTCGTTCACCGATGCACTCCGTGCCGTCGAGTCGCTGCTCATGAGCAGCGGCCAGCGCACCGCCCGCCGCAACGCCTGGACCTCCGTCCTGGAGGACCGCCGCCGCGCCAAGGACCGGGTCGAGGCGCAGCGCGTGCTGGAGTCCGTGGCGACGCGTTCCTAGCCGTCGCCGGACTCCCCGTGCGGGCGCTGCCGCCGCCTGCCCGGACACTGCCGTCGTCGGCGCTTGTCGGGCCACGTAGACTTCGTGGCATGGCGAGGAAGGAAACTGCAGCGGACGCTGCTAACCCCGGGCGACTCAAGCAGATCGCCCTGACCTACAAGATGACTCGCAAGGCCGACTCCAAGATCGGTCTTGTACTCGCGGCAGTCGGAATCGTCACCTTCGGTGTCTTCCTCGCGATCGGCCTCTTGATCGACCACCCGTACTACCTGGGCATTCTCGGCCTTCTGCTCGCCTTCCTCGCGACGGCGATCGTCTTCGGGCGCAGGGCCGAGCGAGCCGCGTTCGGACAGATGGAGGGCCAGCCCGGCGCAGCAGCGGCCGTACTGGACAACATCGGCCGTGGCTGGACCACGACTCCGGCGGTGGCGATGAACCGCAGCCAGGACGTGGTGCACCGCGCGGTCGGCAAGGCCGGCATCGTGCTGGTGGCCGAGGGCAACCCGAACCGGGTGAAGAGCCTGCTGGCGGCCGAGAAGAAGAAGATGGCGCGAATCGTCGCCGATGTGCCCGTGCACGACGTGCTCGTGGGCTCCGGCGAGGGTCAGGTGGGGCTCAAGAAGCTCCGCACGACGATGCTGAAGTTCCCCCGCGTCCTGACCGGCCCGCAGGTGACGGCCACCAACGACCGGCTGCGCGCGATGGGCGACCTGATGAGCAACATGCCCCTTCCGAAGGGTCCGATGCCCAAGGGCATGCGGATGCCGCGCGGCGGACCGAAGGCCCGCTGACACTCCTCTGAGCAGCGTTACGACGATGGGGGCGCCCGGATCACTCCGGGCGCCCCCATCGTCGTACCACTCGTCGTCGTACCACTCGTCGTACGGCCCGGTGCCCGGTTGCCAGGGCCTGTCCGGCGGATCAGGCCCGCGTCTCCGGCGTGATCCGCCGGACAGGCCCTCCTAGGCCCGGACCTCGATCGTGCGGGCCAGGCGGTCGTGCAGGCCGCGGCCGTCGCGGTCCCAGATCAGGGCGGGGATGGCCACGCACAGCAGGGCGGTGCGCAGCAGGACGCGCAGCGGGTTGAGACGGCCGCCGCCCTCGGGGACGATCCGCAGGCCCAGGAGGCGCTTGCCCGGGGTGAAGCCGACCGTGCCGACGGTCAGGACGCCCAGGACGAAGAAGACGAGCAGAGCCCAGTTGCCCGTCGACCCCGGCTTGTAGCCGTGGGTGAGCAGTCCGTATGCGATCAACAGGCACAGGGCCCAGTCGATGGCGAGGGCGCCCAGCCTGCGGCCGGGGCGGGCGATGGAGCCGGGGCCCTGCTCCGGCAGACCCAGCTGTTCACCCCGGTATCCGAGGTCGGCACCAGCGTCCTCCAGGGCCGCGCGGGGTCCGGAGAGCCACGATCCGATTGCTTGCCTGTTGTCCACCCGTCCACGGTACTGCGCCCGTTTTGGCATGCGGACACGAGGGGCCTGGCGACCCCGGGTCGGTTAACTTGGGCGAAACAAATGGGTCACGCTGGAGAAATCCCCCATCCCTATGGTCGGCTCCAGCGTGTGCCACCGCACTGGCCGCACGAACGAACTACCACCCCGGTCCACTGTGGGCGGGAGTAGGAGGAGCTGGATGTTCCAGAACGCCGACGAGGCCAAGAAGTTCATCGCGGACGAGGACGTCAAGTTCGTCGACGTCCGTTTCTGCGACCTGCCGGGCGTGATGCAGCACTTCACGATCCCGGCCGAGGCCTTCGACCCGGCCGAGGAGCTCGCGTTCGACGGTTCCTCGATCCGCGGTTTCCAGGCCATCCACGAGTCCGACATGGCGCTCCGCGCCGACCTGTCCACCGCGCGCGTCGACCCGTTCCGCCGCGACAAGACGGTCAACATCAACTTCTTCATCCACGACCCGATCACGGGCGAGCAGTACTCCCGTGACCCGCGCAACGTGGCGAAGAAGGCCGAGGCCTACCTCGCGTCCACCGGCATCGCCGACACCGCGTTCTTCGGCCCCGAGGCCGAGTTCTACGTGTTCGACAGCGTGCGCTTCGACACCAAGTCGAACGAGGCCTTCTACCACATCGACTCCGAGGCCGGCGCCTGGAACACCGGCGCCCTCGAGGACAACCGTGGTTACAAGGTCCGCTACAAGGGCGGCTACTTCCCGACCCCGCCGGTCGACCACTTCGCCGACCTGCGTGCCGAGATCTCCCTGGAGCTGGCCAAGTCCGGCCTCCAGGTCGAGCGCCAGCACCACGAGGTGGGCACCGCCGGCCAGGCCGAGATCAACTACAAGTTCAACACGCTGCTCGCCGCGGCCGACGACCTCCAGCTCTTCAAGTACATCGTGAAGAACGTCGCCTGGCGCAACGGCAAGACCGCGACCTTCATGCCGAAGCCGATCTTCGGTGACAACGGCTCGGGCATGCACGTCCACCAGTCGCTGTGGGCCAACGGCGACCCGCTGTTCTACGACGAGGCCGGTTACGCGGGCCTCTCGGACACCGCCCGCTACTACATCGGCGGCATCCTCAAGCACGCCCCGTCGCTGCTCGCCTTCACGAACCCGACGGTGAACTCGTACCACCGTCTGGTCCCCGGCTTCGAGGCCCCGGTCAACCTGGTGTACTCGCAGCGCAACCGCTCCGCGGCCATGCGTATCCCGATCACGGGTTCGAACCCGAAGGCCAAGCGCGTCGAGTTCCGCGCGCCCGACTCCTCCGGCAACCCGTACCTGGCCTTCTCGGCGCTCCTGCTCGCGGGCCTCGACGGCATCAAGAACAAGGTCGAGCCGGCCGAGCCGATCGACAAGGACCTCTACGAGCTCGCCCCCGAGGAGCACGCGGGCGTCGCCCAGGTCCCGACCTCCCTCCCGGCCGTCCTCGACCGCCTCGAGGCCGACCACGAGTTCCTGCTCGCGGGCGACGTCTTCACGTCCGACCTGATCGAGACGTGGATCGACTACAAGCGCACGAACGAGATCGCGCCGCTGCAGCTGCGTCCGCACCCGCACGAGTTCGAGCTGTACTACGACGTCTAAAGATCACGACGCCTGAAAAGACGCCTGAAAAACTGAGGGCCGCCACCTGTGCGTACAGGTGGCGGCCCTCGGCCGTGGTCCGTCAGGGCACCACGACGACTACGACTCCTCCACCACCGAAGCCGTTGCTGAAGCCGTTGTTGAAGCCGAAGCCGTTGTTGAAGCCGAAACCGTTGTTGAAGCCGAAACGGTTGAAGCCGCTGTTGAAGCCGTTGTTGAAGCCGAACCCGCAGTTGCCGAATCCACGGCCACCCCAGTTGGAACAGCCGTAGGTGGTGGCGTGGGTCTGGGCCTGGGCCGGGGCAGCTGCCGAGGCCGTACCTGCTGCGCCGATCGCCGCGCCTCCGGCCATCAGAACGCCGATGGCGGATACCGCGAAGAAGCGCCTCGCACGTTGTGCCTTCATGGATGAATCCTCCTTGCACCCCTCGTGCGGTCTTTCGGAGGCACGAGACGGATGGCAGATGGCCGTGACCGCGGCGGAGCGGGTCCGGCGCGATGCTCGCCCGAGTACAGGGAGTACGTTCAGACCGCCGACGCGTGCGGCGGGCGTACTCCGATGGCGGCTCTTTTCATGAAGAGCTGCTCGCGAGTAAAGGTTAGTCGGCGATCGACCACTCAGCATCTTGGAGGGAATCCCTCAGATCCTGCCCGGAATCCCACAGGTTGCCTTTGCACCTCCTAGGGCTGTTCGGAACCGCTTCATGGGCGTCCGCAGGTGCACACTGGACAGCGGGACGAGTGCCTTACTGCGGGGGTGATGCAGATGCAGAGCCGGTTCCGGAGCGATCC
Source organism: Streptomyces sp. NPDC096311 (assembly GCF_044763085.1). Taxonomy (NCBI): domain Bacteria; kingdom Bacillati; phylum Actinomycetota; class Actinomycetes; order Kitasatosporales; family Streptomycetaceae; genus Streptomyces; species Streptomyces sp. NPDC096311. The sequence continues at coordinate 105,073 of NZ_JBIWFN010000002.1, forward strand.
GCGGTTGACCGTACGCATGACGGTCACGCTGTTCCTGCTCGGATTGCTGTACGTGGCCTTCGTCGCCGCGTTGATCGTGCTGCTGAAGTCCTGGGTGCTGGTCGTGGTCCTCGCGGCACTGCTACTCGGCGCGCAGTACTGGTTCTCGGACCGGATCGCGCTCTACGCGATGCACGGCCGGATCGTGGAGCGCGAGGAGTATCCGCAGCTGCACGGGGTCGTCGACCGGCTGTGTGCCGTCGCCGACATGCCGAAGCCGCTGGTCGCCGTGTCGGACATCGACATGCCGAACGCGTTCGCGACCGGGCGGAACGCCGATCACGCGGTCCTCTGCGTGACCAGCGGGCTGCTGCGGCGGCTGGAGCCCGACGAGCTGGAGGGCGTCCTCGCGCACGAGCTGTCGCACGTGGCGCACAAGGACGTCGCCGTGATCACCGTGGCCTCGTTCCTCGGGGTGATCGCCGGGCTGATCGTGCGGTTCGCCTTCTACTCCCAGCTCTTCGGCGGGCGCGGCCGCAAGGACCAGAACACCGTGGCGATCTTCATGGCGGTGATGGCGGTCTCCGCGGCCGTGTACGCGATCAGCTTCCTGCTCATCCGGGCCCTGTCCCGGTACCGCGAGCTGGCCGCCGACCGGTCCGCCGCCCTGCTCACCGGCCGGCCCTCGGCGCTGGCGTCCGCGCTGACGAAGGTCTCCGGGGACATCGCGCGGATCCCGACCAAGGACCTGCGGACGGCGCAGGCGTTCAACGCGTTCTACTTCACGCCGGCCTTCGGTGCCGAACCGGGGATCGCGAAGCTCTTCTCGACCCACCCCAGCCTGGAGCAGCGGCTCGAACAACTGGGCAGGATCTCGGCGGAGCTGGGTGAGGCGGCGACTCCGGAGAGCAGCGTCTGACTCTTCTTCCCGTCCTTTTCCGACCCACCCCGCTCATCCTGGGCCATGGCCCTTCGTCCCTTCCGGAAAGGCAGCCGACTGCATGGGGTTCCTGGACATCCTGCTCGGGCGCACCAAGGCCGTCGCGCCCGATCTCGACCAGCTCTTCGGGCTGCCGTCGGCGGCCCTGACCCTGCAGGCCGCCGCCGGGTTCACCCCGACCGGGACGGGAGCGGTGTGTTTCGCGAGCGTCGAGGGCGGGGCCTTCGCCCAGGCGCACCAGGAGGTGCAGGAACTGCTCGACGCGGATGCCGAACGCACGGGTCCGCCGGTGGAGGTCAGCCGGGACGAGTACGGATACTCGTGGCTGGTCTCACGGCGGGAACCGGACGATCTGCCCGCACTGGTCAGTGATCTGCACGCGGTCAACAGCGCGCTGGAAGGCAGCGGCTTCGGACCGCAGCTGCTCTGCTCCGTGGCCGGATTCCAGGACACCGGGCAGCGGCGGCTCGGACTCGTCTATCTCTACAAGCGCGGCACCTTCTATCCCTTCGCGCCGCTGGCCGGCGAGGCCCAACGGCGCGACAACGCGCTGGAACTGCAGGTCAAGGCCGCGCTCGCGGACGATCTGCGGATCGAGCAGGATCTCAGCCGCTGGTTCCCGATCTGGGGCGCCCCGGGTCTGTGACCTGGCCGGGGGCCGTCGGTACGTAGAGAGGGGAAAAGCCGCCGTGGGTAAATGGGGGGATGCTCGCCTCCTTCGCACACGACCATGACGGTGAACGACTGAGCTGCGTCAGCGGCGGCGGTGACGGTGGCCCCGGCGGCGCGGCCACCGTCGTCCTGCTGCACGGCGCGGGCCTCGGCAACAAGGAGCGCCTGCTCCCGCTGCTGGAGGAGTTCGTGGCACGCAGCTGCCGAGGCCTCGCCCTCGACTTCTCCGGACACGGCGAGAGCTCGGGCGAACTCAGGCACCTGAGCCTGCGCCGACGTTTCGAGCAGGCCGTCTCCGTCATCGACGCGTCGGTCCCGGCGGAGGGTCCGCTGATCCTCGTCGGGTTCAGCATGAGCGGCCAGACGGTGGCCGATCTCGCCGGGCACTACGGGCGGCGTGTGGTGGCGCTGGGCCTGTGCGCGCCCGCTGTGTACGGCGCCGAGGCCTGGCAGGTTCCCTTCGGGGAGAAGGGGGGCACCTCCCGCTCGAGCGAAGTCGAGAGCGGGGGAGCGCGCTTCAGCGAGATCATCCGGGCGCCGGACAGCTGGCGGCGGGCCCCCGCGCTCGACGTGCTGCGCGGGTACGACGGCCGTGCGGTCCTCGCCGTACCCGGTACGGACGCCGTCATCCCGCCCGCCGTCACCGAAGCCGTGACGGACGCGCTCACCGCCCGCGCCCAGTTCAGCCGGCTCGACTTCCCCGACGCGGACCACACGCTGGGCCTGTGGCTGCGCGAACATCCCGCCGACCGGGCGCGGTTCGTGGACGCCGTACTCGTGGGACTGGGCGAGCGGGGGTGGACCGCGACCCGCGGCTGGGTGGCCGAGCAGCTTCCGGCCGGCAGGAGCGTACGGGAGTCCACGGCCCTGCGCGGCGGCTGGAGCTCCCAGATGCGCCGGCTCACCCTCGACGAGGGTACGGGTCTGGTGCTGCGGTCGTTCGTGAAGCCCTTCTACCGCCGTCACGCGGCCGGTCTGCTGGCCCGCGAGGCGTCCGTCCTCACCCTGCTCGCCCCGTACGAGGACGTACCCACGCCCGAGCTCCACGCCGTCGACGCCACCGCCGAACACTGCGACCACCCCTCCCTGTTGATGTCCTTGCTGCCGGGCGGGGTACGGGTCGACGAGGAGGACCTGGACCGGCGGATCGACCTGCTGGCCCGCCAACTGGCCCGTATCCACGCGGTGGTTCCGGCCGACCGCCCGCGCCCGTACCAGGCATGGACCTCGCCCGAACGCGTCCGCGCGCCCCGGGGGACGCTGTGGGAGCGGGCCGTGGACGTGATCCGGCGTGAACCCCCGGCGTACGAAGGATGTTTCCTGCACCGGGACTTCCATCCCGGCAACGTGCTCTTCACCGGCGCGGGCGACACTCTGCGGATCAGCGGGGTGGTCGACTGGGTGGAGACCTCGTGGGGGCCCGCCGACCTGGACGTGGCCCACTGCTCCACGGCTCTCGCGCTGCTCCACGGGAAGGCGTACGGCCTGGGGTTCCGCGCGCGGTACGAGGCACACGGCGGGCGCCGACCGGCCGGCGCCGAGGAGCACTTGTACTGGCGGCTGCTCGACGCGCTGGCCTACTCCCCCGACGCCGAGAAGCTCGCGGTGCCGTGGCGGGAACTGGGGCGCGCAGACCTGACCCCCGAACTGCTGGGCGAACGGCTGACGGCGTATGTGACCGGGCTGTTCGAGCTGCACGGCTGAGGCATCGGCGACAGCGACAGCGACGGTGACTGTGACGGTGACGGTGACGGTGACGGTGACGGTGACGGCGGGATGGTCGCCGTCGCGGGAAGCGCGTTCACGGGTGTCAGGTCCGTACGGCGCGGGCCACGTCGGCGGTGACGTCTCCGGAGAGGGTGCGGTGGCTGCGGGCGGCGGCGTCCTTGGCGGCACCCGCCGGGACGTCGTTCAGGGTGACGACGACCGTGTCGAGGAGGTTGCCGCCCTTGTCGCGGAAGTCGACCTGGACCGCGTACGTCTTCGCCGCGGACGTCGGGTTGGTGGCGGTGGCCTTGACGGTGGCCCGGCCCGCGGAGTCGATGCTCACCCGGTCGCCGAGCTTCACCTCGTCCTTGGCGTTCAGGCCGTTCTTGAACTCGTCGAACTTCCGCCCGGCCTCGGCGGTCGCGGAGGCGAGCGAGTCGCCGGCCTGGGACGCGAGGGAGGAGGCGGCGGAGGCCACGTCGGACGGGCTGGTGTCGTCGGAACAGCCGGCCAGGCAGGCGCCGAGGGCCAGCAGGAGCACCACAGCCACGGCCCCCGGGCCGGTCCGTCGTACGCCGGGCGCTCGTATCCCACGCACCCCACGCACTCCGTACACCACGCCTGTCCCGCGCATCCCACGTATCCCTTGCCGCGCGTGCCGCGCCATGTCGTCTCCCGACGTTCCGCTGCGGATTCCCGCTTCAGTCAAGGCCGTGAGCAGGGCGTACGCACGGCGGGGGCGCCGATCGGGTGAGGCGCGAGAGGATGCGGGGACGGCAGCTACGAGAGGGAGGCGGCGTGGGCGAGGAGCGGCGGCACATCGCAGGGGCGGAGCGGCGGGCCCGGCTCGCCCTGCGGCACCGGCTCGCGGGGACGGCGCGCGCGGCGAGCCCCGAGGAGGTCGCCGGGTCCCTGGTCGCACTGCACGGAACCGATCCGGTGACGGTGTACCTGGCGGTGGGCGCGCGGCTCGCGGACGCCGGGAAGACGGTGGCGGAGCTCGACCGGGCGCTGTACGAGGACCGGACGCTGGTACGGATGCACGGCATGCGGCACACCGTGTTCGTGTTCCCCACCGAGCTGGCCGCGGTGGTGCACGCCTCCACGGGGCTCGCGATCGCCGCGAAGGCCCGGGCCGGGCTGATCAAGGACATGGTGAGCGGCAGCGACGGGCGGCTGACCGAGGAGTGGCTCGCCGAGGTGGAGACGTCCGCGCTCGCCGCGCTGGCGCGGCGCGGGCAGGCCACGGTGAACGAACTCGTCCAGGACGAACCGCGGTTGAGGGAGCAGTTCACGTACGGCACGGGGCGGAGTTACGAGAGCGCGCAGACCGTGTCGTCCCGGCTGATGCGGGTGCTCGGGGTCGAGGGGCGGGTGGTGCGGGGGCGCCCGCTGGGGTCCTGGACGTCGACCCAGTTCCGCTGGGCCGTGGCGCCGCCGCATCCCGAACTCCCGCCCGCCGAGGCCCAGACCGGGCTGCTGCGCCGCTGGCTCGCGGTGTGCGGGCCCGCCACCGAGGCCGACCTCAAGTGGTGGACGGGGTGGAAGGTCACCGATGTGCGGCGGGCGCTGGCCGCGATCGGGGCGGTGGCCGTGTCGCTCGACGACGGAGCCACCGGATATGTGACCGCCGACGACGTCGCCCCCGTCCCCGGCCCCGCCGCGCCGTGGGCCGCGCTCCTTCCCGGGCTCGATCCCACGGCCATGGGATGGCAGGAACGGGACTGGTACCTCTCCCCCTCTCTCCGCGCCGCCCTCTTCGACGGCAGTGGGAATGTCGGGCCGACGGTGTGGTGGGACGGGCGGGTGGTCGGGGGGTGGGCGCAGCGGGGCGATGGGGATCTGGTGTGGCGGGTGCTGGATCCTGGCGGGGTGGGGCGGGAGGCACTGGCGGCCATCGAGACGCAGGCCGCCCGGCTACGGGCCTGGCTGGGCCCGACCCGGATCACGCCACGCTTCCGAACCCCCCTGGAGAAGGAACTGACGACGGGGCAGTGACGGAGGAAACGGGGCGCCCCCCCCCCAGCCACCGGGGGTGCCGTTCAGCCGCGGGTGGGTGGGGGCGGATCGCGCAGTTCCCCGCGCCCCCGAAGACCCAGGGTCGTCCGGCGTTCCAGGACAAGCCCGGAGACCGCGCCCCACCCACCCCGGCCCGCTTCTTTCAGCCCGTCCGGCGTCTGAGGACAAGGCCGTTCAGCCTGAAGGGGGTTTGGGGGCGGAGCCCCCGGGATGGGACGGGTAGGGGCGGCGGGGGCGAGGGACCTTGCCCCGGCCGCCCCTCTGCGCTCAGCGCGCGTAACGCATCAGCGCGCGCACCATGTGGCACGTGGTGTCCGACGGCGGATGAACACCGATCGCCTCCGCAGTACTGCGGATCTTCTCGTTGCGGGCCTGATTCGGAACGTACACACCGGAGTCGAGCAGGGCGATCGCGAGACGCATCGCCTTGAGCCGGCGGTTGTGCGTGACGTACCACTCGCGAGGCCGCCCCGGCGGCAACGGTCGCTTCGCCACGGGCTCGTACGGCAGGTCCATCAGGACCGCCCTCTTGGACGTGGACTGAGTGGGCAGCGGCTTCAGTGCGGCAGCGGGCACAGGCATCCTCCTGTCGCGGTCAGGGCGCCATCCGGACCCCCCGGCGACACCCTCGAACACTGCCTCCAGTTTACTGCCCGGCACTGACATCCAGGGAGTCCACAGAGTCCAGCAAACCTCCAGGTGGGCAAGGGAATTGCCGCCGTGTCACAGCAGTTCTGCGAGAGGTGCGTGAGGCGGCGGCAAATTCGAACAGGCCCTCCGGCGGCACGACGTGGACCCACCCGTCACCCACCGGGAAAGACACGGCTCGCGCCGTCAGGAGTAGGTCCAGCGCCACCCGTTGCGATAGGCGCACGTGATGCCCGCACCGCCGGCATCCGTCGTCGAAGCGCCATGGTCCCTGTTCCGGCAGTACTGCCCCGCCTCATAGCAGTTGCCCGAGTTGGAGACGATCGAGCAGGTGCCGGTGTCGCTGCTCCCGCTCGTGTCCGCCCCGGTGTCCTGCGCGGCCTCGGTGACCGTTTTGGTGGGGCCAGGCGTCCGCACCGTCTTGGTGACGGTCGCCCGCGGCTTCGGCGTCGCGGTGACGGTGGCGGTAGCCGTGGCGGTGGCGGTGGCGGTCACCGTGACCGTCGGACGGGGGCTGGCAGCCGCGGCCTTCGCCGCGTTCACCTCGTCCTGCGCGCTCTGGGTGCCACCCATGGCCCCCAGACCGAACAGGAGGATCCCGGCCGCCCACACGCGCTTGCGCTTGCGCCAAGGCCGCGTGTCCGGCGGTCGCGGAACAGGCGGCCTCGCGTACGGGTCAGTCATCTCGTCCCCCCTGGTTGCGCTTTCGGGTGGGATGACGGTAGTTCCCGGCTACGGCATATGACAGAGGCATGGAGAGGGAGTGATGATCTTGTGATGAACCGGCCCCTGGCCACAGGGCTTTCAGGGGTGGCATGACACCGGTGGAAAAGGAGGGCTCACGTAACGTGTGCGGCATGGAGATCTGGATCAATCCGGCCTGTTCGAAGTGCCGCAGCGCCATCAGCCTGCTCGACGCGGAGGGTGCGCAGTACACCGTCCGCCGCTACCTGGAGGACGTCCCCACGGAGGACGAGATCCGGGACGTTCTGGAGCGGCTGGGCCTCGAGCCGTGGGACATCACCCGGACGCAGGAGGCCGTCGCCACGGAGCTCGACCTGAAGTCGTGGGCGCGGGACGACGGTTCGCGCGGGCGGTGGGTCAAGGCGCTGGCCGAGCACCCGAAGCTCATCCAGCGTCCGATCATCACGGCGGAGGACGGGACGGCCGTCGTGGGACGCACGGAGGAAGCGGTTCGGGACGCCTTGACCCGCTTGTGACCCAGACCACTTCGCTGACTCGTGTTAACCATTGAGTAACCCTGTTCGGGATCTCGTACATAGCGGCACACGGATCGCATCCGGTCGCCCCACGAGGCGGCCACGGACAGGAGGCGTGCATGTCGCGTAGAAGGACTCTCAGTCCCAAGAAGAAGCTCGCACTGCTGGTCAGTGCCGCGGCCGTGGCCGGAGGTGGCGCGTTCGCCATGGCGGCCACCTCGAACGCGGCGCAGACCGAGAACGGCCGGACGCTGTCCGCCGCGGACTCGACGGTCTGCCAGGGGCTCACCACCGCCCTCGGCAACAACCAGAAGTTCATCGACGGCCAACGGGCCAATCCCGACGCGCAGTCGGCGGCGCGGATCGCCAACCGCGAGGCGGTCATCGCTCAGATCAAGGTGCAGCAGAAGGCGTCCGGTTGTGCGGTTGGGGAGTCGGCTCAGGGCTCCCAGACCACGCAGCCCGCGCAGTCCGCCCAGCCGGCGACGACCACACCCGCGCAGCAGCAGACCACCGCACCCGCGCAGGGGACGGGTGGTGGTGGCGCCGCCGCCGGACAGCAGGTCTGCAACGGTTCGACCGTCACCCTCTCGGGCGAGGCGGGCGCCCCGGCCGCGTCCAGCAACCAGTTCCCGGCCGGGACCAAGCTCAAGGTCACGAACCTGGACAACAACAAGTCCACGACCGTGCAGGTCACCTCGGTGTCGGGCAGCTGCGTGCTGCTCAACAACGCGGCGTTCGAGCAGGTCCGGGAGCCGGGCAAGTTCCTGATCCGCCGGGCCCGGATCGAGAAGGTGGGGTGAGCGCCTACATCTGACGACTGAGGAACTCCGCCGATCGGACGGCGGTACCGGCCGGGCCGCGTACGGCAGCAGCCCCGCGGCCCGGACCGCCGCCCGGTGCGGGTCGTGCGTCCTGCTGTTCGCGGCCACGAACAGCAGGACCGGCACGTAGGGCGAGTTCACCGGGCGCAGAGCCCGGTGCGTGTCCGCAAACCCATCGCATACGAGCCGCCGCCACCGGGACCGGGAGGGCCACGGTGGCCCGCGGCGTGTCCCGGCGGGCTTCGCGAGCGGGCCGCCGACAGCGGCCGCGCATCGCTCTCGGCGAGTGAGTCGCAGCACAGAGACACCCGGTAACACGGGGTTCACATTCGAGCAATGATCGGGAAATCGCCTGTTGACAGGCTGCCGGGCAGTACCGCGGCGCCCCAGTGCCGCAGCGCCGCAGCACCCGCAGTGCGCCCGTAGACACACCCCGAAGGATGTGGCCCGTGACCTTCAAGGCTGAGTACATCTGGATCGACGGCACCGAGCCGACGGCCAAGCTCCGTTCCAAGACGAAGATACTGGGCGACGACGCCAAGGGCGCCGAGCTGCCGATCTGGGGCTTCGACGGGTCTTCCACGAACCAGGCCGAGGGTCACGCCTCGGACCGCGTACTCAAGCCCGTCGCCACCTTCCCGGACCCGATCCGCGGCGGCGACGACGTCCTCGTGATGTGCGAGGTCCTGAACATCGACATGACGCCGCACGAGTCCAACACCCGTGCCGCGCTGGCCGAGGTGGCGGAGAGGTTCGCCGCGCAGGAGCCGATCTTCGGTATCGAGCAGGAGTACACCTTCTTCGACGGGGAGCGCCCGCTCGGCTTCCCCGTCGGCGGCTTCCCGGCCCCGCAGGGCGGCTACTACTGCGGCGTCGGTGCGGACGAGATCTTCGGCCGTGACGTCGTCGAGGCGCACCTGGAGAACTGCCTCAAGGCGGGCCTCGGCATCTCCGGCATCAACGCCGAGGTCATGCCCGGCCAGTGGGAGTTCCAGGTCGGCCCGCTGGCGCCGCTGGAGGTCTCCGACCAGCTGTGGGTGGCCCGCTGGCTGCTCTACCGCACCGCCGAGGACTTCAACATCTCCGCGACCCTCGACCCCAAGCCGGTCAAGGGCGACTGGAACGGCGCCGGCGCGCACACCAACTTCTCCACCAAGGCGATGCGCGAGGGCTACGACGCGATCATCACCGCCTGCGAGTCGCTGGGCGAGGGCTCCAAGCCGCTCGACCACGTCAAGAACTACGGCGCCGGCATCGACGACCGCCTGACCGGTCTGCACGAGACCGCCCCGTGGAACGAGTACTCCTACGGTGTCTCCAACCGTGGCGCCTCGGTCCGCATCCCGTGGCAGGTCGAGAAGGACGGCAAGGGCTACATCGAGGACCGCCGCCCGAACGCCAACGTCGACCCGTACGTCGTCACGCGCCTGCTCGTCGACACCTGCTGCACCGCCATGGAGAAGGCCGGCCAGGTCTGATCCGCCCCGCACTTAACGCGAGGAGGCGCCCACCGTGACGGTGGGCGCCTCCTCGCGTTACGCGACCTCGGCCTCGTACGGCGTCACGTTCACGCCAAGGGCGCGTCCGACCTGTGAGAGGAGTCTCCTGCGCGGCTCGGGCTTCTGCTTCAATGGGGGCATGGCCAGCTTCCAGAAGTACACCGCGACGGGTCGCCCCGACCTGGAGCCCTTCTGGCCTTCCCGTCAGCATCACGACTTCGACCGGGTGTGTTGCCGCGCGACGAACGCGCCGGCCCTCTAAAGCCGTACACCCCGGCCTTCGGCCAGCGCGCACGACGTACGTCCTCGACGGCCCCGACCACGAACTCGCGGTCGTCGACCTTCCCGACGAACTTCTCGCGCGAAAGAGCTGACCTCTCATGGCGACCACTCGTTCCTTCTCGTCCGTCGCGACCTCCCCCACTCCCGACTTCGCTCGAGCGGGGGGACCCCCATCCGCACCGGCATCCGTCCCCGCGCGGCACCGACTCCGTGCCGTCCACCGGGACGAGGTGGTCGACGTCGCGGACTTCCTGCCGCCGGGCGCCACCTGGCTGCCCGCTCCCCCGCACACCCTGCCCGTACTCCCCGGCCAGCCGCCGATGATCGGCTACCTGGTCCTCGTACCGGCCGACCAGCAGCCCCTGCTGCCGGTCGCCGTCCCGGACTCCCCGGCCCCCGCCGGCGCCGCCGTGGGGGACGACCCGCTCGTCCGCATCGACCCCGTGCAGCGCACCGCCGAGGTCGACGGGCGGCCGCTCGACCTCACCTACCTGGAGTTCGAGCTGCTCGCGCACCTCGTCTCGCATCCGCACCGGGTGCACACCCGCGACCAACTGGTCACCACCGTGTGGGGCTACGGGCACGTGGGCGACGGGCGGACCGTCGACGTCCACGTCGCGCGGTTGCGGCGCAAGCTGGGGGCGCAGCACCGGCAGGCGATCCAGACGGTGCGGCGGGTGGGCTACAAGTACGCGCCCCCGACGGGGCGTTGACCCAGCACGCGGCTCAGGGAATCTTCTGTCAGCAGATTCCCGTTCCGTCCGGCGGACCGTGCGGGCAGAGTCCTCCGTATGACACCCAAGAAACTGCTGATGCTGGGCGGTACGGACTTCGCGGGGCGGGCCGTGGTGGAGGCGGCGCTCGGCCGTGGCTGGGAGGTGACCGTCTTCCACCGCGGGCGCCGCGAACCGCCCGCCGGGGCGCGGTCCTTGCTGGGTGACCGCACCGCCCCCGACGGGCTCGCGGCGCTCGCCGACGCGTCCACCGACGGCGAGTGGGATGTCGTCGTCGACACCTGGTCGGCGGCGCCACGGGCCGTTCGCGACACGGCACGGCTGTTGGCCGAGCGGGCCGGGCGATATGTGTACGTGTCGAGCTGCTCGGTCTACGCGTGGGCTCCGCCCGCCGACTACGCCGAGGACGCGCCGCTCGTGGCAGGGGCGTCCGAGGACGCGGAACAGACCGACTACGCGCAGGACAAACTGGGCGGCGAGCTGGCCGCCGTGTCCGCGTTCGGCGCGGAGCGCTCGGTGCTCGTGCGGTCCGGGCTGATCCTCGGGCCGTACGAGAACATCGGGCGCCTGCCGTGGTGGTTGAACCGGATCGCCCGGGGCGGTCCCGTACTCGCGCCCGGCCCCCGGTCCCTCCCCCTCCAGTACGTCGATGTGCGTGATCTCGCGGAGTGGATCCTCGGGGCGGCGGATGCGGGGGTGAGCGGGGCGTACAACCTGATGAGTCCGCAGGGGCACACGACGATGGGCGAGCTGCTCGACGCATGCGTCCGGGTCACCGGGGCGCGGGCGGAACTCCGTTGGACCGAGCCTTCCGTGGTCCTCGACGCCGGGATTCAGCCGTGGACGCAGTTGCCGGTGTGGGTGCCGGTGGGGTCCGACATGCATGACGCCCTTCACCGGGCGGACGTGTCACGGGCGGTGACGGCGGGTCTGCGGTGCCGGCCCGTCTCGGAGACGGTCGCGGACACGTGGACCTGGCTCCGCGGCATCGGCGGGGTGGCCCCCCAACGCCCGGGCCGCCCCCCGGTGGGCCTCCCGCCGGACCTGGAGACCAAGGTACTCACCCGGTAGCGCCCCCCCCTGTTCTCGCCCCCGCCGCCCCTACCCGTCCCATCCCTGGGAACTGCGCGACCAGCCCCCACCGGTCCGCAGCCGAAAGCCCCCGGGGTGCACCTGGCACCACCCCCACCCTGGTGCTCGGCCCAGTGACCCCACGGGGCGGGTCGGTGAGACTGGCGGTATGGAGATGCGGAGCGGGTGGGGCATACGGACGCGCGGGCCGGAGGTACTGGTCGCCGGGGGACGAGGGCTGATGCTGGCCGTCGGGGGGTTCAGCGGAGCAGTCGTTCTCTTCGTCCTGTCCGTCGTGTCGATCCTGCTCGTCCCGGTGGGGGTGGGGATCGTCACGACCCCTTGGGTCCTGACCGGCGTACGGGCCTTCGCGGACCGGCGACGGATCATCGCCGCCGAGTGGTGCGGGATACGGATTCCGTCCACGTACCGGAGCCTGCCGGCGGACACGACCCTGTGGACGCGCTGCTTCCGCATGCTGGGGGACCCGGCGACCTGGCGCGATCTCGGCTGGCTGGTGGTCGACATGACCGCCGGGTTCGTGACCGCGCTGCTGCCCGCCGCCCTCCTCTTCTACCCCCTGGAGGGCTTCGCACTGGCGGCCGGCCTGTGGCGGGTCTTCACGGACGGCACGCACGTGGGATGGTGGTACGGCTTCGTGCCGGTGTCGGGACAGGGCACCGCCCTCCTCGCGGGGGCACTGGGCGCGGCGCTCCTCGTCGCCTCCTACGCCCTCTCCCCCGCCCTCCTGCGGGTCCATTTCCTCCTCACCCGCTCCGTCCTCGCCTCCGGTGACGGCGAACTCGCCGAACGGGTCCGCGTCCTCACCGAGACCCGACGTACCGCCGTGGACACGTCGGCAGCTGAACTCCGGCGTATCGAGCGGGACTTGCACGACGGGGCGCAGGCGCGGCTGGTCGCCATGGGGATGGACCTGGGGACCGTCGAGGTCCTCATCGAGAAGGACCCGGCCAAGGCCCGGCAGCTGCTCGCCCAGGCCCGCCGATCCTCCGCGGAGGCGCTCACCGAGCTGCGCGACCTCGTACGGGGTATTCATCCTCCCGTGCTCGCGGAGCGTGGACTCGGCGACGCGGTAAGGGCGTTGGTGTTGCGGCTGCCTCTCGTGAGCGAGGTGGACATCGACATGGACGGCCGCGCCGATGCCCCCGTCGAGTCCGCCGCGTACTTCGCCGTCAGCGAGGTACTGACCAACGCGGTCAAGCACTCCGGAGCCGAGCGCCTCTGGGTCGACCTCCAGCACAGGGACGGAACGCTCCGCATCACCGTCACCGACGACGGAGAGGGCGGCGCCCGGGTCGGCGCGGGCTCGGGGCTCACCGGCGTCGAGCGGCGGCTCGGTACATTCGACGGCGTCCTGGCCGTCAGCAGCCCCGCGGGCGGTCCCACCATGGTCACCATGGAGATCCCTTGCGCGTTGTCCTAGCCGAAGACCTGTTCCTGCTGCGCGACGGACTGGTCCGGATGCTCGAGGCGTACGACTTCGAGATCGCCGCCGCCGTCGAGAGCGGGCCCGAACTCACCCGGGCGCTCGCCGAGTTGGCGCCGGACGTCGCCGTGGTCGACGTACGGCTGCCGCCCTCGCACACGGACGAGGGACTGCAGTGCGCGCTCCAGGCCCGTCGGGAGCGGCCGGGGCTGCCGGTGCTCGTGCTCTCCCAGCACGTGGAGCAGCTGTACGCACGGGAGTTGCTCGCGGACGGCACGGGCGGGGTCGGTTATCTGCTCAAGGACCGGGTGTTCGACGCGGAGCAGTTCATCGACGCCGTACGGCGGGTCGCCGCGGGTGGGACCGCGATGGATCCGCAGGTGATCCAGCAGTTGCTGACGCGGCGTTCACACACCGCGCAGCCCCTCGGGCGACTGACCCCACGTGAGTTCGAGGTGCTCGAACTGATGGCCCAGGGACGCTCGAACGCGGCGATCGCGACCCAACTCGTGGTCACAGAACGGGCGATCGCCAAACACACCTCCAACATCTTCACCAAACTGGGGCTGGAGGTCTCCGACGATGACAACCGGCGCGTACTCGCCGTACTGGCGTATTTGGATCACGGCAGCCAGGAATGAGGAAGGAACCGCCGACGCCGTTGAATATCATTCAAACCTGTTTCCCGAGATCAACTCCTAGAAAAACATGCACTTCTGAGCCCATTGCGCCGGAAATGACCTCACGAACTTCTAAGATTTTCCAGGGTTTCTGAACGCCTCAGGAGTCACCTGCGTACTGATGGACGCCGCTTCACTCCTGTCGGGCGCCTCGATGCCCCGCAAGGAAGTCAGAGGAGTTCCATGGGACGCAACACTCGCAAACGACGTTCGCCGCTGGCTGTTCGCGCGGTTGCCGCATCCGCGGCGCTCGCGATCGGTGGGGGCGGATTGATCTGGGCGAATTTCTACGCCTCGGCGCACGAGACCAACTCGAGCCCGAACACCACCAAGGCCGCCGCCGCCCAGGTCGCCACCATCTCCTGCCCCGATGTCGGGCAGAAACTGACCAGCGTGCCCGCCAACGCCAAGTCGAACGTCGACACGGAGCTGGCCACGCTCGACAAGCAGATCACCGAGGCTTACGCCCGGCTGGCCTCGTCGCGTCAGGCTCAGGCCAATGACGCGGGCTTCGTCCAGAACGCGATCCTGTCGCCGCTCAAGGACAAGCGGACCGCGGTCATCGGCCGGATCAAGATCGACTTCTCGCGAGTGGGCGCCGCCGCGCCGGGCTCGCTGGACGGTCTCGCCGCCTGCACCGGCACCACCGCCGACCAGGCCCAGACCACCGCCGGCGGCCAGAACAACGGCCAGCAGAACAACGGTGGCCAGAACAACAACGGCCAGAACAACGGTGGCCAGAACAATGGTGGCCAGCAGAACGGCGGCCAGCAGAACAACGGCGGCGCCGGGGCCAGCGCGGCTCCGAGCGCGCCGGCCAACATCGGCGGTCAGGCCGGAAACGGTCCCGTCGCCGCCGACTTCGTGGACATCACGAAGGTCGCGGCGAACGTCCAGGGCAAGCCGCAGAAGGGCGCCAACGCCTCGAGCGGTACGTTCACCACCCAGTGCGGCGTGAACGCGAACAAGAACCACAACACCGACAACGTGATCGTGGCGCCCGGCGTGACCAACGGCGCGCACCACCTGCACGACTACGTCGGCAACCAGAAGGTCAACGCGTTCTCCAGCAACCAGACGTTCCTGCAGGGCGGGACCAGCTGCCAGAACAAGAGCGACCTGTCGTCGTACTACTGGCCGGTGGTCCGTCTCCAGAACGGCACGCAGGACTTCGACCAGAACGCGGACGGCGGTGGCAAGGAAGGCAACGTCGGCAAGATCCTGACGCCCGTACAGGCACAGATCAAGTACGTCGGCAGCCCGGCCAGCAAGGTCGTCGCGATGCCGCAGTTCCTGCGCATCATCACCGGTGACGCCAAGACCACCACCAACGGTCTGGCGAACGCCAACGCGCACTGGAGCTGCACCGGCTTCGAGAACAAGGTCCAGCTGACGACGCAGTACCCGATCTGCCCGCAGGGCAGCAACGTGGTCCGCACGTTCGCCTTCCAGAGCTGCTGGGACGGCCAGAACATCGACAGCGCCAACCACCGCACGCACGTGGCCTTCGCCGATCCGGCGAGCGGCGTCTGCGGCAACGGCTTCAAGGCGATCCCGCAGCTGACGATGCGCCTGGTCTACAAGATCGCGCCGCCGGTCCTCCAGAACGGCGTGGTGAAGAACGCATTCGCGGTGGACGGCTTCCCGGAGCAGCTCCACAAGTCGGCGACCGACCACGACGACTTCATCAGCGTCACCACCGGTGGCCTGGCGAACAAGATCGCCAACTGCATCAACACCGGCCAGCAGTGCAGGTAGCCCCTTCACCGAAGGCGGTAGCCCTTCACCGAAGGCAGTAGTCGCTTCACCGAAGAGCTGGCACGGCACGCAGAAGGGCGGGGGGGGGGGGTGCCCCCCCCCCCCCGGCGCGGGGGGGGGGGGGGGGGGGGGCGGCCCCGCGGGGGGGGGGGGGGGGGGGGGGGGGGGGCCCCCC